>NZ_JBEXUD010000038.1:0-118695 GCF_040614215.1 Dactylosporangium sp. NPDC006015
TTGCGGTTGACGGACTCGGGACGGCGGCTGCTGCGGTGGGTACTGACGAAGGTCCTCTCGCCCCAGGAATGGCAGGAGGTCAGCGACGGGTTGCCAGGTCACCGCGCACGCCGTGAAGGACGTCGACGCCGGGCTCCAGGTGGGCGGGCCGGCCCTGTCGCCGGGCGCGGACGACGGCTGGCTGCCGCGGTTCGCCGAGTTCGTGGCCGCGCGCGGCGTCCCGATCGACTTCGTGAGCCGCCACGCGTACACCTCCGGCCCCGCCCAGCACGTGCCCTTCGGCGTGCACCAGACGCTCGCGCCGGCGGCGACGCTCCTGGAGCAGTTCGCCGCGCCGGGCCGGCAGCTCGCCGGCACGGCCCTGGAAGGGCTGCCGGTGCACATCACCGAGTTCAACTCCTCCTACCGCCCAGACAACCCCGTCCACGACACCGCGTTCCACGCCGCATACCTGGCACCGGTCGTCGCGGCGGCGGGGGACCTCGTGGACTCGTTCTCCTACTGGACGTTCTGCGACGTGTTCGAGGAGGCCGGGGTCCCGGCGGCGCTGTTCCACGGCGGGTTCGGGCTGCTCACCCACCGGCAGATCCGCAAGCCCACCTTCCACCTGTACGCGTTCCTCGCCCGGATGGGCGGCGAGGTCCTCGCGCGCGCCGACGACCACCTCGTCACCCGCGACGGCACCGGCCGGGTCACCGTCCTGGCATGGGCCGCCGGGCAGGGATCCGACGGGCACCGCGTCCGGCTGTCGGTGCCCGTCGGATCCCCGGCCGTCACCGCGTACGTGGCCCGCTCGTCGGTGTCGGAGGAGGCGGGCAACGCCTGGGCGGCGTGGCGGGAGATGGGCAGCCCGCGATCGCCCGGCGCCCGGCAGCTCGACGCGCTGCGGGAGGCGTCCGAGCCGGCCCGCCGCCACTGGAGCGCGCCGGTCGTGGACGGCCGGGCGGAGCTCGACCTGACCCTCGCCGTGCACGAGGTGACCCTGGTCGAGGTGACCGCGGTGCGCGACGAGACGCCGCCCTGGTGGGACGACACGCGGCTGCTGGGCGGCCCGGCATGAAGCTCGGGCGGCTCGCGGCGCGGGTCTACACGCTGCTGGTGGTGGAGCTGCTGCTGGTCGCCACCGTCGCGCCCGGCCTGGCGCTGCTGGTCCTGCTCGACCGGAGCGTGCTCGTGGCCGTGGGTGTCCTGCCGGTCGGGCCGGCGCTGTCCGCCGCGCTCTACGCGCTGCACCGGCAGCCGGCCGACCTCGCCGACCTGCACCCCGCCGCCGCGTTCTGGCGCGGCTACCGGCTCAACGCCGCCGCCGCGCTGCGGATCTGGGCGCCGCTGGTGGCGGTGCTGACCGTGGTGGCCGTCAGTCTCCTGCACCGGGATGCGGCGGGTGTACCGGTGTGGTGGTCGGGCCTGCTCGTGCTGCTCGCCGCGGCGGCCACGCTCGTCGCCGTCACCGCGCTCGTCATCGCGTCGCTGTTCGTCTTCCGGCCCGCCGACGTCCTGCGGCTCGCCGCCCACTTCCTCGCCGCCCTGCCGGCCGTGACCCTCGGCACCGCGGGTCTGCTGCTGGCGGCGCTCGGCGTCACGGTGCTGCTGTCGGAGGCGGTGCTGCTGCTCCTCGCCGCCGGGTTCGCCGCCGCGCTGCTGGTCGTCTGCCGGCCGGTGATCGCCGGCATCACCGAACGGTTCGTGACATGAACACGGGCATGAGCTCGAGACTGGACGCGCTGCGGGAGCGGCTCGGCGGGATCGCGTTCGGCGGCGACTACAACCCCGAGCAGTGGGACCGCGCCGTGTGGGACGAGGACGTCGCCCTCATGCGCGAGGCCGGCGTCAACCTCGTCACCGTCGGCGTGTTCGCGTGGGCGTCGCTGGAGCCGTCGCCCGGCCGCTTCACCTTCGAGTGGCTCGACGAGGTCATGGACCTGCTGCACGCCAACGGGATCAGCGTCGACCTCGCCACCCCGACCGCGGCGCCGCCGGTGTGGCTGTCCCACGGGCACCCCGAGGTGCTGCCCGTCATGGAGGACGGCGAGGTGTTCGGGTTCGGCAACCGGATGCACTACGACCCGACCTCGCCGCGGTACCGCGAGCACGCCGCCCGGATCACGACCGCGCTCGCCGAGCGGTACTCCCACCACCCGGCCCTCGCGATGTGGCACATCGGCAACGAGTACGGCCCGGTCGCGTACACGCCGTCCGCGGCGGCCGCGTTCCGGGCATGGCTGCGCCGCCGGTACGGCGACCTCGACGCGCTCAACGCCGCCTGGTACACGACGTTCTGGAGCCAGCGCTACACCGCCTGGGAGCAGGTGGACCCGCCGGAGGTGCCGCGGTCGTGGTCCAACCCGGCCCGCCGCCTCGACTTCCACCGGTTCGCCTCCGACGCGCTGCTGGAGTGCTTCGTCATGGAGCGCGACATCGTCCGCGCGCACCGCGACGACCTGCCGGTCGTCACCAACTTCATGCGCTTCCACCGCGGCGCCGACCTGTGGCGGTGGGCGCCGCACGTCGACGCCGCGGCCCTCGACATCTACCCGGACCCGGGGCAGCCCGACGCGCACGTCGCCGCCGCGCTCAACTTCGACCTCATGCGGTCGCTGCGCGGCGAGCCGTGGCTGCTCATGGAGCAGGCCGCCGGCGCCGTCTCGCAGCGGCGGGTCAACCACGCGAAGCGCCCCGGCCTGATGCGGCTCGGCTCCTACCAGGCGGTCGCGCACGGCGCCGACAGCGTCCTGTTCTTCCAGTGGCGGGCGGGCCGCGGCGGCCACGAACGCTTCCACTCCGCGATGCTGCCGCACTCCGGCACCCGGGCCCGCACCTGGCGGGAGGTCGCGGCGCTCGGCGCCGAGCTGCCGCGGATCGCGGCCGTCGCCGGCACCGGCCCGCGCGCCGAGGTTGCCGTCCTGTTCGACTGGAACGCCTGGTGGGGGCTGGAGGTCACGCACGGGCTGCCGCGCAACGACTTCGACTACCCGGCGACCGTGACCGCGCACTACCGGCCGCTGCTGGAGGCGCACCATGCGGTCGACCTGGTGTCGTTCGGCTCCGAACTGGGCCGGTACCGGGTGGTGGTCGTGCCGAACGCGTACCTCGTCGACGACCGCTGCGCCGCGGCCCTCGAAGACTTCGCCGCCGCCGGCGGGACCGTGCTGTGCTCGTTCTTCTCCGGCGTCGTCGACGAGGCCAACCAGGTGCGGCAGCCCGCCTATCCGGGCGCGTTCGGGCGGCTCATCGGCGCCTGGATCGACGAGTACCTCCCGGCCGGGTCGTCGTTCGGCGTGCGGTTCGCCGGCGGGCGCACCGTCCGGGCCGACTGGTGGCAGGAGCGCATCCACCCCACGACCGCGTCCGTCGTCGCCTCCTACGTGGACGGTGACCTCGCCGGGTGGCCCGCCGTCATCGCCGACGGCCGGGTCACCTACATCGGCACGCGGCTCGAACCCGAGGCGCTGCGGGACGTGATCCTCGGCGCGGTCGCCGCCGCGGGCGTCCAGCCGGTCGTCGCGGGCGCACCGTCGCATGTGGAGGCGACCCGGCGGGGCCGGTTCCTGTTCCTGCTCAACCACTCGCCGGCCGAGGCGGTCACGGTGCCGGCGGACGGCACCGACCTGCTCACCGGCCGGATCCTGGAGGGCGCGGTGACCCTGGAGCCGCTCGGCGTGGCCGTCATCGAGGTCCCATGACGGACGTCCACCCGGCCTGGCTGCCCCCGGCGGCGCTGCGGGCGATCGGCTCCCGCCGCGTGTCCGTGCGCGGCGACGGCCTGCTCGTGCGCACCGTGATCGCCGAGGTCGCGCAGGCATGCGGGCGTTACGGCGGCGCGGTCGTGTCCGGCGGCGCCGACCTGGTGCTCGCGGTATCCACAGTGGAATGCGGGCCGGAGGGGTTCGCGGTGTCCCGCGACGGAGGGATCACCACCGTCGCCGCCGCCGACCCCGCCGGGCTGCTGTACGGGCTGTTCCACCTCGCGCGGCTCGGCGAGGCCGCGTTCGGCGCGCCGCACCCGCCGCGGGTGCACCGGCCCGGGTACGCCCGCCGCATGCTGGACCACTGGGACAACGTCGCCGTGCACCCCGTCATGGGCCAGGTCGAGCGCGGCTACTCGGGCGGCTCGCTCTTCTGGCACGACGGTGCCCTGCGCGAGGACCTCGGCCGCGTCACCGGCTACGCACGGCTGCTCGCGGCGTGCGGCATCAACGCCGTGACCGTCAACAACGTCAACGTCCACGCGACGGAGGCGCGGCTGCTCACCGACCGGCTCGGCGACGTCGCCACCCTCGCCGACGTCTTCCGCCCGTACGGCATCCGCGTCCACCTGTCGGTGAACTTCGCCGCGCCGCGCGACGACCTCGGCACCGCCGACCCCCTCGACCCGCGGGTGCGGGCCTGGTGGGCCCTCGCCACCGACGCCGTCTACGCGGCGATCCCCGACTTCGGCGGGTACGTCGTGAAGGCCGACTCCGAGGGGCAGCCGGGACCGTTCGCCTACGGACGGACCCACGCCGACGGCGCGAACGTCCTCGCCGCGGCGCTCGCCCCGCACGGCGGCGTCGTGCACTGGCGGGCGTTCGTCTACGACCACCGGCAGGACTGGCGCGACCGGCGCACCGACCGGGCCCGCGCCGCGCACGACCACTTCGTGGCGCTCGACGGCCGGTTCCTGGACAACGTGGTCCTCCAGGTGAAGCACGGCCCGGTCGACTTCCAGCCGCGCGAGCCGGTGTCGCCGCTGATCGCCGCCGTGCCCGCCACCGACGTCGCCGTCGAGCTGCAGGTGACCCAGGAGTACACCGGCCAGCAGCGCCACGTGTGCTACCTCGCTCCGATGTGGAGCGACGTGCTCCGGTGCGCCCGCGGGATGGCGGTCCTGGACGGCCTCGTCGGCGTCTCCAACGCCGGCGACGACCCGTTCTGGACCGGGCACCCGCTCGCGCAGGCCAACCTGTACGCGTTCGGCCGGCTCGCGTGGGCGCCGGACCTCGACCCCGTCGCGATCCTCGACGAGTGGATCGGCCTGACGTTCCCGGCCGCCCCCGACGAGCTGCGGGAGACCCTGCACGCGGTCATGGACGACTCGTGGTGCACCTACGAGGCCTACACCGCGCCGCTCGGCGTCGGGTTCATGGTCCGCCCCGGGCACCATTACGGCCCGGACGTCGACGGCTACGAGTACACCCCGTGGGGGACCTACCACTTCGCCGACCGCGACGGCGTCGGCGTGGACCGCACGTGCGCGACCGGGACGGGCTTCGCCGGGCAGTACCCGCCGGCGCTGGCCCGCGTGTACGAGTCGGTCTACGACTGCCCCGACGAGCTGCTGCTGTTCTTCCACCACGTGCCGTACGGGCACATCCTGCACGACGGCGGCACCGTCATCCAGCACATCTACGACACCCACTTCGCCGGCGCCGACGCGGTCGTGGCGATGCGGGACCGCTGGGCGAGGCTGCCCGTGTCATCGGTCGGCCCGGCGTTCGCCGCGCGGGTGTCGGCGCTGCTCGACGAGCAGGTGCGCAGCGCCGCCGAGTGGCGCGACCAGATCAACGCGTACTTCTTCCGCAAGTCCGGCGTCCGTGACGCCCACGGACGCCGGATCCCCTGACCCGAAGGGAGCACCGATGACCAGACCCCGCCTGATCGCCGTCGCGCTGGCCGTGGCGATGGCGGTCGCTGCCGGCGTCACCATCGCGTCCGCCGACGCGGCCGTCATCGTGTCCGCAGCAGCATCCACAGTGGAGGACGAGGGCGCCGACTGCCCGGTGCCGGCGCTGCCCGACGCCGGCGCGCTGCCCACCAACGCGAAGCTGCCCGACCCGTTCAAGCGCCTCGACGGCACCAGGATCACCGCGAAGTCCGACTGGCGGTGCCGGCGCGAGGAGGTGAAGAAGCTGGCGGAGAAGTTCGTCTACGGCGAGAAGCCCGCGCGGCCGCAGAGCGTCACCGGCACCGTGTCCAGCACCGGCGTCACCGTCAACGTCACCCACAACGGCAGGAGCGCGTCGTTCTCCGCCCGGGTGGAGCTGCCGGGCGGCGCCGGCCCGTTCCCGGCCGTGGTGGTGCTCGGCGGGTTCGGCGCCGACACCGCCGCCATCAAGGCCGCCGGCGCCGCCGTGATCAGCTACGACCCGTACGCCGTCGGCAAGGAGGGCACGCCCCGCACCAACAAGCAGGGCGCGTTCTACAGCGTCTACGGCGCGCAGAGCAGCACCGGGCTGCTGATGGCGTGGGCGTGGGGCGTCAGCCGGATCATCGACGTCGTCGCCCAGTCCGACGGCCGGATCCTCCGGGCCGACGCGATGGGCGTCACCGGATGCTCCCGCTTCGGCAAGGGCGCGTTCGTGGTCGGCGCGTTCGACCAGCGGATCGCGCTGACGATGCCGATCGAGTCCGGCAGCGCCGGCGTGCCCATCTTCCGCGGCATCCCCGGCGAGGGCGCGCAGAGCCTGAGCAGCGCCTACGGCGAGCAGCCGTGGCTCGGCGACGCCTTCGGCACCTTCACGGGCAACCCCGCGCGGCTGCCCGTGGACACGCACGAGATGGTCGCGATGGTCGCGCCGCGCGGGCTGTTCATCATGGACAACCCGCACATCGCGAACCTCGGGCCGCGCTCGGCTAGCGTCGCGGCGCTGGGCGGCGCCGAGGTGTACAAGGCGCTCGGCGCGGGCGACGCGATCACGTACTGGTCGGACGTGCAGGACGGCACGCACTGCGCGAACCGGCCCGAGTGGCGGACCCCGCTGCAGCAGCACATCCAGCGGTTCCTGCTGCGCACCGGCAGCAGCGCGGGCACGTTCCGCATCTCCAGCCGGGCGGCGGGGCGGCTGTCCGACTGGTCCGACTGGCAGACCCCGGTGCTGAGCGACGGGCCCCCGCAGTCGCCGTCGCCGTCCGCGTCGGTCTCCGTGTCGCCGTCTGTGTCGCCGTCTGTGTCGCCGTCTGTGTCGCGGTCCCCGTCGCCGTCCTCGCAGTCCGCGGGGCAGGGGTGCACGGCGGTGGTGACGGTGCAGAACGTCTGGGACGGCGGGTTCGTCGCCTCCGGGCGCGTGACCGCCGGTGGCGCGCCGCTCTCGGGGTGGACGGTCCGGCTCGCCCTGCCCGCCGGCAGCGCGATCACCAACGTGTGGAACGGCAGGCTCACCGGTACATCGGTGGCCAACGCGACCTGGAACGGATCGCTCGGCGCGGGGGCGTCGACCGAGTTCGGCTTCCAGGGCACCGGGCCGGTGTCGGGTCTCGCCGTCACCGGCTGCGCCGCCGCCTGAGGTCCTCCGCCGCCGGGCGCTCAGACCTGCTGGAGCGCCCGGCGGATGGCGGCGGCGACGTGCTCGGGGTCGCGCTGGTCATGCACCACGATGACGGCGGTCCCGTTGCCCCTGCTGTCGCCCTTGCTCGTGGCGCCGGCGCCCGTTTCGGCGCCCGCTCCAGGCGCCGCTCCAGACCCCGCTCCAGACCCCGCTCCATGGCCCGCTTCAGAGGTCGCGAACAGCGACACGACCTGCGCCATGGCGGCGTCGAGCTCCGCGGCGGGCTCGGCGGTGTCGCGCCGCAGCCACCGCCGGAGCACGTGGTTGTGGGCGGAGACGACGGCGGCCGCCATCAGCTCGGCCCGCAGCGCCGCGCCGGGGGCGGGACCCCACGACTCGGCGATGAACTCGCGGAAGAGCCGCTGGTACCGCGCGACGCTGGCGATCTCCCGGTCCCGCAGGGTCGAGATCCGGCTGGTGAGCGCATACCGCAGACGGGCCCGGTCCCCCTCCTCCACGTATCGCAGCAGGACGAGGCGCACCGCTTCGGTGACCGCCACGATCGCCGTGTCCGCCGTCGACGTCGCGAGGCGCTCCTTCACGGTCGCGAGCAGGCGGTCGTGATCGGGGAAGATCACGTCCTCCTTCGACCTGTAGTGGCGGAACAGGGTGGTGCGGCCGACGCCCGCCCGGTCGGCGATGTCGTCGGCGGTGGTCTGCTCGTAGCCGCGTTCGTCGAACAGCGCGAGTGCGGCGTCGACGAGCCGGTCACGTACGGGAATCGCGGTCACAGTTCCCCATCCTCCCGCATCGCTCTGACCTGTTGCTTTCCGGTCCCGGTATCCAGTACCGTCCCAATGGTACGCAGTACCGCATCGATCTGGGGAGGACACATGGTCCTGACGTTCGGTTCCAGCGCCGCTACGGCCCGCGCGCTGGCCTACGACCCGGTACTGCGTTCCACCGACCTGTTCCGCAGCGTCGACCCTGACTCCGCCGCCGCGCTGGCCCAGGAGTTCGAGCGGGTCGACGCGGACCGGGGCACGGTCCTGTTCACCGAGGGTGACCCCGGCGACCGGCTCTACATCCTGCTGTCGGGCAAGGTGAAGCTGAGCCGCCGCTCCCGCGACGGCCGCGAGGGCCTCATGGCGCTGCTCGGCCCGACCGACCACTTCGGCGACTTCGAGCTGCTCGACGGCGGCCCCCGCGTCGCCGCCGCCACCGTCGTCTCCGACGCCCGCCTCGCCGTGCTGCCCAAGACGGTCCTGGACCGGTGGATCGCCCACCACCCGCACGTGGCGGAGCAGCTGCTGCGGGTCATCGCCCGGGGCATCCGCGGCCACCGCGCCGCCGTCGACGACCGCCTCTTCAGCGACGTGCCCGGACGGGTCGCCGGCCGGCTCATCCAGCTCGCCCAGCGCTTCGGCGTCGCCGAGGACGGCGCCACCCGCGTCGTGCACGACCTCACGCAGACGGAGCTCGCCCAGTTCGTCGGCGCCTCGCGGGAGTCGGTGAACAAGGTCCTCGCCGAGTACGCCGCCCGCGGCTGGGTCCGCCTGGAGCACAAGTGCGTCGTCATCCTCGACAACGCCCCGCTCGTCCGCCGCGCCCAGCGGGGCCGCCGCCGCTGACCGGCGTCTCTTAGGCTGGTCCGCGTGGACCTGGAGTTCAGCGGCGAGGTGTGGCACTGGCGCGGCCCGTCCCCGTTCCACTTCGTGACGGTGCCGGAGGACGAGTGCGCGGCCCTGCGCTCCGCGGCCGCCCTCGTCACCTACGGCTGGGGCATGATCCCGGTCGCCGTGCGTCTCGGCGGGACCACGTGGACGACGTCGCTCTTCCCGAAGGACGGCGGCTACGTGGTCCCGCTGAAGGACCGCGTCCGCAAGGCCGAGGACATCGACCTCGGCGACACCGTCACCCTCCGCCTCACCGTCGCCGCCTAGCGGGCCGGGGGCGTGACCGCGGCGACCATGGCCGAGCGCGGTGAGCGCTTGCCGAGCAGGCTCCGGGCATACACGGCGTAGGTGTACTCCGTCGAGCCCTTCAGGCCCTTGAGTGTCACCTCGGCGCGGTTGGTCGTCACGACCCGCGTCTCGGCCGCGCCGTTGACGGCGACCACCAGGTACGTCGTGCCGCCTATCCTGTCCGGGCGGCGCTGCCAGGTAAGTCGGACGCTGGTCGGGGTCACGTCCGTCACGGTCAACCCCCGCGGGGCGCGGCTCTTGGGGTCGACGCCGGCCGCGGCCACGGTGTTGCGGAACACCGTCGCCTCGCGCGTGTCCGAATCAAGGCCGTTGGGGCCGTTGATGAACCGCCGTCCCCACGCCGTGCGGCTGTTGCGGTCGAAGTTGTTCACCAGGTCCAGGTAGCTGAACTGCTTGTCGTTGCCGCTCCAGGACCAGCCGAGGTAGCCGAGGTGCTGTGCCTGCGCGGTGGCCATGATGGCGTCCTCGTCCGGCTTGCCCCACTGGTGCTGGCTGGAGAACTCGCCGATGAGGATCGGCAGGTGGCGCTCGGTGAACGAGGTGAGGTAGCCGCTGACCTTCGGCGCGGTGTCGAACATGCCGTACATGTGGATGTCGAACGCGGTGTTGCCGGTGGGGTCGGCGGCGAGCACCCGCTCGGCGTTGTCGCGCATGATGAACGACTCGTCCTGGCCCCAGCCGGGGCCGTCGACCAGCAGCGTGTGCTTGAAGCCGGCGGCGCGCAGCCGGCGGATCGCGTCGGAGGTCTGCTGCACCCAGGGCCACGTGGTGCCGTTTGCGAACGGTTCGTCGGCGATGTTGACGAGGACGTTGTCCTCGTGGCCGGCCAGCGTGTCGCGCAGGCTGAGCCAGAACTGCACCGCTTCCGACATCGGTGCCGCCTTCTTGTCCTGGCCGAAGCCGGCGGTGTCGTGGGCGTCGAAGATACAGATCAACCGGTTCCGCTGGCACAGCTCGACGACGGTTGCCACCTCCCGCGCCGGGGCCCGCCGAAACTGGTGGCCGATGCCGAGGGTGACCCGCACCGCGTTGGCGCCCGCCGCCTTGATGGCCGCGAAGGAGCTGTTGTGGTCCGGGTACCACATGAAGTCGTGGTTGACGCCGCGCAGCACGAGGTCGCTGCCGTTCGCCTCGACGAGCCGGCCGTCGCGAACCTGGATGCCGATGTGCGGCTCGGCGGCGTGCGCCCGGCCCGGAGTCAAGAGCGCGGCCAGGAGCGTGGCGACCGTCAGCACCGTCAGCACCGCCCAGGTCGGGCCGGCAGTACGCGGTCGAGCCAGGCGCTTTGTGCGCGCAGGCAGAACGTCGTCGCGCCTGGCCGGCCCGAGCGACACCTGGGCGTCGGTTGTCACGGCCCCTGCGGATACCCCGGGTCGTCCGCTCCTACCCGCACCACCGGGTGACCCGGTCCACCCCTGCCGCTCGGATGGGCGGCGACCGGCGCCGCATCGGCTGTCCGCGTAGCCGCCCAACCGGCCCCCCACACTGCGGTGGCTCGGCAGGGCGCTCGGGCTGGGCTGAGACCTAGAGCGGCCAGTGCCGCATGGCGGTGTCCAGCCAGGGGACGACCAGCAGGACCGTCGGCAGGACGAGGATCGCGGCGGCCAGGGTGTAGACGGCGGCGGCGAGGCGGCGGTCGGTGGGGGCGGCGCCCGGGGCCAGGCGGTCGAGGCGCCACCGGCGCTCGCGGTCGGTGTCGTGCGGCTCCAGCTCGAGGTCGCCGGCGGGGCCGCTGAGTGACCGGAGGGCCGCGTGCACCGGCTCGTCGCCGTGGGCGCGGCGGGCGGCGTCGTCCGCCAGGGCCTCCAGGAGCAGGTGGACGGCGTCCAGGGGGGCGCGGCTGCGCAGCGGGGCCGGGACCGCGCGGTAGAAGGCGGTGAACGACTCCATCACCACGTCGTGGCGGGCGCGCAGGTGGGCCCGCTCGTGGGTGAGGACCGCGGCCACCTGTGGCTCGCTGAGCAGGCGCAGGGTGCCCTCGCTGAGCACGATCCTGGGGGAGCGGCCCGGCACGCAGTACGCGAACGGCAGCCCGCCCTCCAGGACCCGCAGCGGCACGTCGCCGTCGATCGCGGCCCGGGACAGCAGGTCGGCGAGCAGGCGGTGGCGGGCACGGCGCACCCGCGACCGGTACGCCACCAGGAACAGCGACACGAGCAGCCGCACGACGATGATGCCGGCGACGGCCAGGGCCGCGACGAGGGCGGCGACGGCGAGCGTGGTGCCGCGCGCCCGGACCAGCTCCTCGGGGCCGGCGAGCACCACGCCCAGCGCGCACAGGACGGCGGCGAGGGTGATCGCCTGCCACAGCGCGACGGCGGCGCCGGGGGCCCGGGCCGTCCAGCGCGCCCTGGCGAGGGGGCCGGGGACGACGAGCGACAGGGTCAGGCCGAGCGCACCCAGCAGGAGCGCGGTCACCGGGCTCTGGCGGCCTTGATCGCCGCGGCGAGCGCGTCCGGGCCGATCCGCCCGACGAAGTGCGCGAGGGCCGCGTCGCGGGCGGCGCCGTCCGGTGCGCCGCTGAGGGCGTCGAGCATGAGGGCCGCGGTCATCTCCTCGCGCGTCTGGGTGGCGGCATACCGGTAGGCGCGGTCCGCCTTCTGCTGCGTGACCACGCCCTTCTTGGCCAGCCGGTCCAGCACCGTCATCACGGTCGTATACGCGAGGCCGCGCGACGGGTCGAGCCGCTCGTGCACCTGCCGGACGGTCAGCGGCTCCCCGGCGTCCCACAGCTGCGCCATGACCTCGCGCTCGAGGTCCCCAAGTCCGGCCATGCCGCCAGTGTAACCGGGATTACGGTGCGCGTCGTACTACAACCCGTAGTATCTACTACGAGATGTCGTAGAGGGGGACTCATGGACGTGCTCGACCTGACCCGGCTGCAGTTCGCGGTCGTCACGCTCTACCACTACCTGTTCGTGCCGCTGTCGATCAGCCTGTCCGCGGCGACCGCCGGCCTGCAGATCGCCTGGATGCGCACCGGCGACGACAAGTACCGGCAGCTCACGATGCTCGTCGGCAAGCTGCTCATCGTCACCTTCGCCGTCGGCGTCGTCACCGGCCTGGTGCAGGAGTTCCAGTTCGGGCTCGCCTGGAGCGAGTTCGCCCGCTTCTACGGCGACGTCTTCGGGCCCACCCTCGCCATCGAGGGCATGCTCGCGTTCTTCCTCGAGGCCACGTTCCTGGCGCTGTGGTACTTCGGCTGGGACCGGCTGTCGCGCCGGGTCCACCTGGCGACCATCGTCGTCGTCGCGGTCGGCACCCTGCTGTCGGCGTTCATCATCCTGGCCGCGAACTCGTTCATGCAGCACCCGGTCGCCTACGAGCTCGACCCCGCCACCGGCCGGGCCCGCCTCACCAGCTTCAGCGAGCTGCTGCTCAACAAGGTCAACCTCGCCGCGTTCCCGCACACCATGGCCGGCGCGGTCATGGTCGGCGGCGCGCTCCTGCTCGCCGTCGGCGCCTGGCGCCTGAGGGATGCCGCCGACGGCGACGCGTTCGCCACCCTCGCCCGGGTCGGCGCCTGGATGACCGCCGCCGGCGGCGCGCTCACCGCGCTCACCGGCGACCACCTCGGCAAGGTCATCACGCAGGTGCAGCCGATGAAGATGGCCGCCGCGGAGGCGCTCTACGCCACCACGACCGGCGCGCCGTTCTCCATCTTCGCGGTCCCCGGCTTCAGCATCGAGGTGCCCCGGCTGCTGTCGATCCTCGCGTACGGCAGCCCCGACGCGACCGTCGCCGGCATGGACGACCTCCAGGCGCAGTACAGCGCCGCCTACGGCCCCGGCAGCTACGTGCCGATGATCCCGGTGGCGTTCTGGACCTTCCGCCTCATGATCGGCGCCGGCATGCTCGCGATGGGGTTCGCGCTGCTGTACCTGTGGCGCACCCGGCGCGGCCGCCGGCCCGCGGCGTGGACGGTCCGGGCGGCGATCCTGCTGCCGCTGCTGCCCGCCGCCGCCAACAGCCTCGGCTGGATCTTCACCGAGACCGCCCGACAGCCGTGGATCGCGTTCGGCCTGTCGAAGGTCGCTGACGGCATCTCCCCGGGGCTCACCGCCGGCGAGGTCCTCGCGTCGCTGCTCGCGTTCACCGCCGTCTACGGCGTCCTCGCGGTCGTCTGGCTGCGCCTCGTCCGGCACCTCGCCCGCAAGCCGTTGTCAGCGCCTGTACCGGTGGCCGCCGACCCCGAACCCGCCCTGAGCTACTGAGGAGACCCCGATGAGCCTCGTCGTCATCTGGTACGCGCTGATCGTCCTCTGCTGGGTCCTGTTCTTCGTCCTTGAGGGGTTCGACTTCGGCGTCGGGCTGCTCAGCCCGCTGCTCGGCCGCGACGAGCACGAACGCGCCGCCGCCGTGCGCACCATCGGCCCGTTCTGGGACGGCAACGAGGTGTGGCTGGTCGCCGCGATCGGCGTCACGTTCGCCGCGTTCCCGTCCTGGTACGCGGCGCTGCTGTCCGGCCTGTACCTGCCGATGGTCGCGATCCTGCTGCTGCTCGCCGGCCGCGGCGTGGCCCTGGAGTTCCGCGGCAAGCACGACTCGCCGCGCTGGCGCCGCCGGTGCGACCTGGTCCTCGCCGCCTGCTCGGCCGGCGTCGTGCTGCTGTGGGGCGCCGTGCTCACCGTCTTCGTCCGCGGGCTCGCCCTCGACGCCGGCGGCGAGGTCACCGGCGTCGGCCTGGCCCGCACCCTCACGCCGGTCCTCACCCCGGCGGCCGGCCTCGGCGCGCTGCTCGCCCTCACCGCCGCCGTCCTGCTCGGCGCCACCTTCCTGGCCCTGCGCACCACCGGCCCAGTCCGCCGGCGGGCCGGGCTGCTGGCCCGCCGGGTCGCCCTCACCGCCGCCGTCGCGGCGCTCGTCGTCGCCGCCGGTGCCGCGCTGGCAGGGGCCGCCGCCACGGTACTGGTCGCGTCGGCCGCGGCCGTGCCCCTCGCCGGGGTCGCCGTCCTGACCCGCCGGGCCGGGACCCGGTGGGAGGCCGGCTCGTTCGCCCTGGTCGCGGTCGCGGTCGCCGGCGCCGTCGTGGCCACGCTGACCGCCAACGGCGACGTGGTGCTGCCGAGCACCCTGTCGGGCGCGTGGTCGCTGACGATGTCCGAGGCCGCCGCGACCGGCCCCGCGCTGCGCCTGATCAGCGCCGCCGCTATCGTCGTGCTCCCCGGCGTCCTCGTCTACCAGGCGTGGTCGTACCGCGTCTTCCGGCAGCGCGTCGCCAGCGAGCGGGTCGCCTCGTGAGCCGGGAGAGGGGTCGTTTCACGGGCCGGGTGGCGGATCGCTTCACGGGCCGGGCGGGGCGTCATGGGGGCACGGCGGCGCGGACGGCCCGGGGGCCCGTCGACCCGAGGCTGCTGCGGCACGCGCGCAGCAGCCGGGCGGGGATCGCGCTGCTCGCCGTCATCGGGGCCGCGCAGGCCGCCGCGACCGTCACGCTCGCCGTGGTGGTCACCGGCATCGTCGTGCGCCTCGCCGCGGCGGAGCCCGTCGGCGCCGGAGCCCTCGCCGCGCTCGCCGGGGTGTACGCCGCCCGGGCCGCCCTGACGTGGGCGGAGCAGGTCGCCGGCCGCCGCACCGCCGCCCGCGTCACCGACGAGCTGCGCCGGTCCGTGCTGGCCGCGGCGCTGCGGCGCGGGCCCGCCTGGGTGGCCGGGCACGGCAGCGGGCGGCTCGTCGCGGTCCTCGGCGGCGGCATCGACGCGCTGCGGCCGTGGTTCAGCGGATACCTGCCGTCGCTCGTCCTCGGCGTGGCCCTGCCGCCGCTCGTCGTCGCCGCGATGCTCTTCGCCGACCCCGCCTCCGCCGTCGTCGTCCTCGTCACCCTCCCGCTCGTGCCGCTGCTCGGCGCGCTCATCGGCTGGGCCACCCAGCGGCGCGCCCAGGAACGCTGGCAGGCGAGCGCCCGGCTCGCCGGACACTTCCTCGACGCCGTCCGCGGCATCGCGACGCTGCGCCTGTACGGCCGCGCCGAACGCCAGACCGCCGCCGTCGCCCGCATGACCGACGCCCACCGCGCCGCGACCGTGCGGGTGCTGCGGGTCGCGTTCCTCTCCTCGACCGCCCTGGACCTGGTCGGCACGCTGTCCGTCGGGCTCGTCGCGGTCGAGGCCGGGCTCCGCGTCGCCGCCGGCCACCTCGACCTCGGCCCCGCGCTCCTGGTGATCCTGCTCGCCCCCGAGGCGTACCGGCCGCTGCGCGAGGTCGCCGCCCGCTTCCACGCCAGCGCCGACGCGGCCGCCGTCATCGCCGACGTCGATCGGATCCTGACGGACGCCGACGCCGGGCCGCGCTCCACTGCGGTCGGTGAAGGGCCCGGCCTGGTGGCGGCCGGTGTCCGCGTCCGGCACCCCGGCGCCGCCGTCGACGCGCTGCGGCTGCCCACCCTGGCCGTCCACAGCGGAGAGCTCGTGGCGCTGCGCGGGCCGTCCGGCGCCGGGAAGACCACGACGCTGCGGGTGCTGGCCGGGCTGCAACCCGTGTCGGCCGGGTCGGTCGCCGTGGGTGGGGGACAGCCGCTGTACCTGCCGCAGGACCCGACGCTGCCGCACGCCCGCACGGTCGCCGAGGCGGTCGCCCTCGACGGCGAGACCCGCCCGGCCGACGCGGTCGTGCTCGGCGCGCTGCGGACCGTCGGCCTCGACACCGAGATCCTGGCCATGCCCGGCGGCCTCGACACGCCCCTCGGCGAACGCGGCCAGGGCCTCTCCTCCGGGCAGCGGCAGCGGCTCGCCCTGGCCCGGCTGCTGCGCCAGGCCGCCACCGCCCCCGCCGTCGTGCTGCTGGACGAGCCGACCGCCCACCTGGACGCCGCCGCCGAACGCCGGGCGGTCGCCGAGCTGCACGCCCTCGCCGCCCGTGGCTGCGCCGTGCTCGTCGTCGCGCACCGGCCCGCCGTCCTCGCCGCCGCCGACCGGACCGTGGCCGTCACCCCACCCACGCGGCACGCGCCCCCGTCAGCCGCGCCGGCCACCGTGCTGTCACCCGCGCCGCCGGCCGCCGCGCTGTCGGCTGTGCCGCCGGCCGCCGTGCTGTCGGCTGTGCCGCCGGCCGCCGTGCTGTCAGCCGTGCCGCGGGCCGCCGCGCTGTCGGCTGTGCCGCCGGCCATCGCGCCGGTGCCGGACGGTGCCGGGGCGTCGGCCGCCGACCCACACCCCGCGCGGACCGACGACGCGCCGCGCGGACGCGGATGGCTGCGGAGCCCGGCGGTGGCGGTCGGGCTGGGAGCCGGGTCGTGGATCGCCGGGCTCACGCTCATCGCGGCGGCGGTGTGGCTGCTCGTGCGGGCCGCGCAGCTGCCGCCGGTGCTCACCCTGTCCGGGGCCGTCGTCCTGGTGCGGGGCAGCGCCGTCGCGCGGCCGTTGCTGCGGTACCTCGAACGCCTGGTCTCGCACGAGGTCGCGTTCGCGCGGCTCGGCGCGTGGCGGGCCGAGGTGTACGCCGCCCTCGTCCCCAGGGTGCCCGGGCCGGCCCTGCACCGCCGCGGCGACCTGCTCAGCAGAGTCGTCGACGACGTCGACGCGCGGGTGGACGGGGTGCTGAGGGGTCGCCTGCCCGCGTACGCCGTGGGCGTCGCCCTCGCCGCCGCCGTCCTCGCCGCCGCCACGGTGGACCCGGCCGCCGCGACCGCCCTCGCCGCCGGGCTCGCGGTCGCGGCGCTGCTCGCACCGTGGCTCGCCGCCCGGCACGCGGCCCGGGCCGACGCCGCCACCGGCAAGGCCCGCGCGGAGCTGCGCGACGCCGTCGTCGAGACCGTCGAAGGCGTCGAGGACCTCGCGACCCGCGACCCCGCCGCCGCCCTCGCCGTCCCCGGCCGCCGCAGCCGCACCCTGTCGCGCCTGGAGGCCCGCGCCGCCTCGACCGCCGGCACCGCGTCGGCCCTCGCCCAGGTCGGCTGCGGCCTCGCGGTGCTCGGCGTGGCCCTCGCCGCCGCGGCCGGCGGCCACTCCGGCGAGGTCGCCGCGATGCTGCTCCTCGGCGCGGTCGCCCTCGCCGAGCCCGTCCTCACCCTCCCCGACGCCGCCATCGCCCGCCGTGCCGCCGCCGGCGCGACCGGCCGCCTCGCCGCCGTCGCCGCGCTGCCCCGTCCGGCTGCACCGGCCGCCGTGTCGGCCGTCGCACCGTCCACAGGGGACGGCGCAGCGGTGGGGGACGACCCGACCTTGACCGGCGCCGCCATCGCCCGCCGTGCCGCGGCCGGCGCGACCGGCCGCCTCGCCGCCGTCGCCGCGCTGCCCCGTCCCGCTGCACCGTCCACAGGGGACGCCGCGGCGGTGGGGGACGACCTGACCCTGACCGTGGAGCACCTCGCGGCGGGCTGGGATCCGCGGCGGGCGCCCGCGCTGCGCGGGCTGGACCTGCGGCTGCCGCCGGGGCGGCGGGTCGCGGTGCTCGGCGCGTCGGGCAGCGGGAAGTCGACGCTCGCGGCGGTGCTGGTGCGGATGCTCGACCCCCGGGAGGGCCGCGTCACGCTCGGCGGCGTCGACCTGCGGGACCTGCCCGACGCCGTGCTGCGCTCCACCATCGGGCTCGTCGGGGACGCCGCGGACCATGTGTTCGCGACCACGGTGCGGCAGAACCTGCTCCTCGCCCGGCCCGCGGCGACGGACGACGAGCTCCGCGCGGCGCTGGCCGGGGCGCGGCTCGGGCCGTGGCTCGGCAGCCTGCCGGAGGGCCTCGACTCGTGGCTCGGCGAAGGCGGCGCGACCATCTCCGGCGGGCAGCGGCGCCGGCTCGCGATGGCCCGGGCGCTGCTCGCCGGGCCGCGGGTGCTGGTGCTCGACGAGCCGACCGAGGGCCTCGACGAGCAGGAGGCGGCCGCGCTCATGGCCGACCTGCTGGACGCCGCCGCGGGCCGCACGGTGCTGCTGCTGACCCACCGCCACGACGGCCTGGAGCACGTCGACGAGGTGTACGACCTGGTCGGCGGCCGGCTTACGGCACGAGCAGGCGCACCAGCACGTCCGTCAGCTCCTCCGCGGCCTGCTCAGGAGGCTGTGACGGCTGCACGATGTGGCTGACGACGAGCCGTACGATCGACTCCGCCGCCGCGGCGACGACCTTCGGGTCATGGCCCGGCAGGTGGGTGCCCGCCCACTCGACGACGACGGCGGTGGCCGCAGACAGCAGCAGGTCGAGGCGGGTGGTGAGGTAGGGGAGCAGCCCGTCGGCCCCGGTCAGGATGGCCTTGATGAGTGGGTTGGCGTCCGCCTCGACGAGCGTGTGCCGGATCGCGGCGTGTCCGGCGGCGCGGACGTCGGCGCCGTGGCGCAGCAGCACGGCCCGCACGTCGCCGACGAACAGCCCGATCTCCCGCGCCGCCAGGGCCTCGGCGAGGCCGGCCTTGTCGCCGAACTCGTTGTAGACCGTCTGGCGGCTCACCCCGGCGGCGACGGCGACGTCCGCCATCCGCACGCCCTCCCAGCCGCTGCCGATGGTGAGGTCCCGGGCGGCGGTCACGAGCGTCTCGCGCAGCCGCGCCCGGTTCGTCTCCCGGTACGTCACCGGCAGCATGCTAGACGCCGGACGTCGATGCGTCCAGATTCTTGACACGGAGGCGGGTCGTGTAAACCATTGCGGCATGACCGTCGATGCCTGGCGGGACCGCCGCCTGCCGCTCTGGCCCCTCGCGCTCGTCGTGCCCGCCCTGCCCTTCGCCGGGCTCGCCCTGGCCGGAGGCCCCGCCGGGCCGTGGGGCTGGTGGCTGGCGCCCGTCGTCGTCTTCGGGCTGATCCCGCTCGTCGACCTCGCCTTCGGCGACGACCGGCAGAACCCACCGGAGGAGGCGGTGCCGGCGCTGCAGCGCTCCCCGTACTACCGGTGGATCACATACCTGTACCTGCCGGCGCAGTACGCGGCGCTGGTCGTGACCTGCCGGGAGTGGGCGGCCGGGGTCGGCCCCGCCGCCGGCGCGGGGCTGGTGCTGACCGCCGGCATCGTCAACGGCATCGCCATCAACACCGCCCACGAGCTGGGCCACAAGCGCGAGCGGGTGGAGCGGTGGCTGTCCCGGATCGCGCTCGCCCCGACCGGCTACGGGCACTTCTTCGTCGAGCACAACCGCGGCCACCACGTGCGGGTCGCGACCCCGGAGGACCCCGCCAGCGCCCGGCTCGGCGAGTCGTTCTGGCGGTTCTGGCCGCGCACCGTCGCCGGCGGCCTGCGCTCCGCGTGGCGCCTGGAGACCGCCCGGCTGAGGCTGCGCGGCCGCAGCCCGTGGACGTGGCGCAACGACGTGCTGACCGCGTGGGCGATGACCGTGCTGCTGTTCGCGGCGCTGACGGCCCTGCACGGCTGGACGGTGCTGCCGTTCCTCGCGCTGCAGGCGGTGGCCGGCTTCTCGCTGCTGGAGGCCGTCAACTACCTGGAGCACTACGGGCTGCTGCGGCAGCCGACCGGGACCGGCCGGGCGGAGAAGGTCGACCCGCGGCACAGCTGGAACAGCGACCGCCTCGTCACGAACGTCTTCCTGTTCCAGCTGCAGCGGCACAGCGACCACCACGCGAACCCGCTGCGCCGGTACCAGACGCTGCGCACGTTCGACGTGTCGCCGCGGCTGCCGGCCGGCTACGCGACGATGGTGGTCGTCGCGCTGGTTCCGCCGCTGTGGCGCCGGATCATGGACCCGCGCGTGCTCGCCCACTACGGCGGCGACGCGTCCCTGGCCAACCGGGACCGTAACTTTCACGCCCCGCCCGCTGCCCGGGCCGCCACCGGTTGACCGTTGTCGATGCGTGCGCCTACCTTCCCCACGCGAAGCCAGTCGAAGCGCTTCGACGCGTGTCAGGCACGCGTGTCAGCGAAGGAGGGGCCGCCATGCGAAGGCGCACCGCTGTACTCCTGTCCACCGCGGCGCTCGGCGCGGCCGCGGCCGGCGTCGTCGTCACGGCGCCGAACGCGTCGGCCGCCACCGGCTGCCGCATCACGTACACCATCGCCAACCAGTGGCCGGGCGGGTTCGGCGCGAACGTCACCGTCACCAACCTCGGCGACCCGGTCAGCGCCTGGACCGTCGTCTGGTCCTACTCGGCCGGGCAGACGGTGACCCAGGCGTGGAGCGCGACCGTGACCCAGAGCGGGTCGCAGGTCACCGCGAAGAACGCCGGCTACAACGGGTCCCTGGCCACGGGGGCGAGCACCTCGTTCGGGTTCAACGGGTCCTGGACCGGCAGCAACCCGGTGCCGGCGAGCTTCACCCTCAACGGCACCGCCTGCGCCGGCGGCGTCTCCACGGCGAGCCCGACGCCGTCCCGGACGCCGTCGAGGACGCCCAGCTCGACGCCGTCCAACCCGGGCACCGGCGTGCCGTCCGACGCCGCCTGGGTCGCCACCGGCGCCTGGGACCAGTGGACGAACAACGGGTACACCGTCATCAACGACGTCTGGGGCTCCGGCGCCGGGCCGCAGACCATCTGGGCCCGCAGCGGCACCAACTGGGGCGTCGTCGCCGAGCACCCGCGGACCAGCGGCGTGAAGTCCTACCCGCACACCGGCAAGACGCTCAACCGCACGCTGAGCTCGCTGAGCTCGGTGCGCAGCTCGTTCAACGTCAGCGTGCCCGCCGACGGCGACTACGCCACCGCGTACGACATCTGGGCCAACAACAACGCCTACGAGGTCATGATCTGGGCGAACCAGCACGGCGCGGTCGGCCCGATCGCCGAGTCGTACGACGCGAACGGCGCGGTCCCCAACGCCCGCAACGTCAGCGTCGGCGGCCACACCTGGAACGTCTACCGCGGCTCGAACGGCGCCAACGCCGTCTTCTCCTTCGTGCGGACCAGCACCACGAACGCCGGTACCGTCGACGTCCTGGCGGTCCTGCAGTGGCTGCGGACCCAGAACTGGTGGGGCGACGTGACCATCGGCCAGGCCCAGTTCGGCTTCGAGATCACCGGCACCGCGGGGCGGGCCGCCTTCGTCGACAACAGCTTCTCCCTCGACTACAGCTGAGGCTGGGGCTGCGGACGGGGCCCACGGCTGAGACCTACAGCTGCGGCTGGAGCTGGGGCTCAGGCTGCGGGGCGGTCCGGCGCACGCCACGGACGATCAGGTAGCCGACCATCCACAGTTCGCCGACGGTCGCGGGCAGGACCAGCAGGTCCGCGGCCGCCGGCACGACGTGCTCGCTGAACGCGGCGAGCACGTAGCCGACGCCGCCGGCGACGAGGATCCAGCCGAGGGCGCGGGGCATCCAGCCGGAGCGCAGCACGCACCAGCCCATCGGGATCAGCCACAGGCCGAAGAAGAGCCCGCCGGCGCTCCAGAGCGCGCCGCTCACCAGGTACAGCAGCTGGACCTGCGCGCCGTCCCGCACCGACAGCGTGGTGCCGAGCAGCGCCGCGCTGACCAGGATGACGACCGCGTTCACGGTGCCGAAGACGGCGATCGCGCCGGCGGCGAAGCTGTCCGCGGTGCGGAACAGCCGGTAGAACCACAGCGCGGCCAGCGCCTGCGTCAGGACGGTCAGCAGCTCCAGGGCGACCCCGGCGCGGGCCAGCGACCCGTGCGCGGTGACGTTGGCAAGGGTGGCGGCCGGGTCGCCGTCGACGAACAGCCGCGAGCGCACGAGCAGGAACCCGAGCCCGCCCGCGACGGCGAGGCCGAGGTAGAGCAGGCCGGTGACGCGGGCGGTGCGGACCAGCGGGTCCATGTCTCCTCCAGAGACGACTGGGACGGGGTTAACCTTACAAGGTAAGGTAACCATACGTTGTAAGGTGACGCAATGCGGAGTGCGCTCAGCCGGGAGAAGGTCCTGGCCGCGGCGGTGGCCCTGGCGGACACGGACGGCATCCGGGCGCTGACGATGCGGCGGCTCGCCGCGGACCTCGGCGTCGAGGCGATGTCGCTCTACCACCACGTGCCCGACAAGGAGACGCTGCTCGACGGCGTCGCCGACACCGTGGTCGCCGAGGTCGTGGCGGGCACGGGCGGGGAGAGCGGGGGAGAGGACTGGCGGGAGGTGCTGCGCCGGCGGTTCCTCGCCGCGCGCCGGGTGATGCTGCGGCACCCGTGGGCGCCGGCGCTGCTCGGCACCCGCCGGACGATCCCCATGAGTGTCATCGGCTACTACGACGGGATCCTCGGCACGCTGGTCGCGGCCGGGTTCACCTACGGCCTGGCGCACCGGGCGCTGCACGCGTTCGGCAGCATGCCGCTCGGCTTCGCGCAGGAGGTGTTCAGCCCCGCCGCGGCCGGCGGCAGCATGGACGTCGAGGCCACCGAGGCGGAGCTCGCCGCGATGGCCGCCACCGTGCCGCACCTGACCGCCATGGTCGCCGCCGAGGTCCACGCCGCGGCCGACCCCACGCTCGGCTGGTGCGACAGCCAGGTCGAGTTCGAGTTCACCCTGGACCTGCTGCTGGACGGCCTGGAGCGGCTACGGGCGTGACAGGCCGTGCAGGTCGCGCAGCAGCTCCGACATCGCCACCGCGTCCACCGCGCCCAGCTCGACGTCGCCGGTGGCGTTGCGCCAGTACCCCATGCGGGTCCGCGACACGATGAGCGCGTGCAGCGTCTGCTCGGAGTGTTCGCCGGGGCGGCCGATCGAGAAGCCCGGCTCCACCCGGACGTAGGCGCGCGCTCCGTCGGGCAGCGGCCGCTCGATCCACGGCTGGTGCCCGTTGTCCTGGGGCGCGGCGCGGCTCCAGCCGAGCCGTTCGAGGCCCAGCACCCGCCCCGACGGCACCGCCCGGCCGTCGAACGTGGTGAGCCCGGTGGCCTTCGCCTCCTCGGGCGTGAGCGCGTAGATCTCCCGGGCCAGCTGCGGGAAGGGCTGCAGCAGCTCGTAGTCGGCGAACACCTCGGCCCAGCGGGCCACGTCACCGAGGCGTAGCGGGTGGGCGACCGAGACGGGCGCGTCGCCGGCGAGCTTGACCGTGTCGTCGTCGACGCCGGCGTACGAGCCGTCCTCCGCCACCCGGAAGTCCACTGTGGACGTCCAGACCAGCCGGCGGGCGATGTGCCGTACCAGCGGATGACCGACGATGAAGGAGGCGAACTCGTCCGCCGTCCAGCGCCGACCGGTCACCATCGCCCGTTCGAACCGGCCGATCTGGTCGCCGGCGAGGGTCCGCACGTCCTTCTTGAGCGCCGTGAACCGCTGATACGCGGCCGGGCCCAGGGTGGCGTCGTCCCGCGCGCCGGGCTTCGGCAGCGACTTGAGCCGCTTGCCGGCCTCGTCGGCGACGGTCGGGCGCAGCTGGTCGTCGAAGCCGACGACGAACCGGCGTGGCCCGTAGTCGAGCACCAGGCCGCCGCCGGTGTCCAGGCCGAGGTCCGGCACGAGCCGGTCGGCGAGCTGCTCGCCGGTCAGGCCGAGCCGCGAGGCGACGGTGTGCAGCATGCCGCGCGCGCTGGAGCGGAGCCCGGCGAACTTGACCTTCTCCGCGACGTCGTTGAGGTGGATGAGCGCCACGTCGGTGCCGAGCCCGGTCAGCACCGACAGCCCGGCGACGGACCGCTGGTGCCCGCCGGTGCCGGGCCACACCTTGATGAGCGGGGTCAGCCGCCGCACCACGTCGTCGTCGCCGATCCAGGCGAGGCCGTGCATCGCCCACGTGGCGCCAGACGGCATCCCGATCGACTGCCACCGCTGGAAGAGCGCCCAGCCGAACGCGGCGAGGGACGCCCGGTCGCACGCCGCCACGACCTCGGCGAGCCCGGCCGGCGCCGCACCGGCCCGGGACCGGCTCAGCAGCGCGACCAGCCGCCGGGCGGCGTCGACCGGCAGGACGCCGCCGCCGAGCAGCCGGACGCGCGGCAGGATCGCGGCGTCGGCCCACCCGGGCAGCTCGGGCACCGGCCCGCCGTCCAGCGGCGCCGGCGCCTTCCCCTCGTCCAGGGGCTCGCCGGCGTACCCGGCGGCGTATGCCTCGGACAGCGCACCGGCCGGGCCCTCGGCCCCTTCGAGGAGGCGGATGGCGCGGGCGGGGGAGCGCTGCGCCGCGTCGAACAGCGCGAGCAGCGCGTGCGGCTGAGCGGCGTGCGCGGCGAGCGCCCGGAACGCGTCGTCGTCCGGCAGCGCGGCGAGTGCGGTCGCGATCCGGCCGAGCACGTCGCCCCGCCACGAGGGCAGCATGCCCATCCGCTCGCCGAGGACGGGGACGATCGCGGCGCCGACCCCGTCCAGGACCGTCGCCAGCGAGGCGTCGGACTCGATGAGGTGCTCGCGCCAGAAGGCCGGGTCGAAGCGGTCCAGCTGCCGCCCGTCGCCGAGCGACCACAGGACGAGCCTGACCACGTCCCCCTTCCCGGCGGTGTTCGCGACCAGTACGTCCTCGTCGACCCAGTCCGTGCACCCCGGCAGCAGGAACGCCGCCGCGGCCTGCGACAGCGGCCCCCGCGCGGCGCGCACCGGCGCCAGGGCGGCGCGCACGGGCGACGGGTCCGCCTCGTGGACGAGGTGCGCCCGGACCCGGCCGAGGATCGGCATCCAGTCCAGGTTGCCGGACTCGGCGGGCAGCCGGCGGACGACCGGCTCGTGGCGCTGGTGGAACCTCGCGCCGGGCTCGCCGACCCGCAGCTCGACCAGCTCGGCCGCGGCGACGGCGGCGAACACCGGCCCGCGGGCCGCGATCCAGGCGTCCGCGACCACGGCCGTGTCCACCCGGGAGCCGGCGAGCTTGCGCAGGACCTTCGCGGTGACCGCGGCCGCGCCGAGCGGTGCCACGGCGGCGGTCCCGCCGGCGGGGAACCCCTCCGCCGCCTCCCGCACCTCGGGGTCGGTCTCGGGGCGGGCCAGGGACTCGGCGAGGTCGCCGGCCTTCGTCGCGACGAGGCGCTCGAACTTCTTCACCGCGTCCTTCACCCCGACCGGCGGGGGCACGGCCGTGCCACCCCGCCGCGGGTACATCCCGGCGAGCCACGACGACGGAAGCACGGGCGATTCCTCATTGCGCACCGGCACACCCTAGTGGTCCGTGGGTATGGTGGCGGCGTGGAGTATCGCGCGCTCGGCAGGTCCGGTCTGATGGTCTCCGTCCTCACGATGGGGACGATGACGTTCGGCGGCAAGGGCGGCTTCGCCGCGGTCGGCGCCACCGACGTTCAGGAGGCGCGCCGACAGGTCGACATGTGCCTCGACGCCGGGGTGAACCTCATCGACACCGCCGACGTCTACTCCTCGGGTGAGTCGGAGAAGATTGTCGGCGAGGTCCTGAAGGGCCGCCGCGACGATGTCCTGGTCGCCACGAAGGTGCGCATGCCGATGGGGCCCGGCCCCAACGACGCCGGCCTGTCCCGGCAGCACGTCATCGCCGGCTGCGAGGCGAGCCTGCGCCGGCTCGGCACCGACCACATCGACCTCTACCAGCTGCACGAGTGGGACGGCGTGACGCCGCTGCAGGAGACGTTCGAGGCGCTGGACCTGCTGGTCCGCGCCGGGAAGGTCCGCTCCGTCGGGCTGTCCAACTTCGCCGGCTGGCAGCTGATGAAGGCGGTCGGCACCGCGATCATGCACGGCCTGCCGCGCCCCGTCAGCCAGCAGATCTACTACTCGCTGCAGGCCCGCGACGCGGAGTATGAGCTGATCCCCGCCGCCGTCGACCAGCACCTCGGGGTCCTGGTCTGGAGTCCCCTGGCGGGCGGGCTGCTGTCGGGCAAGTACCGGCGCGGGGTCGAGCCCCCGGCCGGTGCCCGCCACCTCAGCGAGTGGGACGAGCCGCCGGTATACGACCAGGAGAAGCTCCACGACACGGTGGAGGCCCTCGTGGAGATCGGCGCGGGGCACGGGGTTTCGGCCGCGCAGGTCGCTCTCGCGTACATCCTCGGCCGCCCGGCGGTCACGTCGCTGGTGATCGGTGCCCGCACCGGCGAGCAGCTCGCCGACAACCTCGCCGCCGCCGACCTGGTCCTCACCGACGAGGAGCGCCGCCGGCTGGACGAGGTGAGCGCGCTGAAGCTGCTCTACCCGTACTGGCACCAGGCGAAGACCGCGCGCGACCGGCTCTCGGCGGCGGACCTCACCCTCCTGGGCCCGCACCTGTAGACCCACCCGGGCCGCGCCCGCGCCCGGCATGGACCGGTGGATCCCGGGGTACAGCAGCGGATCCTGGGGTACAGCAGCAGTATGGCTGCACGCAGACAGAGTAAGAACGAGCTGGATGCCGGCGACCGGAACGTGATGCCCGACAGCGCCTTCGCGTTCCCCCGGCAGCGTAAGGAACCGCTCAACGACGCGTCGCACGTGCGCAACGCGATCGCGCGGTTCGACCAGGTCCGTGACGCGACCGACGCGGAGCGGGCGGAGGCGTTCAAGCGCATCAAGCGCGCCGCGAAGCGGCACGGCGTCGACATGACCGAGACGCGCTGGCAGGAGCTCGGCAAGCCGTCCGCCACCATGAGGTCCTCCGACAAACCCCGCGCCGGCGCCGCCCGCGGGAACCAGTCGCGCGCCGGCGCTTCCCGCGGGAACCAGTCGCGCGCCGGCGCCGCCCACGGGAATCAGCCGCGCGCCGGCGCTTCCCACGGGAACCAGTCGCGCGACGAGCTGTACGCGGAGGCGAAGCGCCGCGACATCAAGGGCCGCTCGTCGATGAACAAGAGCCAGCTGGAGACGGCGCTCAACGGCGGTTGATCGACTACCGTTGCGGCATGGAACAGCAGCGTCCGAAGCTCGCCGACGTGGCGCGGGCGGCCGGTGTGTCCCGGGCGACCGCGTCCCGGGCCATCAACGGCCTGCCCGGCACCACGGACGCGATGCGCCGCCGGGTCCGTGAGGTCGCCGCGCAGCTCGGCTTCGAGCCGCACGCGGCCGCGCGGGCCCTGGCGACCGGCCGGGCCGGGTCGAGCCGCCCGGAGCACATCGAGGTCCTCATCGTCGACCCCGACCCGGCCGCGCTCAGCGTCAAGCCGTTCTACGGCCGGGTCCTCACCGGCGCGACGCGCGCCCTCGCCGGCCACGACGTCGCGCTGCAGGTCAGGCAGGTCCCGGCGCCGCCGTCGCGGGCCGGTGACCCGCCGTTCGGCCAGGTCCTCATCAACATGCCGGCGGCCGCCGCGGCCGCCCTGCGCCGCACCCGCACGGTCGCGCTGGGCGAGACCGCGCCCGGCATCCCGTTCGTCGCCCCCGACAACTACGGCGGCGGCCACCAGGCCGCCACCCACCTCGTCGCGACCGGCCGCCGCCGCGTCGGCGCCGTCTTCGGCCCGGCGACCCCGTGCGCGCAGGAGCGCAAGGCCGGCTTCCTGCGCACGATGGCCGCCGCCGGCCAGACCGTCCTGTCGGTCGACGGCGACTTCACCCGCGCGCGGGCCTACGCGGCGATGCGGGAGCTGCTCACCCTGGAGCCGGACCTCGACGCGGTCTTCGCGGCGTGCGACGTCTCCGCGATGGGCGTCCTGCAGGCGTTGCGCGAGGCGGGCCGGAAGGTGCCCGACGACGTCGCCGTGGTCAGCTTCGACGGCAGCGCCCTCGCCGAGGCCGCGGACCTGTCGTCGGTCTACATGCCGGTGGAGGAGGAGGCCGCCTCGGCGATCAGCCGCCTGCTCGACCCCGCCCTCCCACCGGCCGCCCGCCTGCCGACCACGCTCACCCTCCGCGGCTCCAGCTGAGGCGGGCTTGTTGGTTACGCCAGCACCTCGCGGAGCTTGGCGGCGAACTCCGCAGGCTTGCCTGCGTAGGGGTGGTCGCCGCCGATGAAGCCGCCGTGGTGGCTGGGGAAGACGGTCGTCTCCTGGCCGAGCAGCGCCGCGGTCCCGTCGGAGGTGCGGGCGGTGTAGGTGCCCACGGACTCCTCGCCGACGGCGACCACGACGCGGGCCGGTGCGCCGGTGAGCGCCGCCGCGTCGGGCCGGTAGTCGGTGATCGGCCACGACCGCTTCGACAGCAGCGGGTCGTCGCGGCTGCCGTCGTCGTCGGCCGGCATGCCGAACATCGCCGGGTCGGGGGTCGGCTGGTCGAAGAACTCGTCGGTGAACTCGCCCTGCCATGACGTCATGAGGATGAACGCGGCCATGCCGGCGCCGGCCCCCTTCGCCTCGTAGGCGTCGTTGAACATGGCCCGCGCCCGTTCGGCGGCGGCCGCGTCGGGCAGCACCGCGTTGATCGGCGGCTCGTGCGCGACCAGCGTGGCGACGTCGCCGGGGTGGGCCGTGACCAGCTCGAGGGCGGTCACGGCGCCGCCGCTGGTGGCGAACATGTCGACCGCGCCGGCGCCGAGCTCGCCGATCAGCGCGTGCAGGTCCGCCGCCTGTTGCTGCGGCGTGTTGTCGTTACGGCCGTCGCTGCGCACGCTCCGCCCGAGGCCCCGGGGGTCGTACGTGATGACGGTGCGGTCGTCGAAGTGGCCGGCGAGCTCGGTGAACCCGTCGGCCGTCATGGGCTGGCCGATCATGAACAGCACCGGGCGCCCGCCGGCGGGCGGGAGCGGCCCGCGGACGTCGTAGACCAGGTCCGCACCGGGCAGCGCGAGGGTGTGTGTCTGCGTCTCCACCATGCGGCGAGCCTAGGGCATCCCCGGCCCGCCGGCTGGCGATCCGCACGGCGGTGCACCGTTCGGGAAAATGCCCCCCAAGGCCCCGTCAGCAGCTGTGGTGGCCACGCCGTGCATCCGGCCCCGCGAGCCCCATCCGTACGCCTGATATCCGAAATACCCCCTAGGTGAATGTTTTCACTGCTTAAGGTGATTTTTGGTATCAGGTCAACGGGGGAGAGCAGGTTGGAGCAGAAGTTCGGTGCCTGGCGCGATCGCGCGGCGAGCACCCGCAGGCGGCGGCGAACGGCGGGCGTGGCGTTGGCCGTCGCCACGACGAGCGTGATCGTGCCGTTCATCCACGCCGCGCCGGCGCAGGCGGCCGCCGTCACGTGCACGCCGGTCAACGGCACCGACTGCGTCCGGTTCACGTACACCGGGGCCGACCAGACCTTCACCGTGCCGCCCGGGATCACGCTGATCGAAGCCGCCCTGTTCGGTGCCGGCGGCGCGAGCTCGCTGGAGGGCAAGGGCGGCGGCGGGGGATTCACCACCGGCTCGATCGCCGTCACCCCCGGCCAGATCCTCACGATCACCGTCGGCGAGGGCGGCAAGCCCAACTCCGCCGCCGGCACGTACGGCGGCGGCGGACGCGGCGGCGAGGTCGGCGGCGGGCTGGTGGAGAACGGCCTCCAGGACGGCGGCAGCGGCGGCGGCATGTCCGCGATCTGGTCCACCTCCTACGGTGTCGGCCCGCTGCTCATCGCCGGTGGCGGCGGCGCGGCCTCGATTGAGACGTCCAGCGACGGCGGCGGTGGCGGCGGCTCGACCGGCGCCGGCGGGGCGGGCGGGGCCACGGCGGGCTCGGGCGGCACTCAGCTCGGCGGCGGGGCCGCCGGCGACAACGGCTGCGAGGAGGGCGACGACGGCGCCGCGTTCCAGGGCGGTGCCGGCGGCGATGGCTACAAGCCCGGGGGCGGCGGTGGCGGCGGCTACAACGGCGGTGGTGGCGGCGACTGCAAGGCCAGTTTCGCGAGCATCCAGTACGCCGGGGCCGGCGGTGGCGGCGCCGGGTACAAGCACAACAGCGGCGTCTTCGGCGCCTACACCTACCAGGCGACCGACGACAAGTCCGCGGGCGACACCGCGGCGCTGCACCAGTCGGGGACCGGTGGCGCCGAGGAGAACGGCCAGGTCGTCATCCAGTGGGTCACGCCGCCGACCGCGTCCCCGCTGACGTCGTCCGGCCCGTACGGGGCGGCGCAGACGGTGCCGGTGCCGGTGCCGCTCACCGGGACGGTCTTCCTGCTCGACGCCTCCAACGTGCAGGTCACCACCCTCACGGTCCCGGGCCAGGGCACGTACACCGTGAACCAGGCCGACATCACGTTCACCCCCGCCGACGGCTTCTCCGGCACCGCGACCCCGGTCGGCTACCGGGTGAAGGTCGGCGAGAACAACGCGAACTCGACCTACACGCCGACGGTCGCCGCCCCGCCGACGCCGACCGCGCCGACACCCGCCGCGCTGACCAGCACGGGTGCCGGCACCACGCCGCAGAGCGCGACGGCGACCGTGCCGTCGGGCGGCACCGTCACGCTGCTCGGCGCCACCGGCCAGCAGGTCACCAAGGTGACGGTCGCGAAGCAGGGCACGTACGTGCTGACCCCGGCTACCGGCGTCATCACGTTCACGCCCGTCGCCGGGTTCGTCGGCACCGCCACCCCCGTCAAGTACCGGCTGACCAACACCGCCGGCCTGTCGGGCGACTCCACGTACACGCCGACCGTCACGAAGCCCGCCAGGCCGAACCCGGTGGCGAAGACCACCACGGGCCTCGGCACCGCGACGCAGACGGCCGACGTCGACCTGCCCGAGGGCGGGACGGTCGAGTTCGTGTCCGGCGGCACTACGGTCGCGTCGCTGACGGTGCCCGGGCAGGGCACGTACGGCTGGAACGGCACCGACAAGACGCTCACCTTCACGCCGTTCGCCGGCTACATCGGGGTCGCGACGGCCGCCACGTACCGGGTGACCGACGCCTACGAGCAGCACGGCGACGCGACCTACACCGCGACGGTGACGATCCCGCCGCCGCCGGCCGCGCCGGACCGCACCACCAGTGGCGTGGGCGTCACACCGCAGACGGCGACGCTGCCGGTGCCGGCGAAGGGCACCATCGCGCTGATCGACGCCGACGGCAACGCGGTCACGTCCCTGTTCTTCCCGGGCAAGGGCACCTACACGCTGGAGCTCGCCGCCGCGGGCGGCGCTTCGATCGCGGCCGCAGGCACCGTGCCGAACCCGTCGCAGCAGGAAGGCTCCGCCACCGTCGTCTTCACGCCGGTGCTGGGCTTCCACGGCCAGCTGCCGCCGGTCGACTACCGGGTTACCGACGCGTACGGGCAGACGGCGAACGCGACGTACACGCCGCTGGTGACGATCCCGGCCCCGCCGGCGCCGCCGAGCCAGACCACGCAGGGCCCGCCGGACAAGACGCAGACGGCCACGCTGCCCGTGCCGGCCGGCGGCTCGATCACCCTGCTCGACGCCCGGGGCCGCCCCGCAGTCGTGGTCCGGATCGCCGGCCAGGGGACGTACGTGCTGCAACCGGCGAACGGGCACATCAGCTTCGTCGCGATCGCCGGCTTCGCCGGCCAGGCGACCAAGGTCCGCTACCGGGTCACCGACGCCTACGGCCAGACCGCCGAGTCGTACTACTCCGCGTACGTCTTCGGCACGGCGCTCGCGGTGACGGGCCTCGGCCTGCTCGACCTGATCCTGGTCGGCTCGACGATGATCCCGACGGGCGCGACGCTCATGGTCCTGGGCGGCCGCCGCCGTCGCCCACGGCTCGCCTGACCACCGGACCGGTGACGGCCACCCAGGCCGTCACCGGCCCCGGAAATGTCATACCTCGGCGGTCCCGTGGGCCAACTGGTGGCGCAACACGTTCAACGCGCTCGCCACCCCGGCCGAGGGGTACCAGCAGGCCCGCAACAAGGACGGCTCCTGGGTCGGCGGGTTCAGCCCGTCGACCGACGTGGGCTTCGCGCAGGGGTCCAGCGCCACGTACACGTGGATGGTGCCGCAGAACGTCGCCGGGCTCGCCGAGGCGATGGGCGGCACCGCCGTCGCCGCCAGGCGGCTCGACGGGTTCTTCCACGACACCGCCGGCAACTGGGCCGTCAAGGGCGGCAGCGCGCTGCGGTACGACCCCGCCAACGAACCCGGCCTGCACACGCCGTGGCTGTACAACGGGCTCGGGCAGCCGTGGAAGACGCAGGCGACGACCCGGGAGATCGTCGACACCGTCTACACCACCGGCCCGGGCGGCCTGCCCGGCAACGACGACCTCGGCACGATGTCCGCGTGGTACGTGTTCGCGGCGATGGGCGTCTTCCCGCAGGTGCCGGGCCGGGCGGAGCTGCTCGTCGGCAGCCCGCTCTTCCCCACCGTGCACGTGGCCCGCGACAACGGCGTCGGCATCCGGACCAGGTCGGTGTCGCCTCGTTCTGCGGGCCGGTCAGCCGCCCGCAGGGCACAGCCGTGTCGACGTGGCCGTTCGACGGCACCGCCGGCGGCGCGACCCTCGTCGGCGCTCCACAGTGGACCGCCGGGCACGCCGGGCAGGCGTTGCTGCTCAACGGCTCCGGCCAGTACGCGGACACGGGCCGGGCGGTGCTGCCGACGACCGGCAACTACACGGTCGCCGCCTGGGTGCGCCTGGACGCGGCCGGGGCGTTCCGGACCGTCGTCAGTCAGGACGGCGCCACGAGCAGCGCGTTCTTCCTCCAGTACAGCGGCGCCGACAAGACCTTCGCGATGAGCTTCGCCGACCGGCGCGCGCTCGCCCCGCTCACCCCGGTCACGGGCCGCTGGTATCACCTCGCCGGGGTGCGGGACGCCAACGCCGGGCACCTGAGCCTCTACGTCGACGGCGTCCTCGCCCGGCAGATCGACGCGTGCACCGCCGACGCCGCGACCGGCCCACTCGTCATCGGCCGGGCCCGGTGGGGCGGCGCCCCGGTCGACTACTGGGCGGGCGCGGTCGACGACGTGCGCGCCTACGACCGCGCCCTCACCGCCGCCCAGGTCAAAGCCTGGTTTCAGGAGCTGTCCGATGAGCTGATCAGACGTCGACGTCGATCTGGATGGTGCCGGTGTCGACGTCGCAGACCTCGGCGGTGTCTCCGGTCAGGTGGAAGTCGACGTTGTACGGGTGGCCGGCGCCGCCGCCGTCGGTGAGGGTCAGGTTGGCGAAGCCGGTGCCGTCGTCGGTGTGCTGGGAGGAGACGAGCTTCGTCTTCCAAGGGCGGGCGAGGTCGGTGAAGTCGGCGCGGAGCTCGTCGGCGGTGGGCGGGGACGCGCCGGCGGCGTCGCACCAGTGGGACGCGGCGGCGGTGTAGTCGGCGCGCTCCAGCTCGCCGAAGAGCTGCTCGACGGCGAGCCTGATGCGCTTGCCGTCGCCGTAGTCGAACGGGTCGGTGGAGAAGCCGCACGCCGTGAGGGTGAGGGTGAGGCAGGCGGTGGCCGCGAGCCTGCGCGTCAGCGTCATGGGCGTCACGGTAGGCGCCGGCGGGCCGCCGGACCGTCGCGCCGCCGACACCCGCCGTGCGTCGCGCGTCACGACCACGGGCAGTCGCGGGCAGGGCATGATCGTGGGGTGCGGGCCGATGACGTGGTGGAGCTGGGCCGGACCGGGTTGCGGGTGAGCCGCCTCGGGTTGGGGCTCGCGTCGCTCGGTGGGCTGTTCGCGCCGGTGCGCGACGAGGAGGCGGCGGCGACCGTCGACCGGGCCTGGGAGCTGGGGATCCGGCTGTTCGACACGGCGCCGGTGTACGGGTACGGCCGCTCGGAGACACGGTCGGGGGCGGCGCTGCGGGGGCGCCCGCGCGACGAGTTCGTGCTGTGCACCAAGGTCGGCCGGCTGATCGAGCCCGGCGGTCCGGACACGCAGGACATCTGGGCGGACCCGCCGCCCGGGGTCGGGCCGCGGTTGGACTTCGGTTACCGGGCGGTGCGGCGATCCGTCGAGGACAGCCTGGAGCGGCTCGGGCTCGACCGGGTCGACGTGCTGCACATCCACGACCCCGACCTCGACTATCCGGTGGCGCTCGGCGAGGCGTACCGGGCGCTCGCGGACCTGCGCGACGCCGGCGTGATCCGGGCGGTGTCGCTCGGCGTCAACCACGCGGACGTCGCGGCGCGGTTCCTGCGGGAGGCGCCGGCGCCGGGGCCGGACTGCGTGCTGCTCGCCGGGCGGTACACCCTGCTGGACCAGTCCGGTCTGGCCGACCTGCTGCCGTTGTGCACGCGGCAGGGGGTGGCGGTGCTCGCGGCGGGCGTGTTCCAGGCCGGGCTGTTCGCCGAGCCGAGGACCGGGGCGGCGTACGGCTACCCGGACGTCCCCGCGCCGCTGCTCGACCGGGTCAGGGCGGTCCGCGAGGTGTGCGCCGCGCACGGCGTGCCACCGCTGGCGGCGGCGATCCAGTTCGCGTTCGGGCATCCGGCGGTCGCGGCGGTGGTCGTCGGCGCGAGGACGCCGGAGGAGATCGCCGGCAGCGCCGGGCTCCTGGCGCATCCGGTGCCGCCGCGGCTGTGGGGGTCGCTCAAGGCGGCGGGGCTGCTGCCGGGCGACGCGCCTACGCCTGCGGGGCGGTGACGCAGACGCCGTCGAGCATGAGGTCGATGGAACGCGTCGCGGCGTCGGGGTCGGCGGCCTCCACCACACCCTCGACCATCGTGCAGAGCAGCGCCAGGTCCGCCGGGGTGAGGTCGGGCCGGACCAGGCCGGCCTGCTGGGCGCTGCGCAGCGGCGCCGTGAGCGTGGTGATCATGCGTTGCTGGTACCGGTCGCGCGTCTGCCGATCGAGCCGCCGCACGTGCAGGACCAGGGGGCGCATCGCGATCTGCGTGCGCAGCAGCTCGGCCAGCACGTCCCGGAACGCGGCCGGGCGGTCGGCTCTCGCCGCCACGAACGCCTCGAGGCGGGCCAGCTCGTGCGCGACGACCGCGGCGGTCAGCGCCTGCCGGTCGGGGAAGTGCCGGTAGAGGGTCGCCTGGCCGACGCCGGCCCGCCGGGCGATCTCCGGCATCAGCACCGTCGTGTGCCGGCCCAGCATCAGCTCGGTGGCGGCCTCGACGATCGCTGAGCGGTTGCGCTGCGCGTCCCGGCGGCGCGGCGTCTGTACGCCGTACAACACGGCCCCCACCCCCTCAAAACCGGCACAGCGACCCCTCATGTTACCGACTAGTAACGATAATGTCATGAACTTCAAATTCTCGGTACCCGCTTCTACGCTCCCGCCACCGAGGCAGCCGCCCCTGCCTGTCCCCCGCCCGATGAAGGAGGGCGCATGGCGAAGCGCCGAACATCCCTGCCCGTCTGCCTGCTGTCCGTGCTCGCCGCCGCCGTCCTGACCGCGGCGACCCCCGCCCCCGCGACCGCCGCACCGGCCGCCGCCACCGCACAGACCGCGGCCGTCGCCACCACCGGGTTCCGGTTCGTCGACATCACCGGCGCCGGCGGCGTGGTCCTCAAGGCCAACGTGATCGCCCCGTCCGCCGCCGGCCGCTACCCGGCGATCGTGTTCCCCGCCAGCTGGGGGCTCAACGACCTCGAGTACATCGCCCAGGCGAAGGCCTTCGCGGGCCGTGGATACGTCGTCGTCTCCTACACCCCGCGCGGCTGGTGGGCCTCCGGCGGCGAGATCGACACCGCCGGGCCGAAGGACATGGCCGACCTGTCGGCCGTCATCGACTGGACGATCGCCAACACCGCCGCCGACCCGGCCCGGATCGGTGCCGGCGGCATCTCGTACGGCGCCGGCATCAGCCTGCTCGGCTCGGCCTTCGACCGCCGGATCCGCGCCGTCGTGGCGATGAGCGGATGGACGGACCTGGTCTACTCGCTGTACGGCGACCAGACCCGCCACCGGCAGTCGGCCGGGCTGCTGCAGCTCGCCGCCGCCCTGCTCGGCAACGCCGGCCCCGACCTCACCGGCAAGCTCGACGACTTCAACGCCAACCGCAACGTCGCCCAGATCATGGAGTGGGCCGGCGTACGGTCCGCGGCGACCTACCTCGACGCGATCAACGCCAGCCGTCCGGCGGTCCTCATCGCCAACTCGTGGGGCGACTCGATCTTCCCGCCCAACCAGCTCGCCGACTTCTACGGCCGGCTCGCCGGGCCGAAGCGGCTCGAGCTGCGCCCCGGCGACCACGCGATCGCCGAGCTCACCGGCGTCGCCGGCCTGCCCAACGACGTGTGGACCAGCGCGTCCCGCTGGTTCGACCAGTACCTGGCGGGCGTCGCCACCGGCATCGACCAGGAGCCGGGCGTGCTCGTGAAGCCGCACAACGCCGCCACCGAGTCCTATTCCGCCTGGTCCTCCTTCAGCGGGAGTCCTCGCCGGTACGGCCTGGGCCAGATCCGCTGGTGGGACGGCACCGGACTGCTCGGGGGCAACCCGTCCCCGGGCTGGAGCAAGACCCTGCCGGGCGACCTGAACACGACCGCCGACGGCGGGGTCGTCCTGCTCACCAACGGCGCCGCCGCGCTCACCGGGATCCTGCCGCAGATCTGGCTGCCGTCCGTCGACCGGCTCCGCGCCGGCGTCTGGGCGTCGGACCGCCCGTCGACCGCGGCCCGGATCCGCGGCATCCCCCGCGTCCACCTGAACCTGACCGGCACCGCGGCGCAGGGCACGGTCGTCGCGTACCTGTACGACCTGGACAGCCTCGGCAACGCGAAGCCCATCACGCACGCCCCGGCGACCTGGCTCGGCACCGCGACCGGCAGCCGCAGCCTGGACTTCTCGCTGTCGGCGACGGCGTACGACGTGCCGGCGGGCCACTCGCTGACCCTCGTCGTCGACACGACCGACCCGCTGTACTACGACGCCAACACCCTCGGCTCCACGGCCACCGTCGCCGGCGGCTCCTATGTGGACGTCCCACTGCGCTGACGACGCCGGCTCGTCAGGTGCCGGCGGCGCGACGCACACATCGCCCGCCGGCACCGCCGTGACGGGGGATCGCGGGCCGGGACCGCGTGCCGCACAATGGCCGGCATGACGATCACGGACGAGCCGGGTGTGCCGTTCCACCGGCTGGCCCGCAACGAGGCGCACCGCTGGTGGCGGCCGGTGCTCGGCACCCTGGTCCTGCTCGTCTCCACGGCCGTGGCGGTCGCGGTGGTGTACGCGGGAGCCGACGTGATCGGGAGCATCGCCCGCCGGCCGGTGAACGATTCCGGCATGAGTGACTGGGGCGACATCGCCGGATTCGGCCTGGATCTGCTCGCCCTGGCGACGCTCATCCCGTGCGTGCTGTTCGCCGCCTGGTGGGTGCAGCGCCGCCGGCCGGGGACCGTCTCGTCGGTGCAGGGCCGGCTCCGCCTGCGCTGGCTCGGCGTGTGCGCGCTGGTCGCCGTGCCGACGATCGTGCTGCTGCTGGTCGGCACGAGCCTGCTGTACGCGCTGACCGGCGACGACGGCGGCGAGCAGTCCGGCGGCTGGGTCGGCGCGGGCCCGTTCGCGGCGGCCCTGGTGATGCTGCTCGTGCTGGTCCCGCTGCAGTCGGCGGGCGAGGAGTACCTCTGCCGCGGCTGGCTCCTGCAGGCGGCCGGCGCGTACGTCCGCTCCCTGTGGCTCCCGCTCGCCCTCCAGGCGGTCGTCTTCGCCGCCATCCACGGCGACGGCACTCCCTGGGGCTATACGGACCTGATCCTGTACAGCGTGGCGACCGGCTGGCTCACGGTCCGCACCGGCGGCCTCGAGGCGGCCATCGCCCTGCACACCGTCAACAACCTCGTCGGCATGCTCGCCTCCGCGGCCTTCGGCGAGCTCGCGTCCACCGAGACCGTCGCCGGCGTCGGGTGGCGGTTCCTCGCCGTCGACGTGCTGCTGCTACCGGTGTACGTCGCCGCGATCACCTGGCTGGCCCGCCGCCGCCACCTCGTGACGCTGGCCCCCGCACCGGCCACCACCGACCTCCCGGAACCCCCGGCCACCACCCTCCAGCCCGCCTGACGCCCGTCTGGCAGCGGCGCAGATCGCCGGGACGGCTCTCATGGTTGTGGATTCCGCGAAGCTGCACTCCACGTCGCCGCCGTCGACGAGGTGCGCGCCCGGTCGACGTGGGACGGGTCGGCTGGAGGGCGGCAGGGCGTGGTCCAAATGTGGCGTCGTGGGGCGGCGCGGTGGTTCCGGTTGCGCTTGCTCCGCTTGATAAGCACCTTACAGGAGCTCACCTAATTGATCTCCGGACGCGTATACGCAACAAATGCTGTCCGTAGTTTAGCCTGTTGCGGCCCGAGTCAAGGCGTGCGTCGAAGTGGGGGAGGAGGGGCGGCCGGGGCCTGAGGAGAGGCGCGGGGCGGACTGCCAGGCGGGCAGGGTGGTTGGGTCGGACGGGGGATGGGCGCACAGGACGTAGTGGCGGGGGGTCATGGCGGCGTGGCGGCCGGGGAGTGCTGACAGGCAGCGGCGGTGGGCGTCCTCCGGGGTGGTGGGGCCGCCGGGGACGACCGCGACATACGCCACCAGCGACTCGCCGTCCGCCGAGGCGAAGACGCGGGACGGGGCGGGAGACAGGGCGGTGTCGAGGAGGGCCTGGATCTCCGCGAGGTCGACCCAGCAATGGTCGACGAGGAGCCAGCCCGGCGGGCGGTCGAGTGGCTGGAGGGCCAGGGCGGCCACGACGGCGGGGTGCGGCAGGTCGGCGGGGGCGGCGGCGACGATGAGGCGTTCGAGCGCGAGCAGGAGCGTGCGTGCCTCGGCGGGGGTGACGCGGCCGGTGTCGCCGGTCCAGAGGCGGGCGACCATGCTGTCCTCGACGCTGCCGAGGTCGAAGCGCAGCAGGACGTCGGTGGGTGGCAGATCGACCCACTGGGTCTCGGTGGCGGGGGCCGAGGCGATGTCGGGCAGGGCTCCGGCAGTGGCCGCGGCGTCCATGACGACGCTGTTGAAGACGGGCTCGAAGGCAGGGGCGATGCCGCGTTCGTCGGCCAGGCGGGCGGAGCGCTCGTGCTGGCGGTACACGTCGTAGGTGCCGTGCAGGCCGGCCTGGAGGGTGGCGCCGAAGCAGCGGCTGACCAGGGCGTCGAAGGTCGGGGCGGCCGCGTCGATGCTGAGGAACGTGGCCTGGGCGAGGGTGCCGACGTAGCGGAGCAGGTCGGACTCGAAGCGGTTCGCCGAGAGCGTGACGAAGCGGCAGGCGGTGTCGCCGGTACGCAGGGACAGCAGCGCGCAGAACGCGGCGAGCACGATCGACGGGCGGCTGGCGCCGGTGCGGGCGGCGATGTGCGCGAGGGCGGCGGCCGCGGTGGGGGAGGAGATGCCATACGCGCCGGAGCCGGTCGACGGTGTGCTCCGGGGTCCGGTGTACGGGTGGGCGGGCGCGACCCGTAGCGCCCGCTCCCAGTGCCGCAGCGCCTGCTCCATACGCCGCGCACGGGCGGGCCGCTGCTCCAGCGCGGCCCGGTCGAGCGGCTGCAAAGTGGGCGCGCCGAGGACCCGGGCGGCGGGGTCGCGGATCAGTGAGGCGAACTCGGCCGCGAGGATCGCGAGGGCCTGGAAGTCGGCGACGATGTGCGACACGACGACGGCCGCCGCCACAACAGATCCATTGTGGATGGTCACCCCGAAGCGGACCGGCGGCGCCACTGCGAGGTTGAAGGGCGCGGCCCGAAGCAGGCCGGCGAGATCGAGTGCGTCCGAACAGAGGAGCGGCAGCGACCCGGCGGCGAGGACGTGCTGCGAGCCCGGATCGCCCAGGCGGTAGGTGCTGCGCAGGCCCTCGTGCCGGCAGAGCAGGACCTGGAAGCACTCGGCGACGTCGTCCACAGTGGAGCCCGGCGGGACGTCGAAGGACTGCGCGAGGACCGCGGCCGGCGCGTGCGGCGCGTCGAGGAGCCACTTCGCGATGTTGCGCTGCCCGAGGGTCAGCGGCCCGGCCGCGTCGCGGTGGCCCTCGAACCGTAACCGCACCATTCCCGGTGTCCTTTCCATCGCACGCATCCGTAAAGCGAATCACGGAACTTCGGTGCCGATCAATGAAAGTTTCAGTCCGAGTTTTTCGAAACTTGGCAGGTCGGAGCGCGTACGCAGGGCACGCCCAGGCACTGCGGGAACTCCGCGAAGAAGACGGCCGACGGCCGGCGGGATTCGGTGATGCTGATCGGGTCACCGCCAGACAATGTTTCGAAACGAAGGGCCTCTGGAATGGACAAGAAACGCAAGCTGGGCGTCGCCGGGGCGGGCGCCCTGGCCGTCGTCGTGACGCTGGGCATCGCGGCGACCGCCGACGCCGCCGCGTCCACGCTCGGTGCCGCCGCCGCCGAGCAGGGCCGCTACTTCGGCACCGCCGTCGCCGCGTACAAGCTCAGCGACTCCGTGTACTCCGGCATCCTGGACCGCGAGTTCAACATGGTCACGCCGGAGAACGAGATGAAGTGGGACGCGACCGAGCCGTCGCAGGGCTCGTTCTCCTACGGCTCCGCGGACCAGATCGTGTCGCACGCCCAGTCGCACAACCAGCGCGTCCGCGGGCACGCCCTGGCGTGGCACTCGCAGCAGCCGGGCTGGGTGCAGAACCTGTCGGGGACCGCGCTGCGCAACGCGATGGTCAACCACGTCACGCAGGTCGCCACGCACTACAAGGGCAAGATCTACGCGTGGGACGTGGTGAACGAGGCGTTCGCCGACGGGGGCGGCGGCGGGCGGCGCGACTCGAACCTGCAGCGCACCGGCAACGACTGGATCGAGGTCGCGTTCCGCACCGCGCGGGCCGCCGACCCGGGCGCGAAGCTCTGCTACAACGACTACAACACCGACGGGCAGAACGCGAAGTCCAACGCCGTCTACGCGATGGTGCAGGACTTCAAGTCCCGCGGTGTGCCGATCGACTGCGTCGGCTTCCAGTCGCACATCAACAGCGCGAGCCCGGTGCCGTCGGACTACCAGGCCAACCTGGAGCGCTTCGCGGCGCTCGGCGTCGACGTGCAGATCACCGAGCTGGACATCGAGGGGTCCGGCAGCACCCAGGCCGAGAACTACCGCAAGGTCACGCAGGCGTGCCTCAACGTGAGCCGCTGCACGGGCATCACGGTGTGGGGCATCCGGGACAGCGACTCGTGGCGGGCGTCGGGCACGCCGCTGCTCTTCGACGGCAACGGCAACAAGAAGGCCGCCTACACCGCGACGCTCACCGCGCTCGGCGGCGGCAACCCGACGAGCACGCCGCCCAGCACGCCGCCGGTGAGCAGCAGCAGCAGCCAGCCGCCGATCCCGTCCGGTGGCTGCACGGCGACGGTGTCGGTCAACCAGTGGCAGGGCGGGTTCGTCGCGACCGTCCGGGTCACCGCCGGCGCGAACGGCACCAACGCGTGGGCCGTCACGATGCCGCTGCCGAGCGGGGCGACCGTCACCAACTCCTGGAGCACCACCAGGTCCGGCAACACCTGGAGCAACGTGTCCTACAACGGCCGCATCGCCGCCGGGCAGTACACCGAGTTCGGGCTGCAGGCCACCGGCACCGCCGGCACGCTCAGCCCCACCTGCGCCGCGAGCTGAGGAGGCCCGGCAATGCGTCTGATCAGAGCGGCCGCGGCCGCCGTGGTCCTCGCCGTCGCCGGCATCGCGTGGTTCGCGGCGCCGGCGTCGGCCGCCACCCTGACCGAGGTGACGAACTTCGGCACCAACCCCACGAACCTGCGGATGCACCTGTACGTGCCGAACACCGTCGCGGCCCGTCCCGCGGTCCTCGTGGCGGTGCACTACTGCACGGGGTCGGGTCCGGCGTTCTACTCCGGCACCGAGTTCGCGTCGCTGGCCGACCGGTACGGGTTCATCGTCGTGTACCCGTCGGCGACCCGCAGCGGCAACTGCTTCGACGTCTCGTCGCCGCAGGCGCTGCGGCGGGGCGGCGGCAGCGACCCGGTCGCCATCATGTCGATGGTCACGTACGTGCTGCAGCACAACAACGGCGACCCGGACCGGGTCTTCGTCACCGGCGCGTCGTCCGGCGCGATGATGACCAACGTGCTGCTCGGCGACTACCCCGACGTGTTCAAGGCGGGCGCCGCGTTCGCCGGCGTGCCGTTCGGGTGCTTCGCCACCACGGACGGCTCGTCGTGGAACAGCACCTGCTCCAGCGGCCAGCTGAACAAGACCCCGCAGCAGTGGGGTGACCTGGTCCGGGCCGCCTACCCCGGGTACACCGGGCCGCGGCCGCGGATGCAGGTCTTCCACGGCACGAACGACACGACGCTCTCCTACCCGAACTTCGGGGAGGAGATCGAGCAGTGGACCAACGTGCTCGGGGTGAGCCAGACACCGGTGCTCACCGACCAGCCGCAGTCCGGCTGGACCCGCACCCGCTACGGCAACGCCGGCACCATGGCCCCGGTCGAGGCGATCAGCCTCGCCGGCGTCGGGCACAACGTGCCGCTGGCCGGGCAGGCCGCGATGGTGATCGCGTTCTTCGGGCTCAACGGCACCAACCCGCCGCCGTCGAGCACCCCGCCGTCGAGCCCGCCGCCGTCGAGCCCGCCGTCGTCGCCGTCGGGTCAGCCGTCGAACCCGCCGGCCGGAGGCTGCCGCGTCTCGTACACCGTGAACTCCTGGAACACGGGGCTCACCGCGGCCGTCACCGTCACCAACGGCGGCAGCACCGCCGTCAACGGCTGGACCCTCGGGTTCACGCTGCCGTCCGGGCAGGCCGTCACGTCGGCCTGGAACGCGACCGTCACACCGGCCTCCGGCGCGGTGACGGCGCGGAACGTCAGCTACAACGCGGCGATCCCGCCGGGCGGGTCGGCGTCGTTCGGCTTCCAGGCCAACCACACCGGCAACACCGGCAAGCCGTCCGCGTTCACGTTGAACGGCACCGCCTGCACGTCCGTATAGCCGCATGACGAAGGGCGGGACCCCGGAGCTCCGGGGTCCCGCCCTTCACGTCGGGGTCACACCGTGACGCGCGGGTGCAGGTGCCGGTCGTGGCCCACCACCCGGCGCGGCCCGACGACCGGGATCCGGACCGTGGCGTGCACGTCCTCGCTGGAGCGGGCGACCCGCAGCTCGACGTCGCCCGGCTCGACCAGGCGCCGCCCGTCGCGGCCCGTGTAGGACAGCAGGTCGGCGTGCAGGCCGAAGACGACCGTGCGGCGCTCGCCGGGGGCCAGGTCGACCCGGGCCGTCGCGATCAGCTGCCGCTCCGGACGGGCCACCTCGGCGACCGGGTCGTGCAGGTACACCTGGACGACGGTGCTCGTGCCGCGGTCGCCGTCGTTGGCCACCGGCACCGACAGCTCGACGGTGCCGTCGGTCGGCCAGCCCCCGGCCGGCGCCGAGGTGACCTCGCCCCAGGAGGCCGCCGTGTACGAAAGGCCGTGGCCGAACGGGAACAGCGCCGTCGGGTCGACGCTGCTGACGCCGCTGCGCCGGGCGAGCGGCGCGGCGAGGTACGTCGACGGCTGGCTGGCGCCGGCGCCCGGGAAGCTGACCGGCAGCCGCCCCGACGGGTCGATCCGTCCACTGAGGACACCCGCGATCGCGGCGGCGCCCTCCTCGCCGGGGAAGAACCCGCACACCGCGGCCGCGAGCCGGTCGACCTGCCGGGACAGTTCGTAGGGCCGGCCGACCAGCAGCACGAGCACGACCGGCGTGCCGGTGGCGAGGAGCGCCTCGAGCAGCTCCTCCTGCCGGCCGGGCAGCCGCAGGTCGCTCGCGTCGCAGCCCTCGCCGGAGGTGCCGCCGCCGAACAACCCGGACAGGTCGCCGAGGACCGCGACGCAGACGTCGGCGGCCGCGGCGGCCGTGGCGGCGGCGGCGATCTGCTCGTCGTCGCCGCCGGTCACCGGGCAGCCGATCGCGTAGGTGACGTCGTGCTCCGCGCGCAGCGCGTCGAGGACCGACGGGATCGGCACCCCGGTGGGCACGTCGGGGTGGTGGACGAGGACGTGGCGGGGGAACGAGTAGCAGCCGAGCATCGCGCCGGGCGAGGCGGCGCCGGGCCCGACGACGGCGAGCCGGGCGCCGGGGCGCAGCGGCAGCGCCGGCGTGCCGCCGACGGGCTCGTTGCGCAGCAGGACGATCGAGCGCTCGGCGAGGCGCCTGGCCAGGTCCCGGTCCTCTGGGCCGTCGATGTCCACCGTGGAGTCTGACAGGGCCGGCGGCGACGGGTCCCACGAGGGGTCGAGCAGGCCGAGCGCGCACTTCTGCAGCAGGATGCGGGTGACGGCGCGGTCGATGAGGGCCTCGTCGACGTCGCCGGCCTCGACGGCGTCCAGCAGCGGCCCGCCGAAGCAGTTGGCGCCGGGCAGCTCGACGTCGATCCCGGCGCGCAGCGCGAGCGCGGCGGCGTCGGCGCGGGACCCGGCGACGCCGTGCAGCGTCTGCAGGAACGCGACGGAGAAGTAGTCGGACACGACGGTGCCGTCGAAGCGGAGCCGGCCGCGGAGCAGGTCGGTGAGCAGGGTCCCGTCGGCGGCGACGGGGACGCCGTCGACGTCGGTGTAGCTGTTCATGACCGAGCGGGCGCCGGCGCGCAGCGCCATCTCGAACGGTGGCAGCAGCACGTCGGCGAGCTCCCGCGGCCCGACGGACACCGGGGCGAGGTTGCGTCCGGCGCGGGACGCGGAGTAGCCGGCGAAGTGCTTGAGGGTCGCGACGACCCCGGCGGACTCCAGGCCGCGCACGTAGGCGGCGCCGATCAGCCCGACGAGGTGCGGGTCCTCGCCGATGGTCTCCTCGACCCGGCCCCAGCGCAGGTCGCGCACGACGTCCAGGACGGGGGCGAGGCCCTGCTGGATGCCGAGGCGGTGCATGGTGCGGCCGATCCGGGCGGCCATCGCCTCGACGAGCGCGGGGTCGAAGCTCGCGCCCCACGACAGCGGCGCCGGGTAGATGGTCGCCTGCCAGGCGGCGAGGCCGGTCAGGCACTCCTCGTGCACGATCGCGGGGATGCCGAACCGGCCGGCCGCGACGATCTCGCGCTGCAGCTTCGCGACCCGCCGGGCGCCGTCGGCGGGCGCGATCGGGGTGGTGCCGTAGGCGCGGGTGATCTGGCCCAGCCCGTTGGGGATGAGCTCGGCCCACTCGATCGGGTCGGGGGTCTGCTCGTGCTGGTGCGGGGCGACCTCCCCGGCGGTGTCGTCGACGTCGAGCCAGGCGCCGTACATCTGCGCCACCTTCTCGCGCAGGGTCATCCGGGTCATCAGGTCGGCCACGCGTGCGGACGCGGGCGCCGTGGTGTCCCGCCAGGTTCCGGCGGAGACGCCGCTGTCGAGTGTCACGCTCGTGACTCCAAAGGTCGTTCGGGACGGGGTGACGCGCAGCGTTGCGCGGCGCTGAAATTTTCAGAGGGCTCGGGTCGACTGCCGCACGACGAGGCGGGTCGGGAGCCGGACGTGGGTCGCGTCGATCTCCTCGCCGTGGATGAGCCCGATCAGCAGCTCGATCGCACGGTGGCCCATGGCGTGGATCGGCTGCTCGACGGTGGTGAGGGCGGGGCTGGCCAGGGCCGCCTCGGGGACGTTGTCGAAGCCGACCACCGACAGGTCGTCGGGGACCCGCAACCCCATCGACGCGGCGACCTCCACCGCGGCGATCGCGGAGACGTCGTTGGCGCCGAAGATCGCGGTCGGCCGGTCGGGGCGGCCGAGCAGCAGCCGGGCCGCGGCGGCGGAGGAGTCCGGGTCGTAGTCGCCGACCTCGATCAGGTCCGGGTCCACGGGCACCCCTGCGTCGCGCATCGCCTCGCGGAAGCCCTGCTCGCGCTGCCTGGAGGACTCCAGGTCAGGGCGGCCGGTGATCATCGCGATGCGGCGGTGGCCGAGCTGGAGCAGGTGCTCCGCGCCGAGCCGGGCGCCGGTGAGGTTGTCGGAGTCGACGGTCGGCAGCCCGGTCGGGCCCGCGTGCGGGTCGACCGCCACGACCGCGGTGCCGTAGTCGACGTCGACCACGGTCGGGGTGACCAGGACCGCGCCGTCGATGAGGGTGCCGGACAGCCGTGACAGGTAGCGCTGCTCCCAGCCCGCCTGGTCGCCGGTGCGGCCGCCGGCGGAGTAGACGACCAGCTCGTAGCCGGTGCCCTTGATCGCCTTCGCGGCGCCCTTGAGCAGCTCGGTGCTGAACGGCTCCAGGTCGGCGACGAGGATGCCGATCACGTTGGTCTTGTGGTTGCGCAGGCTCTGCGCGACGAGGCTCGCCTCGTAGCCCAGCTCGCGGATGACGGATTGGACGTGTGCGCTGGTCGCGGCCGACACCCCGTAGCGGGCGTTGAGCACCTTGGACACCGTCGCCACCGAGACGCCGGCCGTGGCGGCGACGTCCCGGATCGTGATTCGAGAACTGGGCTTCACGACGGCAGCGTAGCTTCCGATAACGATATCAACAACGATTGACAAGTCTGGTTTTCAAGGCGGAGACTCTGCGGTCATCGAGGGCCGAGCCCTTTGGCTCGGCTCGCCCCCGTCAGGAGATGATCACTTTGAACGTCCGCCTGAGCACCCCACGGAGGCTGGCCACGATCGCCATCGCACTCGCGGTGGCCGTGCCCTCCCTGACCGCATGCGGCGACGATGAACCCGGATCGAGCAGTGACCCGAATGCTGCCACGACCTTGACCTGGTGGCACAACGGTGCCCAGGACCCCGGCAAGGGAGTGTGGCAGTCGATCGCGGACCAGTACCACGCCGAACACCCGAACGTGTCGTTCAAGGTCGAACCGGCACAGAACGAGGCACTGAAGACCAAGATCTCGGTGGCGTTGCAGTCGCCGAACCCGCCGAGCATCTTCCAGCAGTGGGGCGGCGGCGCCCTGGCCACCCAGGTGCAGTCCGGCAAGATCATGGACATCACCGACGCGACGTCGAGCTGGATCAAGGAGCTCGGCGCCGGCGCGACCGGCTGGGCGGTCGAGGGCAAGCAGTACGGCGTGCCCTTCGGCCTGCACGTCGTCGGCTTCTGGTACCGCACGGACCTCTTCCAGCAGGCCGGCATCACCGCCCCGCCGACCACGATGGACGAGCTCAACGCGGCCGTCACCAAGCTGAAGGCGAAGGGCATCGCCCCGATCGCCCTCGGCGGCAAGGACAAGTGGCCCGACGCGTTCTGGTGGTCCTACTTCGCGATCCGGGAGTGCTCCCTGGACACGGTGAAGAACACCGTGAAGAACCTGAAGATGGACGACCCGTGCTGGGTCAAGGCCGGTGAGGACCTCAAGGCGTTCCTGGACACCAAGCCCTTCCAGGACGCGTTCCTCGGCACCCCCGCCCAGCAGGGCGCCGGCAGCTCGGCCGGCCTGGTCGCCAACGGCAAGGCCGCGATGGAGCTGCAGGGCGACTGGGAGCTGCCCACGATGATCCCGCTGACGGAGGACAAGGAGTACGCCAAGAAGCTCGGCTGGTTCGCCTTCCCGACCATCGCGGGCGGCAAGGGCACCCCGGGCACCGCGCTCGGCGGCGGCGACGGCTACTCGTGCGCCGTCAAGGCCGGACCGGCCTGCGCCGACTTCCTCAAGTACCTCGCCAGCGTGCCCGTCCAGACGAAGCTGGTGCAGTCCAACACCATCAGCCTGCCGGCCAACCCGGGGGCGATCTCCGCCATCCAGGACCCCTCGCTCAAGACGGTGCAGGAGTACCTGAACAAGGCCCCGTACATCCAGACGTACTTCGACCAGGCACTGCCCACCAGCGTCGGGCAGGCCCTCAACGACGCCATCGCCGACTTCTTCGCCGGCAAGGGCAGCCCGCAGGGCATCGTCGACGCCTTCAACAAGGCGGTCGCGAACAAGTGACCGTCTCCGCAGTCACGACACCGCAACGGAAGGCCGGTCGCGCTGACGCGCGGCCGGCCCGCCGGCCGGGGCGTCTCGGGACCCGCCTCGAGCTTGCGCTGCTGCTGACCCCGGCGCTGGTGCTGTTCGTCGGGTTCGTGCTGCTGCCGATCGCGGTCGCCGTCTACTACAGCTTCTACAAATGGACCGGGTTCAGCCCCCGCACCCCGTACGGGCTGGAGAACTACAAGCGGGTTCTGGAGGACGAGGTCTTCCGCACCGCCCTCTGGCACAACCTGATCATCGCCGTGCTGTCGGTGGTCATCCAGCTGCCGCTGTCGATCGGGCTGGCGCTGCTGCTCAACCGCAAGATCCGCGGGCGGACGGTGCTGCGGCTGGTGGTGTTCGCGCCGTACGTGCTGTCCGAGGCCATCACGGCGGTCGTGTGGCTGCTGATGCTGCAGCCCGGCGGCTTCGTCGACCAGCTGCTGAAGTCGGCGGGCCTGGGCGGCCTGGTACAGGAGTGGCTCGCCGACGGCGACCTGGTGCTCTACACGCTCTTCGTGGTCATCACCTGGAAGTACATCGGCTTCGGCGTCATCCTGCTGCTCGCCGGGTTGCAGAGCATCCCCGCCGAGCTGCGCGAGGCCGCCTCGACCGACGGCGCGTCGGCCTGGGAGACCACCCGCCACATCGTCCTGCCGCTGCTCGGGCCCACCATCCGGATCTGGATCTTCCTGTCCGTCATCGGCTCCCTGCAGCTGTTCGACCTGGTCTGGATCATGACGCTGGGCGGGCCCGCGAGCGCGTCGGCGACCATGGCCACATACCTGCTCGACCACGGCTTCACCCGCTACGAGTTCGGGTTCGGCAGCGCCGTCGCCGTCGTGCTCTTCGTGGTGTGCTTCATCTTCGCGCTGCTGTACCAGCGGTTCGCACTGCGCCGCGACATCCAGGGCGCCCTGACGCGGGGGGTGCGGTGATGAACAAACGGTCGCCCGTGGGGACATCCCTCACCTACCTGATCGTGGTGCTGGTCGTCGGCGTGACCGTCGTGCCGCTGCTGTTCACCATCATCGGCGGCTTCCGCACCAACGCGCAGATCAACAACAACCCGTCCGGCTGGCCCGACCCCTGGAACTTCAGCAACTACGGCGAGGTGCTGACCTCCGACGTGTTCTGGCAGGCGATGTACAACAGCGCGCTGATCTCCGTGATCACCACGCTGCTCGCGGTGGCGGTCGGGGCGATGGCGGCGTTCGCGCTGTCCCGGTACACGTTCAGCGGGCGCGAGTCGCTGTACACGCTGTTCACGCTCGGGCTGCTGTTCCCGCTCACGGCGGCGGCGCTGCCGCTCTACCTGCTGCTGCGGGAGCTGGACCTGCTGGAGAACCCGCTCGGGGTGGCGCTGCCGCAGGCCGCGTTCGCGCTGCCGATCACCATCGTCATCCTGCGCCCGTTCATGGCCGCGATCCCCGGCGAGCTGGAGGACGCGGCGGCGATGGACGGCGCCGGGCGGCTCGGCTTCTTCTGGCGGATCCTGATCCCGCTGAGCCGGCCCGCGCTGACGACGGTGGCGATCCTCGCGTTCGTCACCAGCTGGAACGCCTACCTGCTGCCGCTGCTGGTGCTCAGCGACCCGGGCAACTTCACCCTGCCGCTCGGCGTCGCCGCGTTCCAGTCGCAGTACTCCCAGGACACCGCCCGCATCCTCGCCTACACCGCGGCGTCGATGATCCCCGCGATCGGCTTCTTCGTGTTCGCCGAACGGCACATCGTCGGAGGACTCACGGGATCGGTCAAGGGCTAGAGTCGCCGCGCCTTCGCCGGGAAACGTTCGGCGCGTCTCCCCGGCGAAGGCGCGGTTCCACCCATGCGGCTACGGCAACGTCCGCGCCACGTCGTCGCGGACGTCGCCGGGGTCGGCGCCGAGCGCCCGCACCAGCCGCGCCGTGGTGCCGTCCGCGTCGAGGGCCGCGACCGTCAGGTGCGACGACCCGGTCTCGCCGTGCCCGGCGTCGTGGGCCAGGGCGACGGCCCGGTCGACGGCGTCGACGGCCTCCGCGGTCCAGCCCGGCCCGGGGAACCAGATGACGAGCTGCGCCCGCCCGCGCGGCACGACGGCCAGGTCCGCCACCCGCGCGTCCGGCAACGCCGACACGGCGCGGTCGAGGGTCACGCCGTGGGTGGTGAGGACGTCGAGGGCGGCGTTGAACGGCTGGACGGCCGGCCTGAGGTGCAGGTCCGCGGCCCGGAGCTGTGCGGCCATGCCGGCGGCGCCGAGCAGCAGATGCGCGGAGGTGACGGGGCCGTCGCCGAGGCGGGCCGCCTGGCGCATCGCCTCCCACAGCAGAATGCTGGCCGTCCCAGTGCCGTAGCGGTCGCGCTGCCGGTGCTCAAGCCGGAACCGGCGGTCCCGCCAGCCCGCGAAGCCGGCGCGGTCGGCCAGCTCACGGTGTCCTTCGAGCATGGCCACGGCCGGCCGGTTCGGGCGGCCGGGCTCGCGCCAGCACGGGTCGGCCCGGATCACGGCGGCGAGCTCGGCGCGGTCGGCCGGGTCCGCGGGCAGGCCGTGCGTCGCCGCGCCGGGGGACCGCAACACGCCCGCCAGCACGTGCACCCGGCCGACGTGCGCGACACCGGCCTCCCGCGCCTCGTCGAGGGCCGCGCGCAGTCCCGACACCGCCGACTCCCGCCATTGCGCCGGCGGCCGTTCGCTCTTTGTCACGCGCTGTGCGCCGGCGAGGTGGTCCGCCTCCCGCAGCAGCAGCGCCACGGGGTCGGCGGCGTCGAAGTCCCGCACCAACGGGTCGTCCACGGATTCGGGTGGCTTCCCGCCCCAGCCGGGTATCTTCCGTAGCCGCCGCAGCGCCTGATGCGTGGCTGCCGACTCCCCGGTGCCCCCCTCGGCGGCCCACAGGAGCGCGCCCGCGTCGACCGGTCCGCCGGACATGGGCCAGGGACGGCCCGCCGCGATCAGGGACTGCACGACGTCGCTGCCGAACTCAGGCATGTGCACCATTGTCGGTGCAGGGGTCAAGGGCGGGAGGTCCAGCCGCGTCGGCGGAGCTGCTCGAAGCCGTCCAGGAGCAGGTCGAGCGAGAACTCGAACTCGAACTGGTCGTCGCAGCCGCTGCCGACCACCGACGCGTCGTCATGGGCGATCCTGGTCGTGATTTCGCTGATGTACGGGAACCGGGCCGCCATCTGCCGGGCGGTCTCGGGGTCGGGCGGCGCCACCTCGGACGGGGGCGTGGCGAACAGCTCCTGCGAGAAGCCCAGGATGCGGCTGCCCATCGCGTGCATCACGTGGTGGGTGAGGTCCACGGACAGCCCGCCGGTGCGGAACATGCCGATCATCGAGTCCATGTACTGCATGACCACCGGGGTGGGGGCGGTGCGGGACTCCAGCACGCGCGACGCCCACGGGTGGCGCAGCAGGGCCCGGCGGGCGGACAGGATCCGCTGCCGGACGGCGTCGCGCCAGTCCTCGCCGGCCGCGGCCGGCGGGTCGATCTCGCCGACGACCACGTCGAGCATGCCGTCGAGGAGCTCCTCCTTGTTGGCGACGTGCTTGTAGAGCGCCATCGGCACGACGCCGAGCACCTGGGCGAGCTTGCGCATGCTGAGCGCGTCGATGCCGGTCTCATCGGCGAGGGCGACCGCGGCGCGCAGCACGCGGTCCCTGGTCAGCGGCGCACGAGCCGTCGCTGAGACCTGTCGCGTCAACCCGACCACCCGTCCCTTCCGCAGCCGTCGACGATATCGCCTCTTGACTGGTGTACGCCGTACACCCTACCTTCGGTGCAGCAGGTGTACGCCGTACACCTGAACACGGCGACATGGAGGAGCTTGCGATGAAGGCGATCGTCCAGGACCGCTACGGGCCGTCCGACGTGCTGCGGGTCGGCGAGGTCGAGCCGCCGGCGGCCGGCGACGGCGAGGTGCTCGTGCGCGTCCAGGCCGCGTCGGTCAACGCCCGCGACTGGCACGTGATGCGCGGCGACCCGTATGTGGCCCGCGTGGCGTTCGGGCTCGGCGCGCCGAAGGTGCGGGTGCGTGGCACCGACTTCGCCGGCCGGGTCGAGGCGGTCGGCGCGGGGGTGACCCGCTTCCGGCCCGGCGACGAGGTCTACGGCGAGGTCGACGCGGCGTTCGCGGAGTACGTGCGGGTCCCGGCCGCCGGCGCGGTGGACCGCAAGCCGGCGAACGTGACGTTCGAGCAGGCCGCCGCGGTGCCCCTCGCCGGCAACACCGCCCTCATGGGGCTGCGCGACGAGGCGGGCGTGCGGCCCGGGCAGCGGGTGCTCGTCAACGGCGCGTCAGGCGGGGTCGGCACGTTCGCGGTGCAGCTGGCCAAGGCCTTCGGCGCGCACGTCACCGGCGTGTGCAGCACCAGGAACGTGGACCTCGTCCGGTCGCTCGGCGCCGACCGTGTCATCGACTACACCGTCGCCGACTTCGTCCGGGAGGGCGGCCCGTACGACGTCGTCTTCGACCTCGTGGGCAACCGTTCCCTGGCGGAGTTCCGGCGGGTCCTGACGCCCACGGGGACGCTGGTGCTGTCCGGCGGCGGGGTGTCCGAGGGCGGCAGCCTGTTCGGGCCGGTCGGCCTGATCACCAGGGGGCGGGTGGTGTCGCGGTTCGTCCGGCACCGGGTGCGCGTGCTCACCGCGGTGCCGGGCCGGGAGAACCTCGCGACGCTGCGCGAGCTGATCGAGTCGGGCGCGGTCACACCGGTCATCGACCGCACCTTCACACTCGGGGAGGCGGCCGAGGCCGTCCGCTACCTGGAGATGGACCACGCCCGGGCGAAGGTCGTCATCACTGTGTGACCAGGGTCCGGCACACGTCGGTGTCGAGGTCGGCCAGCAGGCCGCGGGCCTGCAGGGCGTACTGCTCGCTGATGTCGATGGTGTACAGGGCGGCGGTGCGGCGCTCGCCGGGGGCGACCCTGCGGGTGGCCGCGAGCTGGTTGCGGGCGGCACTCAGCTGGGCCAGGTGGGCGTCCAGGAGCGCGAGCATGTCGTAGTGCATGGTTCCTGACCCTCGACGTCGGGGTGGTGGCCGCCGTACCGCTGGGAGACGGCGGCCCGACCGGTCTACTTCTTCTTCTTGTTCTTCTTGTCCTTCTTCGACTTCTTCGACTTCTTCGCCATGTCGCCCACCTCCGATTCCGGCCCCGTCACCAGTGGATTCGTTCATGATCCTATGGTTGGGACGACACCTGCGGGGTAAATATCGTTCCCCTTGCGTACACCTGTTGCTGGTCGGCCGTACACCTTCAGGTGGGGCTCAGGGCAGGGTGAACGTGAAGGTCGTGCCGGTGGGGTCGGCCGGGCTGGCGGCGATCGTGCCGTGGTGGGCGTCGATGATCGCCTTGGTGACGGCGAGGCCCAAACCGGTGCCCTTGATGCCGTGGGCGAGGGCCGTCGAGGCGCGGAAGAAGCGGGTGAAGAGCTGCTGGTACTGCTCGGCGGGGATCCCGATGCCGGTGTCGGTGACGCTGACCGACGCGGGGCCCTCAGTGCCGGCGGCGGTGGCGGCGACCGTGACGGTGCCGCCGCCCGGGGTGTACTTGACGGCGTTGGACAGCAGGTTGTCCAGCACCTGCCGCAGCCGCGCCGGGTCGGCCCGCACGGTGAGGTTCGCGGCGGCGTCCAGGCGCAGCGCGACGCCCTTCGCGTCCGCGGCCGGCCGGTGGTCCTCGACCGCCTCGCGCAGGAAGCGGGTCAGCGGCACCGGCCGCGGGTCGACGGCGAGGCTCGCGCTGCCGAGCCGGGCCAGGTCCAGCAGGTCGTCGACGAGCTGCTGCATGTGGCTGCTGTGCCGGCGGATGACCTCGCCGTAGTGGCGCACGTCGTCGCTGACGCCGGGCTCGTCGCCGATGATCTCCGCGTACCCGAGGATCGTGCCGATCGGGTTGCGCAGCTCGTGGGACACGAGCGCGACGAGGTCGTCCTTCATCCGGTCGACCTCGCGCAGCCGCCGCACCTGCTGCCGCTGCTCGGCGAGCAGCTCCTCCCGGTGCTCGGTGAGGATCCGGCGCTCGGTGACGTTGGTGCTCATCCCGTCCAGGAACAGCCGCCCGCCCTCCCGCCGCGGGACCGCGCGGGTCCAGACCCAGCGGGTGACGCCGTCGAAGCCGGTGACCCGCACCTCCATCTCCGCCGGCTGGTCGGCGGCGAGCGCGTCGTGGAACCCGCCGTACAGCACGTGGTCCTCCGGGTGGACCCGGTCGGTGAGCGCCATCGCGAGGTCGGTGCCGGCGGGCACCGGCGAGCCGAAGACGCCACCGCCGTCGGGGCTCGCGTAGACGGAGCGGACGGACCGGTCGGGGAGCACCTCGACCGTCCACACGAAGTCGTTCACGTTCGCGACGACCCGGTCGAAGTCGCGGCGCGCGGCGGCGAGGGCGGTGCTGAGGTCGTCGGCGCGCAGCCGCTCGATGTGCCGGGCGATGTGGGCGCAGACGCCGTCGAGCATCGCCAGGACGTCCGGGTCGGGCGGGACGAGCCGTTCGGTGGCGAAGACCAGCACGCCGAGGACGGTGCCGCCGCTGAGGACCGGCAGCCCGATCGCGGCGTGCAGGCCCGCCGCCAGGGCGTCGTCCCGGCGCGGCGACGGGTACGGCAGCTGCCCGATGTCCCCGAGCCACTGCGGCCGGCCCGTGCTCCAGACGCGGCCGATCATGCCGTCGCCGGGGCCGGCGGGCGGCGCGTCGTCGACGAACGCGGGCCGGGCCCGGCCGGGGGAGACCCACACCCCGAGCCGGTCGGCGACGCCGGCGTCCGGGTCGACGTGCCAGTACTCGCCGAGCGCCCAGTCGAGCGCGACGGTGACCGCCTCGACGACGGCGCCCGCCGCCTGCGCCGCCCCGGCCGCGGTCGTCAGCGCCTCCGCGACCGCGAGCTGCGCGCCGCGCAGCCGCTCGGCCCCGTGCGCGTCGGTGATGTCGTGCATCGCGACGACCGCGCCGAGCCGGCCGCCGTCCGGGGCGTCGATCGGCTGGCCGTTGCACAGGAACCGGCGCTGCGGGCCGCCGGGGTCGCCGACGACCATCTCCTCGCCGTGCACGTGCTCGCCGGCGAACGCGCGGGCGAGCGGCACCTGGTCGGGCCGCAGCCGGCGCCGGCCGTCGGCGGCGTAGAGCTGGTAGGTGCCGGCCCAGATCGGCGCGCTCGTCGGCTCGACCGCCACGCCCGGGTGCGCGTCGCGGAACGCCCGGTTGACGGTGGCGATCCGGCCCTCGCCGTCGCAGGCGACGACGGCGGTGTCGAGGCTGTCCAGCAGTGCCCGCTGGAACGTGCGCTCGGCGTCCAGCTGCCGCCGCGCGGCCTGCCGCGGGCTCAGATCGTGCACGAACGCGTGGATGACGGGTCGGTCGCGCTCCACGTACGGCTGCCCGATGACCTCGATCGGGAACCTGCGACCGGCCCGGTCGACCGCGGTCACCTCGAGGGTGCCGGCCGATCCGCTCCCGGCGGCCCTGGAGGTCTCCGTCAGCCACGCGGCGAACGCATCCCGCGACGTGCCGGCGACGACCACACCGACCGGCCCGCCCAGGGTCTCCGCCGCCGACCGGCCGAACATGCGCTCCGCGGCGAGGTTCCACGCGAGGACCGTGCCGGCGGCGTCGAGCGACACGAACGCGTCGGCGGCGCTGTCCAGCACCGCCTGCGTCCGCGTCGAGGCGAGCAGCAGCTCGCTGTTGGCCAGCCGCAGCGCCAGCTCGACCTCGGCGGCGCCGGCGAGGTCGGCGACCGTGTCGAGGTCCTCGGCGCTCCACTGCCGCGGCGCGTCGTCGGCCACGCAGAAGCAGCCGAGCACCTGCCCGTCGGGGGTGCGCAGCGGGTACCCCACGAAGGCGGCGACCAGGTCCGGCCGTTCGGCGGCCCGGATCACCAGCGGCGCGCCGTCGTCGACCACGGTCCGGCAGGAGGCCTGGGCGAGCGGGGAGTCCCGCGCGCCGGTGGGGCCGGCGGCGCTCACGAACACCTGGCGGTCGGCGTCGACCAGCGACACCAGCGCGGCCGGCACCCCGACCGCGCGCCGCGCGAGCCGGGTCAGCCGGTCCAGCGACGGCACCCCGCCGGCGTGCAGGAGACCGGTGGCGTGCAGCGTCTCCAGGCGCGCCGGATCGCCGGCGCGGCCCGCGGCTGCCGCGCCCGCCGGTCGTGACCCACGCCCCCGCACGCCACATTATCGGCAGGCCCGGCGTGGACCTGAGCCGCGCGCGCGAGTGGATAGGGTGGGTCGCATGGCAGAGCGACCCTTGACGCTGATGGCAGTGCACGCACACCCCGACGACGAGGCGACCGGCACCGGTGGCGTGCTGGCGAAGTACGCCGCGGAGGGCATCACGACCGTGCTCGTGACCTGCACCGACGGGCGCTGCGGCGACGGGCCCGGCGGGGTGAAGCCGGGGGAGCCCGGGCACGACCCCGACGCGGTGGCCGCGATGCGCGCCGAGGAGCTCGAGGCCGCCTGCGCGGCGTTGAAGGTGTCGCACCTGGAGCTGCTCGGCTACCCCGACTCGGGGATGATGGGCTGGTCGACGAACGACGTGGCCGGCTCGTTCTGGACCACGCCCGTGCCGGAGGCCGCCGAGCGGCTCGCCGGGCTGATCCGGCGGTATGAGCCGGACGTGATCGTCACCTACGACGAGAACGGGTTCTACGGCCACCCCGACCACATCCAGGCGCACCGGATCACGATGGCCGCGGTCGAGCTGACCGGCAGCCCCGCCAAGGTGTACTGGACGACCGTGCCCCGCTCCGGCATGGAGGAGTTCGGCCGGACGCTGCGCGAGCTCGGCGTCGAGTTCGACGTGCCGGACCCGGAGCCCGACCCTGCGTCGGACACCGCTCCGCAGGGGCCGCCGATCGGCCTGCCGGACGAGGAGATCACGACGTGGGTCGACACCAGGGCGTACGGGTCGCAGAAGTACGACGCGCTCGCCGCCCACGCCAGCCAGGGCGAGAACATCTTCTTCCTGAAGATGGGCCGGGAGCGCTTCACCGCGCTGATGGGCGTGGAGACGTTCCTGCGGGTGCGTGACACGACCGGCGCGCCGCTGCCGGAGGACGACCTGTTCGCCGGCCTCCGCTGAGGTTGTGCGGCGGCTTAAGCGTTCCTTTGGCGGCGGCCCGGCGGTCCGGAGTCCGGCTACGATGCCGATCGTGCTGGACAACCCCGGACCGCAGCAGCCGTGGTGGACGCGCCGCAGCGCGTGGGTGGTCGCGGCCGCCGGTGCCGTCGTCGCCGGCACCGCGACCGTCGCGCTCGTCGCCCAGGCGTCCGGCGCGGCGTGTGCCGCGCCCGCGGCGTCGTCGGGGCAGGCGACGTTCTACGCGGCCGACGGTGGCGGCAACTGCTCGTTCGACCAGGTGCCGAACCCGCTCGTCGTGGCGCTCGGCAACGCCGAGTACGCGGCCGGCGCGGCGTGCGGCGGCTACCTGGACGTGAAGGGGCCCAAGGGCACGGTCCGGGTCAAGGTCACCGACCGCTGCCCGGAGTGCGCCGCCGGGCACCTGGACCTGAGCCGGCAGGCGTTCGCGAAGATCGGCGACCCGGTCGCGGGGGTCATCAAGGTGACCTACAGCCGGGTGACCAGCCCGCCGGTGCCCGGTCCGATGACCGTCCGGGTCAAGGAGGGTTCGTCGCGGTACTGGCTGGCGCTGCGCCTGGACAACACCGGCAACCCGCTGTCGGCGGTGGAGCTGCAGTCCGGCGGCGGCTGGAAGGCACTGAGCCACACCGACTACAACTACTGGATCGCGCAGAACGGCGCCGGGAACGGGCCGTTCACGGTCCGCGTGACCGACACCGCCGGCCGGCGCACGACGCTGAGCGGCGTGACGCTGACGGTCGGCACCGTGCAGCGACCGGGCGCCACCGCGGCCGCGCCGGCGCCGTCGAAGACCCCTCCGATCAGCAGGTCCGCGGCGTCGCCCGCGCCGGTGTCGCCGGAGGCCGTCGCCGCGTCCGCCCCGGAAGAGACCGCCGGTGTGTCGGCGACCCCTGAGGCCACTGAGGCCACTGCGGCGCAGCCGCCGGCGCGGTGCGGCTGAGCGGTCACCGCCGGGCGGTGAGGTATCCGCCCATGGTCGTGAAGTAGTCCTTGGCGGCGAGCTCGGTGCCGTCCTCCGTGCGGATCCGTTCGACGGCAAGGCCGTGGCTGCGGCCTCGGCGGGCCTCGGCGCCGGCAACGACGACGACGGCGTCGCCCTCGCGGATGAAGATGCGGCCCGGGGTGCCGCCGTAGACGCCCTTGGACACCGACGCGGCGACGATCCGGATGCGGTGGCCGCGGTGGTACGTGAAGGCGTTCGGGTACGGGTCGGACTGGGCGCGCACGAGCCGGTCGAGGTCCTCCGCCGGCCAGGTCCAGTCGATGCGGCTGTCCTCCTCGGCGCGCTTGTGGAAGAAGCTGGCCTTGGAGCGGTCCTGCGGGGTCCAGTCGGTGCGCCCGGCCGCGATCAGGTCCAGGCCGTCGACGGTGATCGGGCCGAACAGGGCGAGGGTCTTGTGGAACAGGTCGGTCGTGGTGTCGCGGTCGCCGACGGGGACCGCCCGCTGCAGGACGATGTCGCCCGCGTCGAGCTCCGCGTCCATCATGTGCGCGGTGACGCCGACCTCGCGCTCGCCGTTGATGAGGGCCCAGATCAGCGGGGAGAAGCCGGCGTAGGCGGGAAGCAACGAGTCGTGCACGTTGAGGGTGCCGAGGCGGGGCAGCTCGAAGATCTCCGGCGGGATCCAGGTGCGCCAGTTGGTGGCGACGATCACGTCCGGGTCCGCCTGCTTGAGCCGGTCGAGCAGTTCGGCGTCGCCGGGCCGGTCCCGGATGATCACCTCGACGCCGTGTCCGGTCGCGAGGTCGGCGACGGAGTCGTTCCAGATCCGCTCGTACGGGTGGTCGCTCACCGGATGGGTCACGACCAGCGCGACCTCGTGCTCGGAGGCCAGCAGCGCCTGGAGCGTGCGGTGCCCCCAGGTCTGATATCCGAACATGACGACGCGCATGGGGCCTCCCAGATGAGTGACGGCATTCGATGCCATAGCCTTCGATCGGGAGTTAGGTTAGTCTACCCTTCATTCACGTGGTAGCCGCAGGGCGGTCGTGACAAGCGCGAAAACTAAGGTTAGGCTTCCCTAACTCCTCGCCGGTCGGTGGTGGAGGCGGAGCGGTCGAGCCGGGCTCGACATGGACGATGGGACTGCGATGCCAGAGCCGCGCGGGGATCAAGGACCGGTCTTCGATCTGGTCGGGGTGGGCTTCGGGCCATCGAACCTGGCGCTCGCGATCGCCGTGCAGGAGCGCGCCGCCGCCGGCGGCACGCCCGTGAGCGCCGTGTTCCTGGAGCGGCAGGCCTCGTTCGGCTGGCACCGGGGCATGCTCATCGAGGACGCGACGATGCAGGTCTCGTTCCTCAAGGACCTCGTCACGATGCGCAACCCGACCAGCTCCTTCAGCTTCCTGTGCTACCTGCAGGAGCGCGGCCGGCTCATCGACTTCGTCAACCACAAGAGCCTGTTCCCGCTGCGGGTCGAGTTCCACGACTACCTCGAGTGGGCCGCCGCCCGCGTGGACGACATGGTCCGCTACGGCCAGGACGTCACCGCGGTCCGCCCCGTCTTCGACGACGACACCATCAGCGCGTACGACGTGGAGACCCGCGACCGGACGGGTGCCCGCCGGACCGTCCGCGCCCGCAACGTCGTGCTCGCCAGCGGGCTGCGCCCCGCCCTGCCGCCGGGCATCGAGGCGTCGAAGCGCGTCTGGCACAGCCGCGACCTGCTGACCAATGTGGACGATCTGGCCGGCGCCGACCCGTCCCGGTTCGTGGTCGTCGGCGCCGGGCAGAGCGCCGCCGAGGTCACCGCGTTCCTGCACGAGCGCTTCCCCTCGGCCGAGGTCTGCGGCGTGCTGTCCCGCTACGGCTACAGCCCCGCCGACGACAGCCCCTTCGCCAACCGCATCTTCGACCCCCTCGCCGTCGACGACTACTTCGACGCCTCCGCCCAGGTGAAGTCGATGCTGCTCGGGTACCACGCCAACACCAACTACTCCGTCGTGGACACCGACCTCATCGAGGCGCTCTACCGCCGGGTGTACCGGGAGAAGGTCCTCGGCTCGCAGCGGCTGCGCCTGCTCAACGTCTCCCGCCTCACCGCCGCCGAGGAGCTCGGCGACCGGGTCGCGGTCACCGTCGAGTCGATGCTCACCGGCGCCCGCACCGTGCTGGACGCCGACGTCCTCGTCTGCGCCACCGGCTACACGCCAGCCGACCCGTTCCCGCTGCTCGGCGAGCTCGCCGGCCGGTGCCACTACGACGATGAGGGGCGCGCGGTCGTCGAGCGCGACTACCGCATCCGCACCGACGCGAGCGTGCTGGCCGGCATCTACCTGCAGGGCGGCACCGAGCACACGCACGGCATCAGCTCGTCGCTGCTGTCCAACACCGCGATCCGCTCCGCGGAGATCCTGGAGTCGGTCTGCGACCGGCGCCGCGCCTCCGTGCCCGCACTGTCCGGGTCGGGCTCCTACGCGTGAGCCGGTCGACCACACCGGAGCCGCCGGGCGCGGCGGTCCTCACCTCAGGGCCCACTGGAGGGCCCACCACGGCACGCCCGCTGCCGGCACCCGGGCGTGCCGTGGTGCCGGACCTCCAGCCGGCCGCCGCCGGGAAGAGCCGGCCGGCCGGGCTGGCCGCCACGAACGCCCGCCGGGCGGGGTGGCTCGCCGGGTCCGTCGGCGTGCTCGCCGTGGTCTGCCTGCTGAGCATCGCCGTCGGCACCAAGAACCTGTCCCCGGCGACGATCTGGGACGCGTTCGCGCACTACACCGGCACCGGCGACCAGTCGATCGTGCGGGACCTGCGGGTGCCCCGGACCGTGCTGGCGATCCTCGTCGGCGCCTCGCTCGGCATCTCCGGCGCCGTCATCCAGGCCGTCACCCGCAACCCGCTCGCCGACACGCAGGTCCTGGGGATCAACGCGGGCGCCGGGCTGTTCGTCGTCGTCGCGATCGGGCTGCTCGGCCTGTCGAGCATCACCGCGTACGTCTGGTTCGCGTTCGCGGGTGTCGTCGTCGCGATGCTGCTCGTCTACGCCCTCGCCGCCGTCGGCCGGGGACCGGCCACCCCGGTGCGGCTGCTGCTCGCCGGCGTCGCGCTCGGCGCCGTGCTCGACGGCATCGCCTCGGGCATCCGGCTCGTGCGCCCGCGCGCCTTCTACTACCTGCGGTTCTGGGACGTCGGCGCGCTCACCGGCCGCGGCTGGGACGTCATCGGCGCCGTCGCGCCGTTCGTCGTCGCGGGGCTCGTCCTCGCGCTGCTCGTCGCCCGGTCCCTCAACACCGTCGCGCTCGGCGACGACCTCGCCCGCTCCCTGGGCGCCGGCCTCGGCCGGACCCGCGCCGGCGCCGTGCTGTCGGTGACGCTCCTCGCGGGCGCGGCGACCGCGGCGGTCGGGCCGATCGGCTTCGTCGGCCTCATGGTGCCGCACGTGGCCCGCTGGATCACCGGCCCCGACCAGCGCTGGATCTTCGCGTTCACGCTCGTCGGCGGGCCGGTCCTGCTGCTGTCCGCCGACATCGTCGGCCGGGTCGTGCTGCGCCCCGGCGAGCTGCAGGCGGGCATCGTGACCGCGTTCATCGGCGCGCCCGTGCTCATCTGGCTCGTCCGCCGCCGCTCGGCGAGCGCCCTGTGAAGCCGCTCGTGTCGCCGCCCGTGGCGGCGAAGTCCACAGTGGATCCGGCGGCGCGGCGGCGGACCGTCGACTTCGGACGGACGGTGCTCACGCTGCGGGCCGGGCGGGGCGTCTCGGTGCGCGCCGGGGTGCGCGTCGCCGTCACCTGCGTCGTGCTGCTGCTCGCCGCCGCGGCGTTCGCGGTCCTCGCGCTGGGCACCGGCGAGTTCACCGCGACGCCCGCCGAGGTGCTGCAGGCCCTGTCCGGCGACGGGTCCCGCGCGGTGCGGCTCGTCGTCGTCGAGTGGCGGCTGCCCCGGGTGCTGCTCGCGCTGCTCGTCGGCGCCGCGATGGGCGTCTCCGGCGCCATCTTCCAGGCGCTGACCCGCAACCCGCTCGGCAGCCCCGACATCCTCGGGTTCAGCACCGGCGCGTACACCGGCGTCCTGGTCTGCGTCGTCTTCATCGGCAAGAGCTACCCCGCGACCGCCACCGCCGCGCTGGCCGGCGGGATCGCGACCGCCGCGCTGGTCTACGTGCTCTCGCTGCGGCGCGGGGTCCAGGGCTTCCGGCTCATCATCGTCGGCATCGCGGTCAGCGCCGTGCTGAGCTCCGTCAACCAGTGGTTCATCATCAAGATGGACCTGCAGACCGCCGTCGCCGCCACGATCTGGGGCAAGGGCACGCTCAACGGCCTCGGCTGGGACCAGGTCCCGCCGGCCGCCGCCGCGATCGGCGCGCTGTGCCTGGGGGTGGCGGCGCTCGGCCGGCGGCTGCAGGTGATGGAGCTCGGCGACGACGCGGCCGCCGCGGTCGGCGTCGGGGTCGAGCGGACCCGCCTCGCCTACCTCGCGCTCGGCGTCGCGCTCATCGCCGCCGCGACCGCCGTCGCCGGGCCGATCTCGTTCGTGGCGCTCGCCGCGCCGCAGCTGGCGCACCGGCTCGCCCGCACCGCCGGGATCGCCCTCGTGCCGTCCGCCGCCATGGGCGCGCTGCTGCTCATGGCGAGCGACTTCGCGGCGCAGCGGGTGTTCGCGCCGACCCAGCTGCCGGTCGGCGTGGTCACCGTGTCCATCGGCGGCCTGTATTTCGTGTGGCTGCTGGCCCGCCAGGCGAGGAGATGAGGATGAGCGGACAGCGAAGCGGCTCGGGCCGCGAATGGTCAGGCCGGCGCCGGAGCGCAGCGGAGGTGGCGGCATGACCCGGTTACGCGCCGACGGCATCACCGTCGGCTACGACCGCAGGACGATCAGCACGGACCTGGACCTCGCCGTCCCCGACGGCCGGTTCACCGTGATCGTCGGCCCCAACGCCTGCGGCAAGTCCACGCTGCTGCGCGCGCTGTCGCGGCTGCTCACCCCGGCCAAGGGGCAGGTCCTGCTGGACGGCAGGGCGATCCACGCCTACCCGGCGAAGGAGGTCGCCCGCCGGCTCGGGCTGCTGCCGCAGTCGTCCGTGGCGCCCGACGGCATCACCGTCGCCGAGCTCGTCGCCCGCGGCCGGTTCCCGCACCAGCGGCTGCTGCGCCAGTGGTCGGTCGACGACGAGGCCGCGGTCGCCGCGGCGATGGCCGCGACCGGCGTCGCCGAACTGTCCGGGGAGCTGGTCGACACGCTGTCGGGCGGCCAGCGGCAGCGGGTGTGGGTCGCGATGGTCCTCGCCCAGCAGACCCCGATCGTGCTGCTCGACGAGCCGACGACGTTCCTGGACATCGCGCACCAGGTCGAGCTGCTCGAGCTGTGCCTGCGCCTCAACCGGGAGCAGGGCACCACGATGGTCGCGGTCCTGCACGACCTCAACCACGCCTGCCGCTACGCCGATCACATCGTGGTGATGAAGGCGGGCGTCGTCGTCGCCGAGGGCGACCCGCGGGAGGTCGTGACCGGCGGCCTCGTCGAGGACGTCTTCGGCCTGCCGTGCCGCATCATCCCCGACCCGGAGACCGGCACGCCGCTGGTCATCCCGCGCGCCGGCGCGCTGCACGCGGCCACCGCAACGCTCTGAACCGACCTTGTGAGAAGGGAACCATCAAGCATGTCCAGCAACCCGTTCGACGACGAGAACGGCACGTTCTTCGTGCTCGTCAACGACGAGGAACAGCACTCGCTGTGGCCGACGTTCGCCGCGGTGCCGGCCGGCTGGCGGATAGTCTTCGGCGAGAGCGGCCAGACCTCCCGCCAGGAATGCGTGGACTACGTCGACCGCCACTGGACCGACCTGCGGCCGAAGAGCCTGCGGGACAGTATGGCGCAGGACGTCGCAGCGGCCGTCTGACGATGCCGCCGATGACCGGATCCCGCATCCTGCGGCGCTCCCTCACCCGTAACCGGGCCCGCCTCACCGCCGGCACCGGCCTCATCAGCCTGCACCAGCTCGCCGAGGCGACCGTGCCGGTCCTCATCGGCGTCGGCATCGACCGTGCCGTCGCACCCGGCGACGGCACGGCGCTGCTGCTGTGGGTGGCGGCGCTCGCCGCGCTCTTCGTCGGCCTGCACCTGTGCTACCGCTTCGGCGCCCGCCAGCTGATGCTCGCCATCGCCAACGAGGCGTACCTGCTGCGCGGCGAGCTGGCCGCGAGGATCGTGCACCCGCGCCGGCTGCGCACCGACCTGCGCGCCGGTGAGCTGCTCACGGTGTCCAGCACCGACGCCGACAACGTCTCCTACCTGCTGGACTACGTGCCGCGCATCGCCGGCGCGATCACCGCGACCGCCGTCAGCGCCGCCGTGCTGCTCGCCGTCGACTGGCGGCTCGGCCTCGTCGTGCTGGTCGGCACGCCGGTTGTGCTCGTCGGCATGCAGTTCGCCGGCCCGCTCATCACCCGGCGGGTCACCGAGCAGCAGGAGCTTGCCGGCAAGGCCACGGCGCTCGCCACCGACCTGGTCAGCGGGGTCCGTCCGCTGCGCGGGCTCGGCGCCGAGCGGGCCGCAGCCCGCCGCTACCGCGACGTCAGCCAGGCCTCGCTGCGCGCCGCGCTGCGGGCCGCCGGCACCCAGAGCCGCTACCTGGCGTTCTCCACCGCGGGCAGCGCGCTGCTCGCCTGCGGGGTCGCCGTGCTCGCCGGCTGGTTCGCCCTGGACGGCCGGATCAGCGTCGGCGAGTTCATCATGGTGATCGGCCTGGCCCAGTTCCTCCTGGAGCCGATCGGGCTCCTCGCGATCGTGCCGAGCTGGGTCGCGGAGGCGCGCGCCTCCGCGGACCGGTGCGCCCTGGTCCTGGGTGCCGACCTGCTCCTGCCGGCGGGGGCAGAGCAGAAGACCGTCGCAGAGCCGCATCTTGTACTGGCGGCGGTGCGCCACGGCACCCTCGAAGGCCTCGACCTGACGGTGCGCCCCGGCGAGTTCGTCGGCGTGGTGACCCCCCGCTCCGCCGACGGCGAGGCCCTCGTCCGGCTGCTCGCCGGCGGTGTCCCCCCGGACGAGTTCGAAGGGTCGGTCACGCTCGGCGGGGTGGCCCTCCACGACCTGGAGCCGGCCGGCGCACGGGCGCTCATGCTCGTCGAGCCGCACCACACGGACCTGTTCACCGGCACCGTCGCGGCCAACGTCGCCCTGCTGGAGGACGGCGGGGCAGCGGACCAGGCAGGAGATCAGGCAGCGCTGGCGGCCGCGCTCGAGGCGTCGGCCGCCGCCGAGGTCGTCGACGGCCACCCCGACGGGATGCAACGGCACGTCGCCGAGCGCGGCGCCACCCTGTCCGGCGGGCAGCGGCAGCGGCTCGCGCTCGCCCGCGCGCTCCTCGCCCGCCCGCCGATCCTCGTGCTGCACGACCCGACCACCGCCGTCGACACCGTCACCGAGCACTCGATCGCGCGGTCCGTCCGCGCGCTCCGGCAGGGCAGCACCACCGTCGTCATCACCAGCAGCCCCGCCATGCTCGCCGTCACCGACCGGGTCGTCGTCGTCGACGACGGCAGGGTGTCGGTCGAGGGCGGCCACGCCGAACTCGGCGCGACCCACGACGACTACCGGAAGGTGGTACTACGGTGAACCAACTTCCGATCGCCGACCGGCGCGAGACGCTGCGCTGGCTGCGCGGCGAGCTGCGGGCCCGGTGGAGGGAAGCGGCCGGCGCGTTCGCCGTCGGCCTGCTCGCCGCCGCGGCCGGCGTCACCCCCGTCTACGCCCTCGGCGTGCTCGTCGACCGGGTCCGCGCCGGCGCGCCCGCCTCCGACATCGTCGGCATCACGGTCGTCATCGTCGCCGCCGCGATCGTCGCCGGCGTCACCACCGCCCTGTCGAGCTACCTCATCGCGCGGCTCGGCGGCCGGATCCTCGCCGCGCTGCGGGAGGACGTCGTGGCCCGCGCCGTCACGCTGCCCGCGACCCGCCTCGAACGGATCGGCAAGGGCGAGCTCATGTCGCGGGTCGGCCCGGACGTCGCCGCGGTCAACAAGGCCGTCACAGACGTGCTGCCGACGATGACGTCCTCGGTGCTCCTCGCGGCACTCAGCGTCGCCGCGATGGCCGGCATCGACTGGCGGCTCGGCCTCGCCGGGCTCGTCACCGCGCCCCTGTACGTCCTGGCGCTGCGCTGGTACCTTCCGCGCTCCGGCCCCGGCTACGCCGTCGAACGCGCCGCCGTCGGCGAACGGTCCCAGCTGCTGCTGGAGAGCGTGCAGGGGCTGCGGACCGTGCACGCGTACCGCCTGGAAACCCCGCACCTGCGGGGGATCGACGCCGCCTCCGCCCGCGCCCGCGACGTGTCGGTGAACGTGTTCAGCCTCTTCACCCGCTTCGTCGGCCGGATCAACCGGGCCGAGTTCGCCGGGCTCACCGTCATCGTCGTCACCGGCTTCCTGCTGGTGCGGGACGGCTCGGTCACCGTCGGCGGGACCGCGGCCGCGGCCGTGCTGTTCCACCGGCTGTTCAACCCGGTGTCGATGCTGCTGTACACGTTTGACGAGCTGCAGGCGGGCGGGGCCGGCCTGGCCCGGCTCGTCGGGGTCGTCACCATCCCCGACGAGCGCCCGGCGACCGTCGAGGGACAGTCCCCCTCGGACAGTTCGCTGGAGCTGGCCGGCGTCCGGTTCGGCTACCCCGGCGGCCCCGAGGTCCTGCACGGCGTCAGCCTGCGCATCGAGGCTGGGCAGCGGGTCGCGCTCGTCGGCTCCACCGGCGCCGGCAAGTCGACCCTCGCCGCCGTCGCCGCCGGCATCCTCCAGCCGGCCGCCGGGTCGGCGGGCGTCGGCGGGATGCCGGTCGCGCACATGGGCCCGGAGCTGCTGCGCTCCCAGGTCGTCATCATCACCCAGGAGACGCACGTCTTCGCCGGTGAGCTGATCGAGGACCTGCGCCTCGCCCGGCCCGGCGCGACCGACGCCGAGATCGACGCGGCCCTCGCGACGGTCGGCGCCGCCGACTGGGTCCGCGCGCTGCCCGAAGGGGTGCGGACCGTCGTCGGTGAGGGCGGCCACGAGCTGACCGCCGCCCGCGCGCAGCAGATCGCGCTCGCCCGGCTGGTCCTGGCCGACCCGGCCGTCGCGATCCTTGACGAGGCCACCGCGGAGGCCGGCAGCTACGGCGCCCGCGACCTGGAGGACTCCGCGCTCGCCGCGACCGCCGGCCGCACCACGCTCGTGGTCGCGCACCGGCTCACCCAGGCCAGGTCCGCCGACCGGGTCGTCGTCCTCGAGGACGGCCGGGTCGCCGAGGAGGGCGGCCACGACGAGCTGCTCCTGGCCGGCGGCCGGTACGCGCAGCTGTGGGCGGCGTGGGAGTCCCGCACGCCCACCTTCCCGTAACCGTACGAAATCACATAGAGGCAGGAACAACCGTGTCCACAGTGGACGTGCTGCGGCAGCTGGACGACTGGAACGACCCGACGGAGCCCGGCCACCGCAGCACCGTCGCCGCGGCGTTCACCGCCCAGGTCCGGCGGACCCCGGAGGCGCTCGCCCTCGTCGCGGGCGGCACCCGGCTCAGCTACGCCGAGCTCGGCGCCCGGGTCTTCCAGCTGGCCCGGTCGCTGCGCCGGCGGGGGCTCGCCGACGAGGAGGTCGTCGGCATCGCCGTGCCACGCTCCCCGGAGATGGTCGTCGGGGTCCTCGCCGCCATGGTCGCCGGCGGGGCGTTCGTGCCCGTCGACCCGTCCTGGCCGGCGGAGCGGCGCCGGCAGGTGCTCGCCGACGCGGGCGCCCGCATCGTCCTGGACACGGCCGCGTTCGAGGCCGGGTTCGCGGACGAGTCTCCGGAGCCGCTCGACCTGGACCTGGCGCCGGCCCGCCTCGCGTACGTCATCTTCACCTCCGGCTCGACGGGCCGGCCGAAGGGCGCGATGATCCGGCACGAGGCGATCTGCGAGCGGCTGCGCTGGCAGATCGAGGAGATCCTGCTGTTCGGGCCCGGCGACGCGAGCCTGTTCAAGGCGCCGCTCGCCTTCGACATCTCCGTCAACGAGATCCTGCTGCCGCTGGTGTCCGGCGGCACCGTCGTCGTCGCCGAGCCCGGCGGCGAACGCGACCCGCAGTACCTGCTCGACCTCATCGCGGCGGAGAAGGTCACGTTCGTGTACCTCGTCTCGTCCATGCTGGACGTGCTGCTGGAGATGGATCGGGGGCACGGCCGCCTGTCGGGCCTCAAGCACGTCTGGTGCGGCGGGGAGGTGCTCACCCCGGAGCTGTTCGACCGGTTCCGCAACCAGCTCGGCACCACCCTGTACCACGGCTACGGCCCCGCCGAGGCGACGATCGGCGTCTCCCACGTCATCTACCGCGACGCCGCCGAACGCATCGCCACCTCCATCGGCCGGCCCAACCCGCACACCCAGCTCTACGTCCTGGACGACACGCTCACGCCGCTGCCGCCCGGCGAGACCGGCGAGCTGTACGCGGCCGGGTTCCTGCTCGGCCGCGGGTACGTCAACGCGCCGGCCATGACCGCGGCACGGTTCGTCGCCAACCCCTTCGCCGTGGGCAGCCGCCTCTACCGGACCGGCGACCTGGCCCGCTGGACCCCGGACGGCACCCTGGAGTTCGTCGGCCGCGCCGACAACCAGGTGAAGATCCGCGGCATGCGCCTGGAGCTGGAGGAGGTCGAGGCGGTCCTCGCCGCGCACCCGTCGGTCCGGCACGCGGCCGTCGCCGTGCGGCGCAACGCGGCCGGCGCCGCGCACCTCGTCGGCTACGTCATCGCCCCGGCCTCCACGGCGGGCGCGGACCTGCTCGCCTGGTGCTCCGAGCGGCTGCCCGAGCACGCGGTGCCGAGCGTGATCGTGCCGCTGGACGCGCTGCCGGTCAACGCCAACGGCAAGGTCGACCGGGCCGCGCTGCCCGCGCCGGCCCTGCCGGGCAGCGGCGGCGGGCGGGCGCCGGAGACCGCCTTGGAGCGGGCGCTGTGCGACGTCTTCGCCGCCGTGCTCGGCGTGCCCGTCGCCGCGGACGACGACTTCTTCGCCCTCGGCGGGGACAGCATCGTCGCCATCGGCGTGGTCCGCGAGGCCCGCCGCGCCGGGATCGCGCTGCGCCCCCGCGACCTGCTCACCCACCGCACCCCGGCGGGCGTCGCCGCCGTCACGTCGGTCGCCGCCGCCGCGGCGCCGTCCACGGTGGAGCGCGCCGGCGCCGTCCCCGACACCCCGATCGTCGCGTGGCTGCGCGAGCACGGGCCCGCCCTCGACGGCTTCTACCAGGCGGTCAGGCTCCACACCCCGCCCGGCCTCACCTTCGATAGCCTCCAGCAGATGGTGGCGGCGCTGCTCGCCGCCCACGACGCGCTGCGGGCCCGCGTCGACGACGCCGGCGGCCTCACCGTCGCGCCGTTCGACCCCGCCGCCGTGCCCGCGGTGGCGCCGGCCGGCACCCTGGCGGAGACCGTCGCCCGGCTCGACCCCCGCCGCGGTGTCATGGCCGCCTTCACCTGGGACGAGCAGGCCGGGCACCTGCTCGTGGCCGTGCACCACATCGTCGTCGATGGCGTCTCCCTGCGGGTCCTCGCCGAGGACCTCGGCGCCATGTGGGACGGCGGCACCTTCGCGCTGGAGCCCGCCGCCACGTCGCTGCGGCAGTGGGCCACCGCCCTGCACGGCGCCGCCCGCGACGGGAGGTTCGCCGCCGACGTCGCGTACTGGCAGCGCGCCGCCGCCGTCGCCGACCCGCCGCTGGGCCGCCGCCCGCTCGACCCGGCCCTCGACCTCGTCGCCACCGAGGAACGGCTGACCGTCAGCCTGTCCACCGCCACCACCGCGCGGCTGCTCGGCGCCGTGCCCGCCGCGATCCACGGCGGCGTCGACGACGCGCTCGTCACCGCCGCCGCCCTCGCCGTGCACCGCCGCCGCGGCGCGGCCGGGCCGGTGCTGCTGGAGCTGGAGGGGCACGGCCGGCAGGAGGACCTGCTTGAGGGCCCAGCCGGCGACCTCGACCTGTCCCGGACCTTCGGCTGGTTCACCACCCTCTACCCGGCCGTGGTCGACCCCGGCGACGGCACCGACCTCGGCGCGGCGGTGAAGGCCGTCAAGGACCAGCTGCGGACGGTGCCGTCGCAGGGCCTCAGTCACGGCGTGCTGCACCACCTCGCCGGCCGGGCGGATCTCGCCGCGGCGCCGCAGGTGCTCGTGCACTACCTAGGCCGGTTCGGCGCCGGCGCCGGCCGCCCCTGGACGCAGGTGTCCACCGTGGACGAGGACCGCGACCCGCGGATGCCGCTGCCCCGCGTCCTGGAGCTCAACGCGGTCACCCTCGACACGGCCGACGGGCCGGTGCTGTCCGCGACGTTCAGCTGGCCCGCCGGGGTCCTCGACCGGACCGACGTGGAGGCGCTCGCCGGACACTGGGCCGGGCTGCTCGACGCGATCGCCGCCGACCCCCGCGTCGCCGGGCACACGCCGTCGGACTTCCCCCTGCTCACGCTGGACCAGTCCGATGTGGACCGCTTCGACACCGGCGCGCTGCGGGACGTGCTGCCGCTGTCGCCGCTGCAGGCCGGGCTGTACTTCCATGCCACGTACACCACCGGCGCCGACCCCTACGTGGTGCAGCAGCGGGTCGAGCTCACCGGCCCCCTCGACGCCGACCGGCTGCGTGCCGCCGCGGACCGGCTCCTGGACCGGCACCCGAACCTCGCCGCCGCGTTCCGCCCCACCGCCGCCGGTGACGTCGTCGCCGTGCACGCCGGCGGCACCGCCGCGCCGTGGCGGACCGTCGAGGTCACCGACCCGCGGGACGGCCGTGAACTCGACGGGATCGCGGCCGTGGACCGGTCCCGGCCGTTCGACCTCGCCGAGCCGCCCGCGATGCGGTTCACCCTGGCCCGCCTCGCCGCCGACCGGCACGTGCTCATCCACACGATCCACCACATCGTCGCCGACGGCTGGTCGGTGCCGGTGATGTTCAACGACCTGCTCGCCCTGTACGCCGGCGCGCCGCTCCCACCGCCGGTGCCGTTCCGCGACTTCCTGGCGGCTCTGGATGGACAGGCGCCCGACCTGGCGGTCTGGGACCGGCTCCTTGACGGGGTGACCGAGCCGACCCGGCTCCTCGCCGCGCTGCCACACACCGGCGACGGCGCCGACGGGCACGGCCGCGTCACCCGCGAGCTGCCGGCCGCGCTCGCCGCGTCGGTGCGCGGGTTCGCCACCGCGCACGGCCTCACCGTCGGCAACGTCGTCGGCGGCGTCTGGGGCGTGCTGCTCGGCCGGCTCACCGGGCGGGCCGACGTCACGTTCGGCTCGACGGTCGCCGGCCGGAGCCTGGCCGTGCCCGGCATCGAACGCATCGCCGGCCTGCTCATCAACACCGTCCCGGCGCGGGTGCGGTGGGCGCCCGGCGAGCCGCTCGCCGCCGCCGTCGGCCGGTTCGCCGCCGACCAGCGCGAGACCATGGAGCACGAGCACGCGCCGCTGACCGAGCTGCAGCGCCGGCTCGGCACCGGGGAGCTCTTCGACACCCTCGTCGTCGTCGAGAACTACCCGGACATCGAGGTGGCGGGCGGGGACCTGCGGGTCACCGGCATCGACGTCGTCGAGGCGCCGCACTACCCGGTCACCCTCATGGTGCGCCCCGGCGACCCGTTCACCGTCACCGTCACCCACGACCGGCGGCACGTCGACACCGTCACGGCACGGCGGCTGCTCGGCATGTACGAGACGCTGCTGGCCGCCCTGGACGGCACCTGCGCCGCGCCGCTCGCGAGCCGCGCCGCCGCTCCCGCGCTGCCCACGGTGCACGACGGGACCGTGCTGGACCTCCTGACCTACCCCGGCGGCACGGCCGTCGTCTGCGGGGACCGGGAGCTGACCTACGCGGAGCTCGACCGGCGCTCCGGCCGGCTCGCGCACGCCCTCGCCGCCGCCGGGGTGCGCCGCGGCAACCTGGTCGCGGTCGCCGCCGCCCGCTCCGTGGACCTGCCCGTCGCGGTGCTGGGCGTCCTGCGGGCCGGTGCGGCCGTGCTGCCCGTGGATCCGGCGTACCCGGCGGCCCGCATCGAGCTGATGCTCCGCGAGGCGGCACCCGTCTGCGTCCTCACCGACGACGCGGCATCCGGCGGGCACGGGCTGCCGGTGCTGCGGATCGGCGCGGCGGTCGACGGGGCCACCGGTCACCTGCAGGTGCGCGGGCTCACCGGCGCCGACGCCGCCACCGTGCTGTTCACGTCGGGCTCGACCGGCGTGCCGAAGGCGGTCGTCGGCACCCACGCGGCGCTGGCCAACCGGCTCGCCTGGGCCCGGGACGCCTGGGGCCTGCGGTCCGGGCGGGTGCGGATCGCGAAGAGCTCGCTGAGCTTCGTCGACGGCACCACCGAGCTGCTCGGCGGGCTCGTCGCCGGCGCGACCGTCGTCCTCGCCGACGACGCCACCGCCGCCGACGGCGCCGCCCTCGGCCGCCTCGTCGAGCGCAGCGGCGCGACGCAGCTGCTGGCCGTGCCGAGCCTCGCCGCGGCCCTCGCCGACAGCGCCCCGTCCCGCGTCCGCGGGCTGCGCCGCTGGATCACCAGCGGCGAGGCGCTCACCCCGTCCGTCGTCCGGGCACTCACGGCCGCGTCGCCCGGCGCCGAGATCGTCAACTCGTACGGCTCGTCCGAGGTCGCCGGTGACGTCCTCACCGCCGTCGTCACCGCCGCGGACCGGCCCGTCCCGCTCGGCACCGACGTCCCCGGCGTGCGGGTGCACCTGCTCGACGCGGCGCTGACCCTGGTGCCCGACGGCGCCGCCGGCGAGATCTACGTCGGTGGCGTGCAGAACGCCCGCGGCTACCTCGGCCGGCCCGGCATCACCGCCGGCCGGTTCGTCGCCGACCCGTTCGGCGCGCCGGGGGACCGGCTGTACCGCACCGGCGACCTCGGCCGCCGCGACGCCGCCGGACGGATCGAGTTCCTCGGCCGCGCCGACGACCAGGTGAAGATCAACGGGTTCCGAGTGGAGCTCGCCGAGGTCGAGGCGGCCCTCACCCGCCACCCCGGCGTCACCGGCGCGGCGGCCGCCGTCCGCGGCAGCGCCCTCGCCGCATACGTCGCCGGCGCCGGCGTCGACCCGGCCGCCGTCCGCGACGCGCTGCGCGCCGAGCTGCCCGCGCACCTGGTCCCCGCGACCGTCACCGTCCTGGACGCGATCCCGCTGCTGCCCAACGGCAAGCGCGACCGCGCCGCGCTGCCGTCGCCGGTGGTGCCGCGCCAGCGGGGCGCGCAGGGCGGCGGCTCGCCGCGGGCGGCGCGGATCAGCGCCTGCTACACCGCCGTGCTCGGCACCGAGGCCGGGCCCGGCGACGACTTCTTCGCCCTCGGCGGCGACAGCATCGCCGCCATCCGCGTCATCAACCGCCTCGCGCAGGACGGGATCGTGCTCACCACCCGCGACATCTTCGACCACAGGACCCCGGGCGCCCTCGACGCGCACCTGTCCGCCGCGACCCCCGGCACCGCGGCGGCGGCGCAGGCGGACCCGGAGGCGGTCGGCCCGCTGCCGCTGCTGCCCGCCGCGGAGCGGCTCACCGACGTCCCCGACGGCGCACCCGCCCGGGTCGCGCTGTTCGAGGCGCCGCCGGGGCTCACCGGACCCGTGCTCGAGCGGGCCCTGCAGGCCGTCCTCGACCACCACGACGGGCTGCGCCTGCGGATCACCCGGGAGTCCGGCCTGTTCCTCACCCTGGAGCTGACCGCCCCCGGCACCGTCGAGGCCCGCACCGTGCTGCGCCGCGCGCCCCTCGAGGCGGGCGCCGTGGACCGGGCGCTCGCCGCCCTCGACCCGGCGGCCCCGCTCACGGTCGTCTGGCTCGACGCCGGTGCCGGCGCGGCCGGGCGGGTGCTGCTCGCCGGGCACCCCCTCGCCGCCGACGACGTGACCCTGACCCTGGTCGCGGACGACCTCGCCGCCGCGTGCGCCGCCATCGCCGACGGGCGCACCCCGCAGCCGGCGCCAGTCGGCACGCCGCTGCGCGCCCACGCCCGCGCCACGCAGGAGGACGCGGGCCGCCCGGCCCGGGTCGCCGAGTTCGCGCACTGGCAGGACGTGCTCCGCCCCGCCGCTGATGTCGCGCCCGGTTTCCACGGCGCCGCGCCGGGAACCACCGGTCGGCACACCCGGGTCTTCGAAGGGACCCTCGCCGCGAAGCTGGCCGCCGCGCCGGAGCTCGCCGCGGTCGCCGCCCTCCGCGTCGCCGTCCAGGAACCCGCCGACCTCGTCGTCGAGGTCGAGCGCGTCGCCCGCCACCTGGTGCGGGTCGGCGCCGGCGAGGACCTCACCCGCACCGCCGGCCTGTGCGCCGCGGTCGTGCCCGTCCGCGTGGCGGCGGCCGCCGACGCCGAGGCCGCGCTGGTGCACGCCGCCGTCGCGCTCGGCGCCGCACCCGACGGCGGCGTCGGCTTCGGCCTGCTGCGCCACGGCAACCCCAGGGTCGGCCGCGCCCTCGAAGGCCTGGAACGCGCCGCCGAGCCGCGGATCCTCAGCCGCAGCTCCGGGTTCGGCGCCCCGGGCGGCTGGCCCAGGCTGCCGGTCGCCGCGTCCGCCGACCCGCTGCTCGGCACCCGGTACGCCATCCAGTGCGACCTCACGCTCACCGGCGACGGCCGGGTCGAGGCGACGCTCCAGCACGTGTCCGAGGTGGACGGTGCGGGCCTGGCCGAGCGGTGGTGGCGCGCACTGGAGGCGATGTCGCAGCAGGCGCAGCCCGCCACCGAGGTGTGGGACCTGTCGCCGCTGCAGCTCGGCGTGTACTACCAGGCGACGTTCGACCAGACCGCCAACACCTACATCGCGCAGAACGTGTTCGAGCTCGACCGGCGCGTCGACGTCGACGCGATGACGGCCGCGTTCGGCGCGCTGCTGCGCCGGCACCCCACGCTGCGGGCCGCGTTCGTCGGCGAGGGCGTCCCCGCCCCCGTCCAGGTCATCGCGCCCGCGGAGACGGTGCCGGCCGTGGTGTCCGTTGTGGACACCCCGGACGACGCCGCGTTCGCCGCGCTGGTCGACCGGGACCAGACCGAGCCGTTCGACCTCGCGACCCCGCCGCTGGTGCGCCTCACCGTCGCCCGCCGCCCCGGCGGCCGCGACGCGCTGCTGCTGACCAGCCACTTCCTGCTGTGGGACGGCTGGTCCCGGGAGCTGGTCCTGCGGGACCTGTTCGCCCTCTACGCGGGCCGCACCCCCGCGGCGCCCACGGCGTCGTTCACCGACTACCTGCGCTGGCTCACCACCCGCGACACGGCCGGGTCCGGCGCCGCCTGGCGCAACGCCCTCGCCGGGGTCACCGAGGCGACCCTGGTCGTGCCGGAGGCCGCCGGGCGCGCGCCGATGCTGTCGGAGCGGGTCCACGCCGTGCTGCCCGCCGACGTCACCGCCCGCCTCACCGAGCAGGCCCGGCGCGGCGGCGTCACCCTCAACTCGCTGCTCACCGCCGCGCTCGGCCTCGTCATCGGCTACGAGACCGGCCGCGCCGACGTCGTGCTCGGCACCACCGTCGCCGGCCGCCCGACCGAGCTGCCCGGCATCGACCAGGTCGTCGGCCTGTTCCTCAACACCGTGCCGGCGCGGGTCACCGCGGCCGCCGGCGCGACCGTGCTCGACCTCGCCCGCCGCGCCCAGGCCGACCGGCTCGACCTCGGGCCGCACGAATACCTGGGCCTCGGCGAGATCCAGCGGGCCGCCGGCCACGAGCAGCTCTTCGACTCCCTGTACGTGCTGCAGAACTTCCTCGCCGACGACACGTTCGCCGACCTGGAACGCGAGCAGGGCATCGCCGGCGTCGGGTACACCGACACCACCCACTACCCGCTCACCTGGGTGCTGACCCCGGGCGCGACCCTGCGGCTGAAGCTCGAGTACCGCCCCGACGTGTTCACCGGGGCGCGGGCCGCCGCCCTCGCCGACCGGCTCGTCCGGCTCCTCACGAGCCTGGCCGGCGGGCTCGACGTCCACGTCGGCGCCCTCGACCTGATGTCGCCCGGCGAGGCGGACGGGCTGCGGGCGGCGTGGCGGTCCACCGAGCACCCGATCGTCGACGCCACCATCGCCGACATGCTCGCCGAGCGGGCCGCGGCCTGCCCCGCCGACACCGCGCTCGTCGCCGCCGGCGAGACCCTCACCTACGCGCAGCTCGACGCCCGCGTGAACCAGACCGCGCGGCTGCTGCTCGACCGGGGCGCCGGGCCGGAGCGGATCGTCGCGCTCGCCCTGCCCCGCGGCATCGACATGGTCGTCGCGCTGTTCGCCGTGCTGCGGGCGGGCGCGGCATACCTGCCGCTGGAGCTCGACCACCCCGTCGACCGGCTCGCCGAGATCCTCCTCGACGCCCGCCCGGCGCTGCTCGTTGCGCTGCCCGGCACGCCCGTCGCGGCCCGGCACGAGCGCGCCGTCGTCAGCCCCGCCGACGCGGCCGCGTTCCCGGCGGACCCGCCGCCGGCGACCGGCGACCCGCACCGCCTCGACCGGCCCGCCTACGTCATCTACACGTCCGGCTCGACGGGCAAGCCGAAGGGGGTCGTCACCCCGTACCGCGGCCTCACCAACATGCAGCTCAACCACCGCGCCGAGATCTTCGCCCCGGCGGTCGCCCGGGCCCGGGCCGCCGGCCGCGACCGGCTGCGGATCGCCCACACCGTGTCGTTCTCCTTCGACATGTCGTGGGAGGAGCTGCTGTGGCTCGTCGAGGGCCACGAGGTGCACGTCTGCGACGAGGAGCTGCGCCGCGACGCGGTCGCGCTCGTCGCCTACTGCCAGGCGCAGCGGGTCGACGTCATCAACGTGACCCCCACCTACGCCCACCACCTCTTCGACGAGGGGCTGCTCGACCCGGCCGGGCACCCGCCGTGCCTGGTCCTGCTCGGCGGCGAGGCCGTCTCCGATGCGGTCTGGTCGCGCCTGCGCACCACGGACGGCACGACCGGCTACAACCTGTACGGGCCCACCGAGTACACCATCAACACCCTCGGCGCGGGCACCGAGGACAGCGCGACGCCGACGGTCGGCCGTCCCATCTGGAACACCCGCGGCTACGTCCTCGACGCGTTCCTGCGGCCCGTCGTGCCGGGCACCATCGGCGAGCTGTACATCGCCGGCGCCGGCCTCGCTCGCGGCTACCTCAACGCCGGCGGGCTGAGCGCCGCCCGGTTCGTCGCCGACCCGTTCGCCGCCGGTGGCCGCATGTACCGCACCGGCGACCTTGTCCGCGAGCGCCCCGACGGGAACCTCGACTTCCTCGGCCGCAGCGACGACCAGGTGAAGATCCGCGGCTACCGGGTGGAGCTCGGCGAGGTCGAGGCCGCCGTCGCGGCGCTGCCGCGGGTCCGCCAGGCGGCCGTCGTGGCCCGCGCCGACGCGTCGGTGCCGGGCCTCAAGAAGCTCGCCGCCTACCTGGTGCCGGCGGGCGACGGCGCCGACCTCGCGAGCGCCGTGCGGGCGGCCCTGGCGGAGCGCCTGCCGTCCTACATGGTGCCGTCCCTGTACGGCGTCGTGCCGTCCCTGCCGCTGACCGTCAACGGCAAGCTCGACGTCGCCGCCCTGCCCGAACCGACCGCGCCCGGCGCCGCCGCCGGTGCCGTGCGGGGCCCGCGCAACGACCGCGAACGCGTGCTGTGCGCGATCTACGCCGACGTGCTCGGCCTGCCCGCCGTCGGCGTCGACGAGGACTTCTTCGTCGCCGGCGGGGACAGCATCTCCTCGATCGCGGTCGCCGGCCGGGCCCGCCGCGAGGGCCTGCCCGTCACCCCGCGCGACATCTTCCGCCGCCGCACCGTCCAGGCGGTCGTCGCCGGCCTGCCCGCCACCACGGAGGTCGCCGCTGCCGCCGCCGACGACGCGGTCGGTGTCGTCGCGCTGACGCCGATGCTCGCCGAGACCCGCGCGGCGGCGACCCCGCTGACCGGGTTCTACCAGGCGATGACGTTCCGGACCCCGGCCGCGCTGACCCGGCCGGCGCTCGACGCCGTCCTGCGCGCGCTCGCCGACACCCACCACCTGCTGCGCGCCGTGGTCGACCGCGACTGGACGATCACCGTCCCGCCGGCCGGCCCGCCCGTGCCGGTGACCGAGAGCGCCGACCTCGACGCCGAGGCCGCCGCCGCGCGGCTCGACCCGCACCGCGGTGTCATGCTGCAGGCCGTCTGGTCGCCGGCGGCCCGGGAGCTGCTGCTGGTCGCGCACCACCTCGTCATCGACGGCGTGTCGTGGCGGATCATCGGCGCCGACCTGGCCCGCGCCTGGCAGGACGTGGCCGCCGGCCGGCCCGTGGCCCTCGACCCGGTGCCGGCGTCGTTCCGCGGCTGGTCCCGGCTCACCGCCGCGCGCGGCGACCGGTTCCAGGCCGAGCTCGGCCACTGGCGGGACGTCCTCGCGACCCCCGACCCGCTGCTGGGCTCCCGCCCGCTCGACCCCGCCGCCGACACCGGCGCGACGGTGCGGACGGTCACCGTGACCCTGCCGGCCGCCGACAGCTTCCTGTCCCGGGTGCCGGCCGCCATGTACGGCACGGTCAACGACGCCCTGCTCACCGCGTTCGCCCTCGCCGTCGGCGCCTGGCGGCCGACGCGTGCCGGCTCGGCGGTCCTGGTCAGCCTCGAAGGCCACGGCCGGGAGGGCGACGTCTACGACGCCGACGTCGACCTGTCGCGCACCATCGGCTGGTTCACCGCCATCCACCCGGTGCGGCTCGACCCCGGCGCCGTCACGTGGGACGAGGTCCTCGCCGCCGGGCCCGCCCTCGCCGGCGTCGCCGGCGCGGTCAAGGAGCAGCTGCGGGCCGTGCCCGGCAAGGGGCTCGGCCACGGCGTCCTGCGCCACCTGCGGCAGGAGCTGACCGGCCCCGTGCCGCAGATCCTGTTCAACTACCTCGGCCGGTTCCCGGCCGGGTCCGCCGGCGACTGGGCGCCGACCGGGCCGCTGCGCGAAGGCGTCGACCCGGCGAACCCGGCGATGACCCTGGAGGTCAACGCATTCGCCGCCGACGGCCCCGGCGGCACCACGTTCACCGCGGCGCTGTCCTACCCGTCGGGGCTCTTCACCGAGGCCGACGTGGCCGGGCTCGCGGACCGCTGGCTCGCCGCGCTCGCCGCCCTCGGCCGCTGCGACGCCTTCGGCCACACCCCGTCGGACTTCCCCCTGGTGCGGCTCACGCAGGAGGACGTCGACGACCTCGCCGGCTTCGAGGACGTCCTGCCGCTGCTGCCGCTGCAGGAGGGCATGTACGTGCACCAGGCCATGGCCGAGCCCGGCGCCGACACCTACGTGGTGCAGCAGGTCGCCCGGCTGACGGGCCCGGTCGACCCGGCGCGGCTGCGGGCCGCGGTCGAGGCGACCGTCCGCCGGCACGCCGCCCTGCGCGCGGGCTTCCGCGAGCTGCGCGACGGCCGGATCGTCCAGGCGGTCGCGCCGTCGGTCGAGGTGCCGTGGCGGGTCGTCGCCGGCGGCGACCTCGCGCTGGTCTGCGCGGAGGAGCTGGCCCGGCCGTTCGACCTGGCCCGGCCGCCCGCGCTGCGCTACGCCCTGGTCTCGCTCGGCGACACCGACCACCGGCTCGTCGAGACGATGCACCACGTCCTCGCCGACGGCTGGTCCTACCCGCTGGTGTTCAGCGACATCGTCGCCGCCTACGAGACCGGCGCGGACCTCCCGGCGCCCGCGACCACGTTCCGCGACCATGTGGAGGCCGTCGCCGCCCGGGACCGGGACGCGGCCCGCGCCGTCTGGGCCCGCGCCCTCGACGGGGTCGCGCCGTCGCTGCTGTACCCGTCAGGCAGCCCCGTCGCCGCGCACGACAGCGTCCACAGCGCACTGTCCACCGAAGACACCGCGGCCCTGTCCGCCGCGGTCCGCGCGCACGGCGTCACGCTCAGCACCGCCGTGCACGCCGCGTGGGGGCTGCTCCTCGGCCGGCTCCTCGGCCGGGACCGGGTCGTGTTCGGCTCGACCGTCTCCGGCCGCGGCGGCGAGCTGCCCGGCGTGGAGACGGTCGTCGGGCTGCTCATCAACACGCTGCCGCTGCCGCTGTCGTGGCGGCCCGGCGAGACCCTGGGCGCGGTCCTGACCCGGCTGCAGGACCTGCAGACCGAGGTGCTCGACGCGCAGCACGTCGGCCTCGCCGAGCTGGCCCGGCTCGCCGGCGTCCGGGAGCTGTTCGACTCGATGGTCGTCGTGGAGAACTTCCCGGCGGTCCGGGCGGGCGTGGACTCGCCGCTGCGGGTCGACGGATTCACCGGCACCGACTCGCCGCACTACCCCCTCGCCCTGGTCGCGTTCCCCGGCGACGAGCTGACCCTGGAGGTCAAGTACGACGTCGCGCTCGTTGGCGCCGCCCGGGCCGCGGAGCTCCTAGCCCTGGTCGAGGAGATCCTGCGCGGCTTCGTCACCGGCCTCGACCAGCCGATCGGCGCGCCACCCGCGCGGGCAGGCGTGGACGGCACGCTCGCGGGGCCGCGCTCCACCGTGGACGGCACGCTCGCCGAGCCGCGCTCCGCCGTGGACCCGGCGGCGGTGGCGGTCAGCCACGGCCGCGACCACCTCACCTACGCCGAGCTCGACGCCCGCGCCAACCGCCTCGCCCGCGAGCTGACCGCCCGCGGGGTGCGGCCCGAGTCGCGGGTCGCGGTCGCGCTGCCCCGCGGCCTCGACCTGGTCGTCGCGCTGGTCGCCGTCGTCCGCGCCGGCGGCTGCTACGTCCCCGTCGACACGGGCGCGCCGGCGAGCCGCATCGCGTACATCCTCGCCGACGCCGCACCGGTGTGCCTGCTCACCGACGCGGCCACCGCCGCCGAGCTGCGCGGCGACGTCCCGGCGGTCCTCGTCGACGGGCCGCTGCCGGCCCACGACACCGGCCCTGTCACCGGCACGGGACTCGCGCCGGACAACACGGCGTACATCATCTACACGTCCGGCTCGACCGGCCGGCCGAAGGGCGTCGCGGTCACCCACCGCAACGTGCTCACACTGTTCGCCGCCGCCGAGGAGCTGTTCACGTTCGGCGCGGGCGACGTGTGGACGATGTTCCACTCCTACGCGTTCGACTTCTCCGTCTGGGAGCTGTGGGGCGCCCTGCTCTACGGCGGCCGGCTCGTCGTCGTCGACGGCGACGTCGCCCGCGACCCGCGCCGCTTCGCCGCGTTGCTGCGCGACGAGCGCGTCACCGTGCTCAACCAGACGCCGTCGGCGTTCTACCCGCTCATCTCGGAAGACACGACCGGCCTGGCGCTGCGCTACGTCGTCTTCGGCGGCGAGGCGCTCGACCCGTCGCGGTTGCGGCCGTGGTACGAGCGGCACGCCGACGACGCCCCGCGGCTGATCAACATGTACGGCATCACCGAGACCACGGTGCACGTGACGTTCCGCGCGCTGAGCCGGGCCGACGCGGCCGCCGGCAGCGTCATCGGGGATCCGCTGCCCAGCCTGCGCGCCCACGTGCTGGACGCCCGGCTGCGGCCCGTCCCGCCCGGCGTGACCGGCGAGCTGTACGTCGCCGGCGACCAGCTCGCCCGCGGCTACCTCGACCGGCCCGGCCTGACCGCGTCCCGGTTCGTCGCCAACCCGTTCGGCCCCGGACGGCTGTACCGCAGCGGCGACCTCGCGATCCGGACCGCCTCCGGCGACCTGGTCTACGCCGGGCGCTCCGACCAGCAGGTGAAGGTCCGCGGCCACCGCGTCGAGCTCGGCGAGATCGAGGCGGCGATCCTCGACGTCGACGGCGTCACGAACACCGCCGTCAACCTGCACGACGGGCGGCTCGTCGCCTACCTCGTCGGCTCCTCCACCGTGGACACCGAGCTCGTGCGGGCCTCGCTGGCGCAGCGGCTGCCGTCCTACATGGTGCCGGCGGCGTATGTGCGGCTGCCCGCACTGCCGCTCACCGTCAACGGCAAGCTCGACCGGGCCGCGCTGCCCGCGCCGACCGGCGAGCGGGCCGCACCGGTCGAGGTCGCCGCCGGCGAGTCCGACACCCAGCGGCTGCTGCGCGCGCTCGTCGCGGAGGTTGTCGGGCTGACCGAGGTCGGCGCCGACGAGGACTTCTTCACCGTCGGCGGCGACAGCATCATCGCCATCCAGCTGGCGAACCGGGCCCGCCGCGCCGGCCTGTCCATCAGCCCGCGCGACGTGTTCGTCCACCGCACCGCCGCCGCCCTCGCCGCGCAGCTGGCGCCGGCCGCCACCACTGAGCAGGCGGCGCCGGTGACGGCGGCCGCCGCGAGCGACGGGGTCGGCGAGGTGCCGCTGCTGCCGATCGTGCAGCGCCTCGCCGAGCTGGGCGGCCGCATCCACCGGCACAACCAGGCCGACCTGCTCGTCACGCCCGCCGGGCTCACCCACGAGGACGTCACCGCGCTCGTCGACGGCCTGGTGCGCCGGCACGACGCGCTGCGCCTCCAGCTGCACCGCCCCTCGCCGATGCTGTGGTCCCTGGAGGCCCGCCCGTCCGCCGCGGTGTCCACCGTGGACGTCCGGCGGGTCGGTGCGGCCGGGCTCGCCGACGCCGCGCTCCGCGAGCTGGTCGGGGTCGAGTCCGACGCGGCCACCGGCCGGCTCGACCCCGACGCCGGCGAGGTCCTGCAGGCCGTCTGGTTCGACCGCGGGCCGGGGGAGCGCGGCCGGCTGCTGCTCGTCGCCCACCACCTCGTCGTCGACGGCGTGTCCTGGCGGATCCTCACCGAGGACCTCCGCGACGGCCTCGCCGCCGGCCCGGTGACGGGCACCTCGCTGCGCGCGTACGCCCGGCTGCTGCAGGAGCAGGCCGGCCAGGCGGCGCGGCTCGGCGAGTTCGAGCACTGGGCCGCGACCCTCGCCCCCGGCGGCGAGCTCGACCCCGCGAAGCACACCATCGGGCTCACGGTCGGCCAGACCCGCGACCACGACCTCGTCCTCCCGCCGGACGTCACCGGGCCGCTGCTCGGCGCGGCCGGCGCCGACGTCACCACCGCGCTGGTCGCGACGCTGGCGGCGGCGGTCGCCCGCTGGCGGTCCGCGCGCGGCGGCGACCCGTCCGCGCCGCTCACCGTCGACCTGGAGCGGCACGGCCGGGAGGAGCTCGACGGCACCGACCTGTCGCGGACCGTCGGCTGGTTCACGGCGATCGCACCCGTGCGCCTGCCGGCCGTACCGGACGCGCACCAGGCACTGGCGGAGGCGCGCCGGCTGGTGACGGCCGCGCCGGACAACGGGCTCGGGTTCGGGCTGCTGCGCTACGCCAACGCCCGCACCGCCCCGGCGCTCGCGCGGCTCGGCACGCCGCAGGTGCTGTTCAACTACCTCGGCCGGTTCGCCGCGCCGTCCGACGCGGACTGGGACACCGCCCCGGAGGCGGACGCGCTGCGGACCGCGTCCGACCCGGACCTCGGCACGCCGTACCTGCTGGAGGTCAACGTCGCCGTCCGCACCACGCCGGACGGCCCGGAGCTGCGGGCCGTGCTCACCTACGCCGACGAGGGCCTGGACATCCCCGGCCTCGCCGCGCACTGGGCCGGCGTGCTGCGGGAGCTGGGCGCGCCCACGGAGGAGGTGTGGCCGCTGTCGCCGCTGCAGGAGGGCCTGTACGTGCAGGCGGGCCTCGCCGGCGACGCCGACGTCTACATCGCGCAGAACGCGTTCGACTTCACCGGCCGCCTCGACCGCGACCGCCTCGCCGCCGCCTGGACCCGCGTCCTGGAGCGGCACCCGGCGATCCGGCTCGGCTTCACCGTGTCGGGCACCCGGCCCGTCGGCGTCCTCGGCGCCGCCCTGCGCGGCAAGGTCGGGGTCGTGGAGGCCACCGGCGACCTCGAGGCCGTCATGGCCGAGGACCGGACCCGGCCGTTCGGCCTGACCACGCCGCCCCTGGCGAGGCTCACGATCGTGCGCCGGCCCGACGGCACCGACCGGCTGCTGTTCACCTACCACCTGCTGCTGTGGGACGGCTGGTCCCGCGAACTCGTGCTGCGGGACCTGTTCGCCCACTACGCCGGGCAGACCCCGGCGCCACCGGCGGGCCGGTTCACCGACTACCTCGACTGGGTCGCCGCCCAGGACGCCGACGCCTCCGCGAAGGCGTGGGCGGATGCGCTGCGGGGCCTCGACGAGCCGACCGTGCTCTACCCCGCCGCCGCCGGCACCCGGCCGGTCCTCGCGACCAGCATCGCCCGGCAGCTCACCGAGGAGCAGACGGCCCGCCTCACCGCGCAGGCCCGCGCGGAGGGCGTCACGCTCAACGCCGTGCTCAGCACCGCGCTCGGCGTCGTCCTCGCCCACGCCGCCGGCCGCAACGAGGCCGTCTTCGGCACCACGGTCGCCGGCCGCCCGACCGAGCTCGACGGCATCGACGAGGTCGTCGGCGTCTTCCTCAACACCGTCCCCGCCCGGGTTACCCTGACCCCCGGCGAGGCGGCCCGCGACGTGCTGCGCCGCGTGCAGGCCGACCGGATCGACCTGATGCCGCACGAGTACCTCGGCCTCGGCGAGATCCAGCGGGCCGCCGGCCGCTCGACGCTCTTCGACAGCCTGTACGTGCTGCAGAACTTCCTTGACGACGACACGTTCACCGACCTGGAGACCGAGCACGGGATCGTCGGCGTCACCGCGGTCGACGCCACCCACTACCCGCTCACCTGGGTCGCCACGCCCGGGAGGCGGCTGCGGATCCGCCTCGAGTTCCGCGCCGACGTCGTCCCGCCCGGGGACGCCGACGCGCTGCTCGACCGGCTCCAGCGGGTCCTGCTGGCGCTCGCCGGCGACGTCACCGGGCCGGTCGCCGCGCTGCCCGTCGCGGACCCGGCCGTGCTGGAAGGCGTCCAGGGGGAGATCCTGCCGGAGACGATCGCCGAGCTGATGGCGGCGCAGGCGGCGCGCACCCCGGACGCGCCCGCGCTCACGTCCGGCGCGACCACCGTCACGTACGCCGACCTCGACGCCCGCGTCAACCGGCTCGCCCGGCACCTGCTGCGCCTCGGCGCCGGCCCGGAGCGCGTGGTCGCGCTCGCGCTGCCCCGGTCGATCGACATGGTCGTCGCGCTGTTCGCCGTGCTGCGCACCGGCTCCGCCTACCTGCCGCTGGAGCTCGACCACCCCGACGAGCGGCTGCGGGTGATGCTCGACGACGCCCGCCCGTCGCTGGTCCTGACCGCCGGCCGCCTCGACGGCGTCCGCCTCGACGAGCTGGACCTGTCCGGCGAGTCCGGCGCCCCGCTCACCGGCGCGGAGCTCGGCGCGTTCGCGCCCGGCACCCCCGGCCGCCTGCACCACCCCGCGTACGTCATCTACACGTCCGGCTCGACCGGGCGGCCGAAGGGCGTCGTCACCCCGTACCTGGGGCTGACGAACATGCAGCAGAACCACCGGCAGGCCATCTTCGCCCCGACGATCGCCGCGCACGGCGGCCGCACCCTCACCATCGCCCACACCGTGTCGTTCTCCTTCGACATGTCGTGGGAGGAGCTGCTGTGGCTCGTCGAGGGCCACCACGTGCACGTGTGCGACGAGCACCTGCGCCGCGACGCCGTCGCCCTCGCCGGGTACTGCGCCCGGCACCGCGTCGACGTCGTCAACGTCACCCCGACCTACGCCCAGCACCTGCTCGACGCGGGCCTCCTCGACGGGCCGCACCGGCCGGCGCTGGTCCTGCTCGGCGGCGAGCACGTCCCCGAAGGGCTGTGGGCGACGCTCCGCGACACCGACGGGGTGCTCGGCTACAACCTGTACGGGCCCACCGAGTACACCATCAACACCCTCGGCGGCGGCACCACCGACAGCGCGACGTCCACCGTGGGCACCCCCATCTGGAACACCCGCGGCTACGTGCTGGACGGCTGGCTGCGGCCAGTGCCGCCCGGCGTCCCCGGCGAGCTGTACATCACCGGCGCCGGCCTCGCCCGCGGCTACCTCAACCGGCCCGCGCTCACCGCCGACCGGTTCGTCGCCGACCCGTTCGTGGCCGGCGGCCGCATGTACCGCACCGGCGACCTCGTCCGGCTCCGCACCGACGGGCTGCTGGACTTCCTCGGCCGCACCGACGACCAGGTGAAGATCCGCGGCTACCGGATCGAGCTGGGCGAGGTGCAGGCGGCGATCGCCGCGCAGCCCGGCGTGCGGCAGGCCGCCGTCCTCGCGGTCTCCGACGGATCGGGGGGCAAGCGCCTCGTCGCGTACGTCGTGTCCACTCCGGACGGTCTGGACGTGGCGGCGCTGCACGCGGCGCTGAAGGCGACGATGCCCGCCTACATGGTCCCCGCCGCGTACGCCGTCGTGCCCGCGCTGCCGCTGACCGTCAACGGCAAGCTCGACGCGGCCGCGCTGCCCGAGCCGCGGCCCGTCGCCACCGCCGGGCGCGCCGCCGCCACCGACACCGAACGGCTGCTGTGCACCGTCTTCGGCGAGGTGCTCGGCATCGACGGCTACGGCGTCGAGGACGACTTCTTCGACCGCGGCGGCCACTCGCTCATCGCGATGCGCCTCCTCGGCCGGCTGCGCGCCGAGCTCGCCGCGGACCTGCCGCTGCGGGCGCTCTTCGACGCGCCCACCCCCGAACGGCTCGCGCTGCGGCTCACGTCGGCCGGCGCCACCGCCCGTCCGGCGCTGACCCGGCGCCCGCGCCCCGGACGGATCCCGCTGTCGCCGGCCCAGGAGCGGCTCCTCCTGCTGCACCACCTCGACCCAGCCTCGACCGCGTACAACTACCCCCTGGTCATGCGGCTGCGGGGCGGCGTCGACGTCGCGGTGCTGCGGGCCGCCCTCGCGGACGTCACCGCCCGGCACGAGGTGCTGCGGACCCTGGTGACCCTCGACGGGCAGCACGTGCTCGAGGCCGTCGACGTCCCGGTGCACGACCGGCTCGACGCGGCCCTGTCAGCCCCGTTCGACCTGGCGGCCGAGGCGCCGATCCGGGCCGCGGTCGTCGCCGAGCCCGGCGGCGACACGCTCCTCGCCCTGGCCCTGCATCACATCGCGATGGACGAGTGGTCGGACCAGCCGCTGCTGCGCGACCTGACCACCGCCTACACGGCCCGCCTGGCCGGCCGGGCTCCACAGTGGACGCCGCTGCCGGTGCAGTACGCCGACTACGCCGCCTGGCAGGCCGACCTGCTCGGCGACCCCCTGGACCAGGCCAGCGGCCACGCCACCGCCCGCCGGTTCTGGCTGCGGCAGCTGCGCGGCCTGCCGGAGGAGATCCCGCTGCCCGGCGCGCTGCCGCGGACCGCACCCGGCCCCGCCGGGCAGGTCGGCGCGACGCTGCCCGCCGCCCTCGTCGCCCGGCTGCGCGCCATCGCCGGGGAACAGCAGGCCAGCCTGTTCATGGCCCTGCACGCCGGCCTCGCGGTCCTGCTGTCCCGGCTCGGCGCCGGGGAGGACGTGCCGATCGGCACGCCCACCTCCGGGCGTGGCGACCCTGCGCTCGCCGACCTCGTCGGGTTCTTCGTCAACACCGTCGTGCTGCGCACCGACCTGACCGGCGCGCCGACGTTCACGCAGCTGCTGCGGCGGGTCCGCGCCGCCGACCTCGCCGCGTTCGAGCACGCGGAGCTGCCGTTCCAGCAGGTCGTCGAGGCCGTCAACCCGCCGCGGGCGGCCGGCCGCAACCCGCTGTTCCAGGTGATGATCGGCTACCACCACCGGCCCGCCGACTCCGTCGCCGGCGGCACCGTCCTCGGGCTGCCGCTCGGCCCGGAGCCGGAGTTCGCCGCCGATCCGAAGGTCGACGTCAACGTCACCTTCGTCGACGCGGGGGAGACCGTCGCCGTCACCGTCGAATACGACACGGCCCGCTTCACCGCAGCCACCGCGTCGCGGCTGACCTCGCGCCTCGTCGGGCTCCTCACCGACCTGGCCGCGCATCCCGACGCGCCCGTCCGAGACGCGGCGCTCCTCGCGGCGGACGACGAGACCGACCTGGCCGCGTGGCGGGACGGCGGGCCGCTGCCGCCGACGGGCTCGTGGGTCGCGGCGTTCCGCGGCCACGCCGCCCGTGCCCCCCACACCGACGCGCTCGTCAGCGGCGGCCGTACGTGGAGCTACGCCGAGCTCGACGCGGCCTCCGACCGGCTCGCCGCGGCGCTGGCCGCGCGGGGTGCCGGGTCTGAGCGGCTGGTCGGGATCTCGCTGCCACGCACCGCGGACCTGGTCGTCGCCGTCCTCGCCGTGCACAAGGCCGGCGCGGCGTACCTGCCGCTGGACCCGGCGTTCCCGGCCGAGCGCCTCGCGTACATGGTGCAGGACGCGGAACCCGTCGTGGTGCTGACCCCGGACACCGCGCTGCCCTCGGCGGAGCCCGCGGGCCTGCCGCACGCGGAGCCCGGGAACGCGGCGTACGTCATCTACACCTCGGGGTCGACCGGCCGGCCGAAGGGTGTCGTGGTCACCCACCGCGACCTCGACGCGTTCCTCGCCGCGATGGACTCGGCGGTGCCGATGACGGCCGCGGACCGTCTGCTCGCCGTCACCACGCTGTCGTTCGACATCTCCGTCCTGGAGCTGATGCAGCCGCTGCGCACCGGCGGCTGCATCGTGCTGGCGTCGGGCGAGGAGGTCCGCGACCCGGCCCTGCTCGCGCCGCTCGCCGCCGCGGCGACCGTCATGCAGGCGACGCCGTCGCTGTGGGCGGCGCTGCTGGAAGCGTCCGATGTGGACCTCACCGGCGTGCGGGCCCTCGTCGGCGGCGAGGCGCTGCCGCCGTCCCTGGCGGACCAGCTGCGCCGGCGGACCCGTTCGGTGACGAACCTGTACGGGCCGACCGAGGTCACCGTGTGGGCGACCGTGTCCGCCGTCGGGGAGGGCCGGCCCACCATCGGCGGGCCGCTGCCCGGCACGACCGCGCACGTCCTGGACGCCGCGCTGCGGCCGGTGCCGCCGGGCGTCGCCGGCGAGCTGTACCTCGGCGGCGCGCAGGTGACCCGCGGCTACCTCGGCCGCGCGGCGCTGACCGCCTCCCGGTTCGTCGCCGCCGCCGGCGGGGCCCGCCTGTACCGCACCGGCGACCTGGTCCGGTGGCTGCCCGGCGGCGACCTCGAGTTCCTCGGCCGCACCGACTTCCAGGTGAAGGTCCGCGGGCACCGCATCGAGCTCGGCGAGATCGAGGCGGCCCTCGCCGCGCACCCGGCGGTGGCCCGCGCGGTCGTCGTCGCCCGCGACGACCGGCTCGTCGGGTACGTGACCACCGACGGCACCGACCCCGGCGACCTGGGGCGGCACCTGGCCGAGCGGCTGCCCGCGTACATGGTGCCGGCCGCGTTCGTGGTGCTGGACGCGGTACCGCAGACACCCAACGGCAAGGTCGACCGGGTGGCGCTGCCCGCGCCCGACTTCACCGCCACCACCACGGCGGACCGCCCGCGCAGCAGGACCGAGGCGCGGCTGTGCGCGCTCGTCGGCGAGGTGCTCGGGGTGGCGCGGGTCGGCGTCACCGACGACTTCTTCGCCCTCGGCGCGCACTCGCTGCTGCTCGTCAGGCTCGCCGCGGCCGTCCGCCGCGAGCTCGGTGCCGACGTGCCGGTCGCCGACCTGTTCACGGCGCCGACCGTGGAGGGCCTCGCCCGCCGGTTGGCCGGCGACCTGCCACCCGGTGACGCCCTCGCGCCGGTCGTCATGCTGCACCCCGGCGCCGGGCGGCCGCCGCTGTTCTGCCTGCCTCCGGCGAGCGGTCTCGTCTGGCAGTTCGCGGGGCTGAAGCGGCACCTGCCGGCGGACGTGCCGCTCATCGGGCTGCAGTCGCCGCGCCTGAGCCGGACCACCGGCCTGCCGTCCACACTGGACGAGCTCGCCGCGGAGCTCGCCGGCCGGGTGCTCGAGCACGCGCCGGACGGCCCGGTGCGGCTGCTCGGCTGGTCGTTCGGCGGCGCCGTCGCGCACGCCGTCGCCCGGCTGCTCGTCGGGGCCGGCCGGTCGGTGACGTTCGTCGGCATGCTCGACTCGCGCGTCACGCTGCCGGTCGTCGAGGGGGAGTGGGACGGGCCGGCCGCGATCGCCGCGCTGCTGCAGGAGCTGGGCTACGACGTGCCGGCCACCTCGGTGCCGACGGTGCGGGACGCGGTGTGGTTCGTGCGGGCCGCCGGCGGTGGCGTGGCCGCCCTCACCGACGAGCAGATCGCCCGGGTCGTGGAGAACTACCTCGACAGCGACCGGATGATGGCCGGCGCGCGGCCCGGCGTCCTCGCCGCGGACGTGCTCTTCGTCGACGCGACCGTGCCGGAGCCCGGCTTCACAGGGACGGCGTCGGACGGGTGGCGGTCCCTTGTGGACGGCCGGCTGACGGCGGTCGGGCTCGCCTGCGGGCACTCGGAGCTGCTCGACCCGGCGGTGCTGGAGCAGCTGGGGCCGCTGGTGGCCGAGGCGCTCTGACCGCAGACAAAGAGGGGCGGCGCCACGACGGCGCCGCCCCTCTTGTGTGGTCGCGGGTTACGCGGCGGCGAGGTCCGGGACCTTCGTGGCCGGGTCGTTGTCGGCGGCGGCGGCGAGCGCCGGCACCAGGATGTCGAGGGCGAAGAGCAGCGCGTTGGGGCCGCTGTAGGCCAGCGCGCCGGACAGCGGGGTCTCGAACGTCGTGTACAGGGCGCGGTCGGTGGTGACGACCTTCAGCTTGGCGAACACCGGCGAGGCGGTCATCGTGGCCTTGGTGGCGCCGTTGACGAAGAGGATGTCCTTGTCGAGCAGGTCGAGCCGCTCCTCGCTGATCTCGTCCTTCTCGGCCTGCGCGGCGAAGCCGAGCGCGTCGAACAGGGCGCGGCGCGGGTCCTTGGCGGCGATGAGCCAGTGCTGGCCGTTCTCCGGGCCGAAGTCCTCGACGAGCACCTTGCCGGCGAACTCGGGGTGCGCCTTCTTGACCTCGGCGAGCTTCGCGTTCACCTTGTCGACGAGGGCCTTCGCCTCGGCCGACTTGCCGAGCGCCTTGCCGGTGGTCAGCGTCTGTGCGTCCCACGGGGTCTGCTCGTCGGCGTAGTCCTTCGACTGCACGACCGTCGGCGCGATCTGCGTGAGCCGGTCGTACGTCTCCTGGTTGACCGTCTCGTAGATGGCGATGATCAGGTCGGGCTTCTCCTTGAGGATGGCCTCGAAGTTGATCTCGGCGGAGAACGTCGGCAGCGTCTTGCCGCCCAGCGCCGACTTGACCCACGGGTAGTTCGGGTACTCGGTGAACCACTCGCGGGTGCTGACCGGCGTGACGCCAAGGGCGAGCACGAAGTCCTGGTCGTTCCAGCCGACCGTGAGAACCCGCTTCGGCTCGGACTCGATCTTCGTGGAGCCGAACTTGTGCTCGATCGTGACGGGGAACGCGGCCGGCGCGGCGGACCCGCTGGGCGTCGCGGCGGCGGAGTCCTTCGTGTCGTCGCCGCAGGCGGCGAGGCCGGTCACGGCGAGCAGGGCGGCCGCGGCGAGCGCCGTGCGGCGCGACCACGTCCTGGGTCGGGGGGTGCGGGTCATCAATGCTCCTTGGAGAGTTCGGGGTCGCGGCCGCCGCGCCGGAGGGTGGCGCGCCGAGGCAGGAATGTAGGTTAGCATTGCCTAACTTAGGATGGGCTTCCATGTCCGTCCTTTCGGGACCTCCATGTCTGCCCCTCGGAGAGGACGACTCAATGCAGCGCACCCTGCTCGGCGGAAAGATCCACCGCGCCACGGTGACCCAGGCCGACCTGCACTACGTGGGATCGATCACCATCGACAGCGCGTTGCTGGAGGCCGCCGGCCTGGTCGAAGGGGAGCAGGTGCAGGTCGTCGACATCGACACCGGCGCCCGCCTCACCACGTACGTGATCGAGGGGGCCCGCGACAGCGGGGTCATCGGCATCAACGGCGCCGCCGCCCGCCTCGTCTCGCCCGGCGACCTGGTGATCATCATGTCGTTCGAGCTGGTCGACGCCGCCGAGGTCGCCTCGCACCGCTCCCGCGTCGTCCACGTCGACAGGGCCAACCGCATCGTCGAGCTCGGCACCGACCCGGCCGCGCCCGTCCCCGGCGACCCCGACCAGCGCCCCGGCCGGGACGCCGGTCTGGACACTGCCGCGCCGGCCCTCGCCGCGAGCCGCTGACGTCATGGCCCCGCCGTGGGGGGACGACGCCTGCACGCTGACGGTGTGCCGCGACTGCTGCTGCGGCAGCACCGACAAGCACCCCGACGTCGACCACGACGCGCAGCTCGCCGCGCTGCGCTCCGGCGCCGGCCGGCACCGCGTCCGCGTCAGTGAGTGCCTCTCGGTCTGCGAACGCTCCAACGTCGTGGTGGTCCAGCCCTCCCGGGCCGCCCGCCGCGGCGGGGCCAGACCCGTCTACCTGGGCGACATCCTCGGCCACGACACCGTCGACGCGGTGGGCGCGTGGCTCACCGCCGGCGGCCCCGGCGTCGCCGAGATGCCCCCGGGGCTGCGGGACCACGAGTTCGACGCCGCGACCTGCGTCGGCTGCTGAAACCGGCGTCGCGGCGGGCCTTCCCGAGATCGCGTCTCATCACCGATGCTGAGCCGATGGTCATCGCCCTGGCCCGCCGCGACGACGTCACCATCGCCTACGAGCGGCTCGGCCCGCCCGGCGGCGAGCCCCTGCTGCTCATCATGGGGCTCGGCATGCAGCTGCTGTCGTGGCCCGACGAGCTGTGCGCCGAGCTCACCAGCCGCGGCTACAGCGTCGTCCGCTTCGACAACCGCGACGCGGGCGAGTCGACGCACTGGTCGCAGGCCGGCAACCCGAGCCTGTTCGACCTGCTGACCCGCCCGCGGGCCGTGGCGCCGTACCGCCTGGCCGACATGGCCCTCGACGCCGTCGCCGTCCTCGACGCCGTCGGCTGGCCCTCCGCCCACGTCGCCGGCGCCTCCCTCGGCGGCATGATCGCGCAGACCCTCGCGATCGGGCACCCGGACCGCGTGCGGACGCTGACCTCCATCATGTCCACGCCGGCGCCCCAGATCGGCCGCGCGCGGCTCGGGGCGCTGCGCGCCCTCGGCATCCCGCCGGCCACCACCCGCGACGAGGCCGGCGAGCGCATGCTCCAGGTCTTCACCGCCATCGGCTCGCCCGCCTACCCGCGCGACGAGGCGTGGCTGCGCGACGTCGGCCGCCGCGCGTACGACCGCGGCCACGACCCGGCCGGCGCCCGCCGCCAGCTCGCCGCCATCCGCGCCTCCGGCGACCGCCGCCCGGGCCTGGCCACGGTCCGCGTCCCGACGCTGGTCGTGCACGGCGACGCCGACCCGCTCATCCGCGTGGCCGGCGGGCACGCCACCGCCGCCGCCGTGCCCGGCGCCCGCCTCGTCGTCCACCCCGGCATGGGCCACGACCTGCCGCGCCCGCTGTGGACGCCGATCCTCGACGAGATCGGCGCCCTCACCGCCGCCTGATTCCGGTTGTGGGCCCGCATAGGATCGGGCCTGTGACCGAGCCGACGGATCCGCACGTCACGGCCGCTGTGGACCGGGGCGACGTGGACTGGCTCGCCGCACACGTCGACGGCACCGCCTGCCCGCCCGCGCTGCTGGCCCGGCTCGCCCGCCACGGCGACCCGTCCCTGCGCCTGCTCGCCGTGCAGTGGCTCGGCGCGCGGCTCATCGGCGGAGACGTCGACGAGGATCTCCTGCGGCTGCTCGGGACGGACGAGACGCCGGAGGTCGCGCTCGCCACGGCGACGCTCTTCCAGCGGCACGGCCGGCTGCCGCCGTCCGCCTGGCCCCGCTGGCGTGAGCACGGTCCGGTGGCGGTGGTGCGGGTGGCGTGGCTGCGGGCCGAGCTGCTGCACCTGCCGGGCCGCCTTCCCGCCGAGCCGCCCGGCGAGCCGCTGCTCCAGGCGGTGGCCGGCCTGGCCTGCGCCGACGCGTCCGACCCGCCGCGGCTGCTCGACGAGCTCACCGGCCGCGACGACCCGGTCCTGCACGGCGCCGCGCTCCGCCTGTGCCGGGAGGGGCTGCGCGCCGCGGTGCTCGCCCCCGCCGCCGCCCGCCGGATCCTGGGGCGGCTCCTCGACAGCGGCACGCCGGCGGTCGTGGCCGGCGCGCTCACCGAGCTGGCCGAGCCCTGGGCCGCCGTCGACCCTGTCGCCCCGCACCGCCTGCGCGCGCTCCTCGCCCCCGCGCCCACCGGTCCCGGCGTTTCGCCGGCGGGCGTCGCCGGCACGGCGGATGTCGCATCGGCGGCGGTGGCGGCCGCGGCGCGGCACGGCCTCCGGGAGCCGCTGCTCGACGCCGGCGCCGACGTCCGGGTGCCGCCCCGGGTCCGGCAGCGCGCGCTCGAAGCGCTCGGCGAGCTGCTCGACCGCGAGCACATTCCCGCCGTCGTCGGTCTCGGTGCCACCGATCCGTTGCTGCTGGGCCCGGCTGCGGTCGCCTGCCTCACCACCATGCACCACCGCGGCCTGATCGTCGCCGCCGCCGACGCCGCGGGTGTCGTGAGTCTCGCGCTCGCCGACCACGCGATTCCCGCCGGCGACGTCGCGGCGCTGCTGTACACGGCCCGGCACGCCACCCGCGCCGCACTCCTCGCCGGTCCCGCTGCCTGTTCCGTTCCCGGTTCGTCTGCCGGGGCTGATGACGGGAGTGGGGCGGACTGGGCGCGGCGGCTCGACCTGCTGGTGGCCCTCGCGCGGCAGGGGGCGCCGGACCTCGACATCGGCGGGGACGTCGCCGCGTTGCTGCCTCGTGCCGCCGAGCCGGAGCCGTTCCTGGCCGCGATCCGGGCGCTGCGCCACGCTCCCGCCGAGGACGCCGTGCTCGCCGCCCTGCCCCGCGCGCCGGCCGCGGCGCTGCACGCTCTCGAAGCGGTCGGCGGCGACCGTACCGTCGCCGTGCTCGCCGACGGTCTCGCCCAGGACCTGCCGTTCCTGCGGCCGTGGCGGCACCAGGCGCTCGAGCTGTGCTGGCTGCTCCAGCCCGACCCGGCCCGCCGGCACGCGCTGCTGCTGCGGCTCGACCCGGCGGCCCTGCCCGACCGGATCGCCGCCGACCTCGGCCGCCCCGACGAGCGCGAGCTCGCCGTCCTGCGCGCCCGCGCCACCCCCGACCGGCCGCTCCAGGCGCTGATCTGGCTGGCCGGTCACGCCGCCGCCGTGGACGACGTGACCGAGCTGCTAAGCCGGATCGTCGCCGAGCTGGCTCTCGCGTACGACACCCGCGGGAACCCGCCGGACGAGCAGCACCGGCTCCCCGCCGACCTCGCCGCCGTCGACCCGGACCGGGACCGGCCGGCGGCCACGAAGCGGATGCCGGTCGTGCCGCAGGAGGCGCTCGCCGCGCTGCAGGGGCTGGGCCGCCGCCTGTACCGCGACGGCCGCATCCGCCCCGTCTGCCTCCTCGACGCCGCCGACCACGCCGCCGACCACGCCGCCGACCCGGACGGCGCCGCTGGAGGTCTCTCCGGCCCGTACGATGCGGCCGGACGCTTCGCCGGGCGGCCTGACGCCGCTCAGTTGGACGCCGGCGAGCGGGTTAGCCGGTGACGCGTTCGCCGCGAGCGTCGCGCTGGACCTGCTCGACCGGCCGGGGACGCCGCCGACCGAGCTGGCGGTGCTGCTCGAGCTGCTGGAGCGGGCACCGTGCGAGCGAACCCGCGCCCGCACGCACCGGTTCCTGCGCCACCGCGACCCGCACGTGCGCAAACACGCCGTCGCGGTCCTCGCCCGCGACGGGATCGAGGCACTCGCCGCGACGCTGACGCCGCTCACCGCCGCTGGGGACGTGCAGACGGTCCGCCAGGCCCTCATCGCGCTCGGCCGGGCCGGCGCCCGCTGGGCCGGTCACGCCGTCGCCGCCTGCCTCGAACACCCGAACATGAACATCAAGAAGGCCGCGGCGGAGGCGTTGCGCACCACCGGAACCCCAGCCACGGTGCCGCACCTGCTCGGCTGGCTCGGCCGGCACGACAACCCCGGCCTGCGGGCCGCGCTGACCGCCGCGCTGCGGGCGATCCTCGCCGACGCGGCCGACGCGACCGTCATCGCCGCCTTCGAACGTTCCGGCGAACTCCCGCTGCTCGAATCCCTCGACGGAGCCCTGACCGCGCGGTCGGTCGCGGCGCTCACCGACCAGGGCTCGCCGGCCGGCCCGGCGCTGCTGCACCTCATCGCCGGCGGCCGGCTGCGGGTGCGGGACGGCGCCGTCGCCTCGCTCGCCGGCCGGATGGCGGCGCACGGCATCACCCAGTCGGCCGCGGCCGCCGTACGTGAGCCGCATCCGGACCTCGTCGCCCTGACCCGCGACGGGTGGCACGCCGGGACCGCCCGCCGGGTCGCCGCCGCCGAGGGGGAGCTGCCGGAGACGCTGCTGCCCGGCCTGCGGCGGCTGCTGCCCGACTGGCTCAGGCTCGCGGCCGCCGAGCCGGACCTGCGCCCGTCCGTGCTGCGGCTCGTCGTGCGCTGCTGCCCGGCGCCGTGGACGCCCGAGGAGCGGATCGCGTTCGGCCGCGCGCGGTCCACTGTGGTCACCGGGGTGGGCGAACTGTCGCACGCCGCCCGCGACGCCCTCCTCGCCGTCCTCGAGGACCTGGCCCCACACCTCACCCCCGCCGCGGCGCTGGACGTGGCGTCCAGGTTGCGGGCCGCGCCGCCCGCGCCCGCCGGCCTCCGCTCGACCCTCGCCACGTTGCGCCGCTGCGGCGCCGTCCTCACCCGCCACGACGTGGAACGCGCCCTCGCCGATGCCGCGCTCGGCGCCGACCCGTGGCAGGCCGAGACGCGTGTCCTGCGCGAGGCGTTCGGCTTCCAGCCGTCCACAGGAGAGGCGTTTGATGCCAAACCGTCCACAGCGGAGTCAGGGGAGCGCCTCGCTGCACTGATCGAGGCGTGGCCCGGCACCGCCGCCGACGAACGCCCCGCACTGCTCGACCGGATGGTGGCCCTGCAACCCATTGACGCTCCACTGTGGACTCTCGGTGAGGAGGCCGGCCGCACAGGCCCGGCGCCGCGGACCCCGCACGACGGCGACCTCGACCAGCCCCGCTCGGCTGCCCTGCGCGACCGCCTCCTCACCATGCTCGACCACCCGCAACCCGGCACCACGCAGCGCTTGCGGGCGGCCGAGGCGCTGCGCTCGTGGCCCGAACCGGCCATCCAGCGTCGTCTGCTGCAGGTGTACCTGCAGCGCGACGCCGACCTGCCGCCCACCCCGGCACTGGCCCGCGCGCTGACCCCCGAGGACCTGGCCGCCGACGCCCCTGTCCCGCGGCTGCACCAGGCGATGCGGCTCACACACTGGCTCGTGCCTGCGGACCTGCCGCCGTTCGTCCCGGCCCTGCTCCGGCTGCGCGACCACCCGGACCCGTCCGTCGTGGCCGCCGCCGGCACCGCGCTGCACCGGCTGCCGCGCTCCACGGCCGCCACCCTGCTCGGCGATCCGCCCGCGCCGTTGCTGCCGGAGCCGGCCGAGCCCCGCTTGCCGGCCGGGCTGCTGGACCGGCCGTCGGCGACGGTGCGCCCACCGACCCGCGACGAGCTGCTGCACCTCGCCCGCGACGGCGACGCCACGAGGATCCGCGTCGCCCTGGCCGGTCTGGCCGAGACCGGCGACGGGACCGGCCTGGCCGAGCTGCTCGGGGACCTGCTGCGGCACCCCGAGGCGAAGGTCCGCCTGCACGCCCACCGCGTGTCGCGCCAGCTGCTGGACCGGCCCACGTACCTGCGGCACAGCGAGGTCCTGCTCGCCGACCCGCAGCCGGACATCGTGCGCGCCGCGGTCCGCGCGGTCAGCGGCGCCGCCTGGGCACCGGCGATCGGCGCGGTCGTCGGCCTGCTGCTGCACCCCGACCCGACCGTCCGCCGCACCGCCGAGGCCGGCCTGACCCGCTTCGGTCCCGCCGTCGCGCCGGCGCTCACCAAGGCCGCCGCCCGCGCCCGCCCCGACCGCCGCGCGGCGTACACGAAGATCCTGACCGCTGTCACGACGCCCCGATAGCGCTCGCCGGCCGCCCGCCCTACGGTGCTGACCGCCGACGTCCGCCCTCTGTGCCGCGGTCCTACGGCTCAGTAGCCGCTGCCGGTGGACGGCGCGTCAGCCGGCGGCTCCCCGCGCTCGCGGGCGGCGAAGTCGTCGAGGATCGCCTCGGTGACGGTCGCGCCGAAGCGGGTGGCGCCGGCGCGGTGCAGGGTGAGCAGGGTGTCGAGGCTGCGGACCCCGCCGGCCGCCTTGACCTCGACGTGCGGGGAGACGGTGGCGCGCATCAGCTGGATGTCCGCCAGGGTGGCGCCGCCGCCGGCGAACCCGGTGCTGGTCTTCACGAACCCCGCACCGGCCCGCTCCGCGATGCGGCAGCCGGCGACCTTCTGCTCGTCGGTGAGGTACACGTTCTCCAGGATCACCTTGACGACCCGCCCCTGCGCCGCGGCGATCACGGCCGCGATGTCGTCGTGCACGTACGCCTCGTCGCCGCTGCGCAGCCGCCCGATGTGCAGCACCATGTCGATCTCGTCGGCGCCCGCCTCGACCAGCGCCCGCGTCTCCGCAGCCTTCACCGTGGTGAGGGTGTCGCCGTGCGGGAACCCCGCCACGGTCCCGACGAGCACGCCCGTCCCGTCCAGTGCCGCCCTGGCGAGGCCGACGTCGGACGGCCGGACGCACACCGAGGCGACCGCCCGGCGCGCTGCGACCTCACACCCGTGCCGGACGTCGGCGGTGGTCAGCTCGGGCCGCAGCAGCGAGTGGTCGATCATCTTGGCGACGTTCATCGGGACTCTCCTGTTCCGGGTGGCCGCACGTCGAACGTGACGCGCAGGTCGTAGCGGGCGCCGACATACCGGCTGACCGTGTGCTCCAGCGGCGCCGAGTGCTGGTCGACGATCAGCCGGGTCTCGACCAGCAGCGGCTCGTCCGCAGGCACGTGCAGCCGCTCGCCGTCGGTGCCGGCCCGCTGCGCCGTCAGCGTCGACGAGCCGAGCGTCGGGCGCAGGCCCAGCCCGTGCAGCGCGTGGTGCAGCGAACCGGCCTCCAGATCGAGGTCGAGCAGGGCGCTCAGGTGTGCGGGGAAGCAGGCGTACTCGACCGCGAGCGGGACGTCGTCGGCGAGCCTTACCCGGGCGATCGACACCACCCGGGGTGCGGCGGCCGTCAGTCCGAGCGCCGCCGCCTCGGCCGCGGAGGCCGCCCGGACCTCGCCCTCCAGCAGGCGCGAGCGCGGGGTGCGGCCCCAGCCGCGCACCTGGTCGTGGAAGCTCATCAGGGTCCCGGCGGCCCGCGGCTCGGGCCGCTGCCGCACGAACGTGCCCCGCCCCTGGATCCGCTCGATGAGCCCGTCGGACTCCAGGGCGTTGAGCGCGGCCCGCACCGTCATCCGGGCGACCCCGAACTCCGTGGCGAGCACCGACTCGGCCGGCACCGTGTCGCCGGGCCGCGCGCCGGCGAGCCGCGCCCGCAGCTCCCGCTCGATCCGCACGTACAGTGGCGCCTTGCTCACCAGTCCTCCAGGTCCTCTAGACAACCTAGACAGTGCCAGACGCGTAAGGGGAGCGTCAACCCGACCGGGTGATCGATGGTCGATACCGTGGAAGCCCGGGGCGGCCCGTTCCTATGGTGGTCCGATGAGCGCAGCCGGAGCGGCCATGTTGGGTCTGTTCGCCGCGCTCATGCTCGAAGCGCTCGACCTGCTGGCGGCCCGCCGCCGGACCGCGCGGCCGCCGTGGCGCGGGTCGGGCGAGCCGGGGCCGACGGCGTACGCGGTGTCCGCCGCCGTCCGGTGCCTCGCCGGCGCGGGGCTGGCCGCGTGGCTCGGGGCGTCAGGACAGGCGTCCGGCCCGGCCGGGGCGCTGGCGTCAGGGATCGCGGCACCGTTGCTGCTGACACAGATCGCCCGGGTTGCCGCGCCGTTCCTGAGTTTCGCCGCCGTCGCCGGTACGACCGCCGCCGCCCCTCCCGAGACCGCCACGCCGATGCTGAACGGCGCCGGACGGGTGTCACGCCTGCGCGTCAAGCTGCCCGCGGCCCGCAAGAAGACCGGCGACGACCACCATGCGAGTTGAGGCCTTCCTCGCGCGGCTGCTCACCGCGCTGGGGCGTCACGACCGATCGGCGCCGGCCCGTGGGCTGGTGCTGGCCGCGCTGAGCCGGGACACGCCCGCCTTCGGCGGCACGGTCCAGGCCGCCGGCCAGCCGCGATGGCCCGCGCCGCGCCATCGAACCGCCCCACCGGATCAGCCCGCCGCCCCGGTCCGCCGCGGCACGCCACTGTGGCGCGCCCGGACCGCCGACCCGACGCACCCCGATGTCGTCCCATCAGACCAGCCGGGCTCCTCGGACAACGACCGGCCGGCCCGAACCGCCGTGCCTACAGACCAATCGGGCGCATCAGCCGCCCCGGCAGCCTCGGACCATGCGCCCGCCCGCCGTCGGCGATCGCTGTGGCGTGGCCGGGCCGACTCGCCCGGTCTCGTGCCCGGCGACTCGGCGGGGCGGGGTCGCGGCGGGTCGGTGACGGATCAGCCGGGTGCTCCGGATGGTGAGTCGGCGCGTCGTGGGCGGTTGCTGTGGCGGGGCCGGGGTGCGTCCTCCGACGTCGCGCCGGCCGGATCGCGGTGGCCGGGGCAGGGTGCGTCGCCGGACGTCGCGTCCGCGGGCTCGCGGTGGCCCGGGCAGGGGGCGGTGCCGGACGTCACGCCCGGTGACGCGGCTTCTACGGGGTCGCGGTGGCCGGCGCGGGGTGGATCGCCCGCGGAGCCGCCCGACGCGGACGTCGCGTCCGCGTTGCCGCCGCGGCAGGCGAAGCGCGAGGCCGCCTGGCCACCGCCGCTGTTCGCCATGCCCGACGCGAGTCCGGCGCGGCGCTCGCCGTCGACGACGACCCGGCGACTGTGCGCGGCGGTACACCTCGACTCAGGCCTCGCAGAGCGGGTCGTCGCCGAGCTCACGGACGACCCGCGGCGGGCCGTGGCGCCGTCGGTCGGCCTGGACCTGGAGCCGGTGCTGTGCCACGCGCTGCGGGCCAGGCTGCTGGGCACGGTCAGGGACGCGTTCCTCACCGCGGCGGTGGTCGTCGCGCTGATCCTCGCGCCGCGCACCACCGCCGCGGTCCTGCTCCTCGGCGCCGTCGCGGGGCTGTGCCGGTCGAAGGCGGTGCGAGGGGCGCCGCCCGCCGGGCGGGCGCTGCTGGCCGCCGCGCTGGTCTTCGGTCTCGTCACGGCCGTCGGCGCGGTGCTGACGGTCGCCGGCTCGACCGTCGCGGCGCCGGGCGGTGAGCTCGACCGGGTCGTCGCCGCCGTCGGCGCGGCGCCCGGGGGACGGGTGTGGGCGGCGCTCGCGGTCCTGGCCGGGTGCGCCGTCGGCGGGCACCTCGCACACCTGTGGTGGACCGCCACGACCCTCACCGCCGGGACCCACCCGGCCCCGGTGCGGGCCTCGACCGCCCGCCGGGTCGCGGTCGTCGCGGCCGCGCAGCGGGGCAACGTCGCGTTCAGCCGGGGCGACCCGTTCGTCGGTGCCGGGCCGCGGGTGCGGGCGTGGTCGGTCGCGGTGGCGCTGCGCGCGATCGACTCCGGCGGCTACCGCCCCCGCAGCCCCGCGACCCTCGACCCCGTCCTGCTGCGCCGGCACGTCGGTCAGGCGCTGCAGGGCCTCGGCGACGGCACCGGGCATCACGGGGTGCCTGGGCTGACGGTGACGTCGTACCTGGCCGCGGACGGGGTCCGCGGCGGCGGCGACCCGCTGCTCGAAGACGGCGTCCCGCTGCCGCTCGCGTCCCGGGAGGCCGTCGACGCGGTCGTCCGGGCCCCGCAGGAGGGCCTGCGCCACTACGACCGGGTCGTGATCGTGCCGCGCGCCAGGGCCGTCACCACCGCCGAGGGCCGGCCGGTCGTGCCGCCGGACGACGGCGACGGGCACGTGTCCGTGTTCGTGCACACGTCGATCGAGGCCTCGGTGGTGTACGTCGAGCTCTCCGCCCACGTCCTGCCACCGGTACGCACCGCGTGCTTCGTGCCGGCGCCGGTCGTACACCTGGAGCTGCTCACACAGCTGACGGCCGCGCCGTGGCGGCTGACCCGCACGGCGGCCCACCGGCTGCGAACCCTGGCGCGCCGGCCCGACCCCGGCGGCTGGCACGACCACAGCGCCCGCCTCGGCATCCGCGACCTCGTCGGCGACCCCACCGCCGCCCTGCCCGCCCTGGAGGCGACGAAGTACGTGAAGATCGTCGAACGCGTCGTGGTCGAAGCCGTGGCCGACTTCCTGGAGCGTTACGACCTGGACGCCACCTCCTTCCGCGCCGAGGTCCCGACGACCCGCTGAGCCGCTCCGCCGGCCGTGCTCACGGGGCGCCCGAGCCGGGGGTGACCAGCCCGGTCTCGTACGCGGCGACGATCGCCTGGGCGCGGTCGCGCAGCTGCAGCTTCGACAGGATCCTCGCGATGTGCGTCTTGACCGTGGCGTCGCTGAGCTGCAGTTGCGCCGCCAGCTCCGCGTTGCTGAGCCCCCTGGCGAGCAGCCGCAGCACCTCCACCTCGCGCGGCGTCAGCCCCGACAGGTCACGATGGAGCGTGGCGGTGCGGGCGTCCCGGGTCGCGTACCGCTCGATGAGCCGCCGCGTGATCGACGGCGCCAGCAGCGCGTCACCGGCCCGGACCAGCCGCACCGCGCCGACGAGGTGCTCGGGGCTGACATCCTTGAGCAGGAACCCGCTGGCCCCCGCCGACAGCGCCGCGTAGACGTACTGGTCGAGGTCGAACGTCGTCAGGATGATGACCCGCGGCGCGGCCCCCGTGACAGGCCCGCCGAGAATCCTGCGGGTCGCCTCGAGACCGTCCATGCGCGGCATCCGCACGTCCATGAGCACCACGTCGGGCCGGGTGCGCCGGACCGCGTCGACCGCCTCGGCCCCGTCGGCCGCGTCCGCGACCACCTCGATCCCACTCGCCGTGAGAATCATCCGGAACCCGGTCCGCACCAACGCCTGATCGTCGGCGACGACCACCCGCAACGGCTCGCTCACGAAACCTCCCTCCACCACACTCCGACCAGGATGCACCGCACCCGCCCACCGCCCTGGACGCCCCTCCTCCAGACGATGCCGCCCGGACACTGCACTTCGCGCCGCAGCCAAGATCGAAGGACAGCCCTGGCCGCGGGCGTGACCGGATCCATCCTTCGATCATGCTGGGTGGCAGCGTTCAACGATGGGCGAGGCCCGGCAGCAGCCGCGCAGATCGCCGGTGCACCTCGGGGACTGCGACATCGCCAACTCACCACAACCACCACGGACAAGGTCGCACCGACCCCGCCGCCGCGCCCGCCATGTCGGCGAACGGGGTTTGTACCCGCACTGCTGGGGTGGTGGCGGCGGACGGCATGCTGTTGCTGGTCGCGGTCCTGTCGGTGCTGCTGGGGAACGGCGCGGTGTTTGCGTTGCGGGATGGCACGTTCGCAGAGACGGGGCAGGTGCCGCGCTGCTGAGGACGGCGCTGAGGGGACGGGTGCTCTCTGCCCTGGGGATCGACGCGGTGTCGGCACGAACGGCGCACCGGTGCGGGACGGTGTGCTGTTGGGGACGGTGCACTGTCTGCGTTGCTGGGGAACGGCGCAGGGGATGGTGCGATGTCCGTGTTGCTGGAGACGGCGCTCTGCCTGGGTTGTTGCGGGACGTCGCGCGGATTGCGCTGCTCGGGAACGGCGCGTTTGCAGGGGGCGGTGCAGCGTCCGGGAAGTGGGGGACGGTGCGTTGGCAGGGGATGGCGCAGGGACTGGGTTGGGGACTGTCGGCTGTCTGCGTTGTGGAGGACGGTGCGGCGTCCGCGCTGCCAGGGGCGGCGCGGTGTTGGAGACGGCGTGCAGCCCGGGTGGTTGGGGGACGGTGTATTGGCAGGGGTTGACGCAGCGTCCGGGGTGATTGGGGATGGCGTGCAGCCCGGGTAGTCGGGGACTGCGAGTCGGCAGGGGATGGCGCAGCTTCCGGGCGGTTGAGGATGGGGCGGCGTCGGGCGGTCTGCAGGTGCGGGGGAAGCGTGGGTGGCGGTCAGTCCAGGTCGGAGAGCCGCTTCAGGTAGCGCAGCATCGCGGTCTCCCGGTGGGTGGCCGGGGAGGAAGGCGTCGCCCGTGACTGCATGGCTGGTCAGTAGCGCCGCGCCGACGGGGAAGGGCGGGGCCGGGGATGTGGGCGCCGGGTGGTGAGGTGGGCGGGTCATGGGGCGGGGATCGGGATGGTGGCGTGGACGCGGAAGCCGCCGGTGGGGGTCGGGCCGGCGGACAGGGTGCCGTCGTGGACGGTCAGGCGGTCGCGGAGGCCGGCCAGGCCGCGGCCGCTGCCAGGGTCGGCGGAGGCGTCGGCGGCGCCACCGGTGTCGGTGACGTCGACGTGCAGGGTGTCGGTGGTGTGGTCGACGGTGACGGTCACCGAGGCGCCCACGGCGTGCTTGACCGCGTTGGTCAAGGCCTCCTGCACCACCCGGTATGCCGCCAGCTCCACCCCCGCGGGCAGTGGCACCCGCGTGCCGGTCTGGACGACCTCGACGGGGACGCCGGTGCGGCGGACGCGGTCGGCGAGGACGTCGAGCTGGTCGAGGCCCGGCGTCGGGGCGAGGTCGGGGCCGTCGTCGTCCATCGTGAGCAGGCCCATGACGTGGCGCAGCTCGACCATCGCGGCGCGGCCGCTCGACTCGACCGCCAGCAGGGCCTCGCGGGCCAGGTCGGGCTCGGTGTCCAGGACGGTGCGGGCGGCGCCGGCCTGGACGACCATCATGCTGACGCTGTGGCTGACCACGTCGTGCAGCTCGCCGGCGAGCCGGGCGCGCTCCTGCTGGACGGCGAGGCTCGTCGCGGTCGCCTGCTCCCGCTGCAGGGCCAGGGCCCGCTGCTTCCAGACGTGGATCGCGTTGGCGGTGAGGCTGACCGCGCACAGCAGCAGGAACACCGCCAGCCCCGGCCCCGCCTCCGTCTCCGCGTCGCCCCGGCCGCTGGCGAGCAGGGCCACGGTGGCCACGATAACGCTGCCGATCGCGAGGGCCCGGTGGCGGCTGTAGAGCGCGGCACTGTAGGCGGCGATGACGAAGCACACCAGCGCCGGCGTCGGGTCGAACCCGGGCTCCGCGCGCAGCAGCAGCGCGGCCACGACGATGACCCACAGCGAGGCGACCGGGAACCTGCGGCGGGTCACCAGCGGCAGCGCCAGGAGCGCGGCCAGGACATACTGCCCGGTGGACGGGTCGTCGGGGACGAAGTGCGGGCCCGGGTCGGGGTCCGGCGGCTCAGGGACCGGTGGCAGGCGAAGGTCGGGCACCCGCATGTGCCGGTCGCCGTCGAAGACGAAGTCCGGGGCGGGCGCGTCGCCGGGCTGCGACGTGCTGCTGACCGTGACCAGCGTGAGCACCAGCGCGAGGACGGCGTCGGCGGCCCACGCCCACCTGCTCAGCTTCGGCATCGGGCCGCTCACGCGCCACAGCTCGGCGCCGATCGCCCGCAGCTGCTGCCGCACGAACCCGATGTCCACGGCCCAAGTCTGCCAAGCGCCCCGCCGCCTGGCATCGGCTTCAAAGACCACACGCCGCCGCGCTGTGTAGTCCAAAAGGATGACGCACCCGCCGGAGACCGTCACCGTGGCCGACGTGCCGGAGACCGCCCGCTTCCTACGGTCGGAGCATCCACACGAGACGACCGCGGAGGTACACCGTGAGCGCGCCACTCATCCAGATCAGCGACGTGAGCAAACGGTACGACGACGGCCCACCCGCCCTCGCCGGCCTGACGCTGCGGATCGACGCCGGTGAGGCCGTCGCCGTGCTGGGCGCGTCCGGCAGCGGCAAGTCCACGCTGCTCAACCTGATCGCCGGGCTGGACCGGCCCACGTCGGGCAGCGTCACCGTCGACGGCGTGCGGGTCGACGGGCTCGGCGAGGCCGCGTCCGCGAAGTACCGCCGCGCCCGCATCGGCATGGTCTTCCAGTTCTTCAACCTCGTCGACGACCTGACCGTGCACGACAACGTCCTGCTGCCCGCGCAGCTGGCCGGTGTACCGAGGGGCGAGGCCACCGCGAGGGCCGGCGAGCTGCTGGAGAAGCTGGGGGTGCGGCGGCACGCGAAGGCGTTCCCCGGCCGGCTGTCCGGCGGTGAGCGGCAGCGGGTCGCCGTCGCGCGCGCCCTCATGAACCGCCCGTCGCTGCTCCTCGCCGACGAGCCGACCGGCGCCCTGGACACGGCGTCCGGCCGCGAGGTCCGCGACCTGCTGACCGCCCTGCACCGCGACGGTCAGACCGTCGTCCTCGTCACCCACGACGTGACCCTCGCCCACGAGTGCGCCACGAGGACCGTGGAGCTCGTCGACGGCCGCCTCAGCCGCGACGTCAAGCACGGCATCCAAGCAACGGTGACGGCGTGAGCGGCGTCGGCAGTGTGGTGCGTGCCGGCGGGCGGCGGAGGGTCCAGTCGGTCGTGATGGCGTTGACGACCATGCTCGCCGTTTCCGCGTCGGTACTGGCAGCAGGCCTCCTCGACGCTTCCCGCGCGCCCTTCGACCGGGGCTTCGCCAAGCAGCAGGGCGCCCACCTGACGGCCACGTTCGACGCGGGCGCCGTCACCGCGGACACCGTCGCCGCCACCGCGAAGGCGGCCGGCGCGACCGCGTCCGTCGGCCCGTTCAGGACCGTGTCGCTGCGCCCGACGACGGTCAGCGGCAGCCGCATCCCGCCGGGGCTCCAGCTGCCGCCCGCGATCCTCGCCGGCCGTGCCGACCCCGGCGGGCCCGTCGACCGGCTCGACCTGACCGCCGGCCGGTGGGCCACCGCCGCCGGGGAGATCGTGTGGGCGGCCGGCCGGTCGCCGCTCGAGGTCGGCGACCGGCTCACGTTCACCGATTCGCCGGGCAGCCCCACGCTCACCGTCGTGGGCCTCGCCAGGTCGGTCGGGACCAGCGCCGAGGCGTGGACGACCCCCGACCAGCTGACGGCGCTGCTCAGCGGCGACGTCAAGGGCGGTTTCCAGATGTTGTACCGCTTCGCCGACGCCACCACCGACGCGCAGCTCACCGCGCACCGGGCCGCCGTCGCCGGCGCGGTGCCCGCCGACGCGATGACGGGCGCCGCGTCGTACCTCACCGTGAAACGCGACGCGGAGCGCCGGGCGGCGACGTTCGTGCCGTTCGTGGTCGCGTTCGGGGTGCTCGGGCTGTGCATGTCGGTGCTCATCATCGGCGTCGTCGTGAGCGGTTCGGTCGGCGCCGCGACCCGCCGCATCGGCATCCTGAAGGCCGTCGGCTTCACCCCCGCCCAGGTCACCCGCGCGTACATCGGCCAGGCGCTGATCCCGGCCACCATCGGCGCCGCGCTCGGCGTGCTGCTGGGAAACCTCGCCGCGGTGCCGGTCCTGGCGGACGAGAGCGACGCGTTCGGCACCGCCTCGATGACGGTCGCGCCGTGGGTGAGCGTGGTCGTGCCGCTCGTCGCGCTCGCCGCGGTCGTGCTGACCGCGTTCGTGCCGGCGCTGCGGGCCGGCCGGCTGCGCACCGTCACCGCCCTGGCCGTCGGCCGCACCCCGGCCAGCGGGCGCGGGCGGACGGCGCGGCGGCTGCTGGGCCGCCTGCCGCTGCCCCGGCCGGTGAGCCTGGGGCTGGCGAACCCGTTCACCAGCCCGTCCCGCTCCGCGACGATCGTGGCGGCGGTCGCCCTGGGCGCGCTCGGGGTGACGTTCGGGGTCGGCCTCGCCACGTCCCTCGCCGGCATCCAGGAGGGCCTCAACCGCCGCACCGCCGGCGCCGTCGTCGCCCACGCGTTCACGTTCGGCCCCGGCCCCGGCGGCCCCGCCGGCCCGCCGGCACCGGGCCAGCCGGGCGGCCCGGGCGGTTCGGGAGGCCCCAGCGCCCCGGTGAGCGCCGGCCAGCCACCCGGTGCGGGGCAGAACGGCAAGGGCGGTCCGCAGACGGACGCCGAGGCCCTCGGGAAGGTGCGGGCCGCGATCGACGCGCAGCCCGGCACCCGCCGGTGGTTCACCACGGGGCACGCCGAGATCGGGGTCTCCGGCCTCACCACCCCCGCCGACGTCGTCGCCTTCACCGGGGACTCCTCCTGGGGCGCGTACAAGATGATCTCCGGGAAGTGGTTCGACGGGCCGGGCCAGATCGTGGTGCCGACCGCGTTCCTGCGCGCCACCGGGCTCAAGGTCGGCGACACGGCCACGCTGACCGACGCCGGGCGCTCGCTCAAGGTCCGGATCGTGGGGGAGTCGCTCGACCTGAGCGACGACGGCCGGGGCGTCGTCACCGACGCGGCCACCCTCACCGCCCTCGGCACCGTCGTCGAGCCGGAGTCGGTCGAGTTCCACATCGACCTCGCCCCGGGCGCCACCGCCAAGTCCTATGTGGACGCGCTGAACAAGGTCCTGGAGCCGCTCGGCGGCGGCGCCGACGTCAACGTCGGGGAGATCAGCGAGACCGTCGTCGCCATGGACACGCTCGCCGCGACGCTCACCCTGATGCTCGTCGTCGTCGCCGGGATGGGCGTGCTCAACACGGTCGTGCTCGACACCCGCGAACGCGTGCACGACCTCGGCGTGTTCAAGGCCCTCGGCATGTCCCCGCGGCAGACGGTCACGATGGTCCTCACCTCGGTCACCGGCACCGGCCTGCTCGCCGGCGCGATCGGGGTCCCGCTCGGCATCGTGCTCCACCACGCGGTCCTGCCGGCGATGGGCCGCGCCGCGAACACCGGCATCCCGTCGTCGTACATCGAGGTGTACGCCCCGCTGCTGGTCCTGCCCCTGGTGTTCGGCGGCCTCGTCATCGCCGCCGCCGGCGCCCTCCTGCCGGCGGGCTGGGCCGCCAAGACCCGGACCGCCACGGCACTGCGCACCGAGTAGTCAGATCCCTCTGGGGCCGGGCGAGCGACCGCCCGGCCCCAGAGGTGCGCACAACGACACAGAGCGGCTGTCGCCGCACCGGCGGATCAGGCAGGCCAGCCGATATGCTGGCCGGTGATGAAACAAGCGGGTGAAACAGAGCAGCGGCAGCGCGTCACCATCCGCGACGTCGCTCAGCAGACCGGCCTGTCCATCGCGACGGTGTCGCGGGTGCTCAACGGCCGTGCCAACGTCGCGCCCGGCACCCGGGACCGGGTCCTCGAGGCGATGGGCGGCCTCGGCCGGCAGGCGCCGCGGCGGCGCGGGTCGGGCGCGGAGAAGGCGGACAACGGCGTCTATGTGCGCTGCCCGTACGTGCTGACGGACTACTTCGGGCTGATCGTGTCCGCCATCGCGGAGGCGCTCGACGTGCACGGCATGCACGCGATCGTCGACGCCGGCGAGTCGTCGTGGAAGCGCACCGAGGTGCTCAAGACGCTGACCGGCTGGCCGCAGGTCGCGGGCGCGCTGCTCATCCTGCCGTCGGAGCCGGAGGAGGACCTGGAGCGGCTGCGCGACCAGGGCTTCCCGTTCGTGGTCGTGGATCCGCGCACGTCGCCGCCGCGCGACATCGCGGCCGTGTCGGCGGCCAACTTCGCCGGCGCCCGGCGGCTCGTGACGCACCTGACGGAGCTCGGGCACCGCCGCGTCGGCATCCTCGGCGGCCGCCCGGGCTGGATGGCCAGCAGCGACCGGCTCGCCGGCTGGCTCGCGCCGCTCGTCGGCGCCGGCGTGCTGCCCTCGCCCGACCTGGTGCGCGCCGTGTCCGACCCGACGGTGGAGGAGGGGTACCGCGCCGCCGGTGAGCTGCTCGACCTGCCGGAGCGGCCGACGGCGATCGTCGCGTTCAACGACAAGATGGCCGTCGGGGCGCTGCACGCCGCCGCCGACCGGGGCCTGCGCGTGCCGCACGACCTGTCGGTGGCCGGCTTCGACGACATCGAGCTCGCCCGGGCCACGCACCCCGCGCTCACCACGGTCCGCCAGCCGCTCGGCGAGATGGGGCGGATGGCGGTCAGCCTGCTCGGCCGGATGCTCGCCGGGCACGAGCTCGACGCGCTGCACGTGGAGCTGGCAACCGACCTCGTGGTGCGTGGCTCGACCGGGCCGGTGCCATCCTGACGCGTGTTTCATAGAAACTTCCATCGAATCCTGAAAAAAGGTTGACACGCTGCTGCGGCGGCGTGTTTCCTTCGTGTTACAGGCGTCGATGGATTCCGCGCGCCTCCACCATCCGCAGAAGGAGGCGCCGTGAGGCGATCCATCTCCGTGGCTGCCGTCGCGCTGGTCACCGCCGGCGCCCTGGGCGCCGCAGCCGCCCCGGCGGCGGCGAACGCCCGGCCCGGCGCCCTGGTCACGGGCACCTACTCGACCGGCGCCGCGCACTGGCAGCCGCTGCCGGACGCCCGGGTCGGCGCCGGGGCCGGCATCCAGGCCGACGCGACCGTCGTCGTCGACCCGAGCCGGACGCGCCAGTCGTACACCGGCATCGGCTTCTCGATCGACGAGACCTCCGTGTCGAACCTGTGGAAGCTCACCCCCGCCGAGCGCGAGCGCGCCGTCCGGCTGCTCGTCGACCCGCGCACCGGCGCCGGCCTGGACCGCTTCCGGCTCACCATCGGCAGCCCCGACCTCATCGAGCACCTGCCGTTCTGGTCCTACGACGACCTGCCCGCTGGCGTCACCGAGGACCCCGACCTGCGGTACTTCTCCATCCAGCGCGACATCGACCTGCACATCGTCGACACGATCAAGCTGATCCAGAAGTACAACCCGCAGGCGACGTTCCTCGCCTCCGCGTGGAGCGCCCCGGCGTGGATGAAGACCAACAACAAGTTCCTCGGCGAGGTCGCCCTCAAGCCCGGCAGCACCAGCGAGCACTACCAGGTCGGCAAGCTCCGCGACGACCGCATCGACGTGTTCGCCCGCTACTACGTCAAGTACGTCCAGGCGTACGCCCGGCTCGGCATCCGCGTCGACGCGCTGACGCTGCTCAACGAGCCCGGCATGGACGTCGTCTACCCGGCCATGGACATCAGCGTCGAGCAGCAGCAGAAGCTGTCCGTGGCGATCGACCGCGAGCTGCGCAAGGCCCGCCTCGACGTCGACCTCTACATCCACGACTTCAACTTCTGGGACTGGCGTGACCCGAACAGCACCGCCACGAAGAACTACTACCGGGTGCTCGACGACCCGGCCGCCGCACGGGCCGCCGACGCGATCGCGTTCCACCCGTACTGGGGCGACCCCACCGTCATGCGGGACGCCTACGAGCAGACCGGCAAGCCCGTGCACCTCACCGAGACCAGTGACCTGTCCCCGGCCACGGTCCTCGCCGACTTCCGCCTCGACGCGTCCTCCTACGTCATGTGGGCGCAGGCGACCGACCAGGACGGCGGCACCCTGCACTGGACCCCGGCCCGCGACAACAACGTCGACTGGGACGAGGTCGCCCGCACCACCAAGTGGCCGGACCGGCTCGTCAAGGTGGACACCGCTTCCCGCACGTTCACCGTCCGCGACGAGCTCTACCAGCTCGGGCAGTTCAGCCGGTACCTGACGCCCTCACACGTCCGGGTCGCCTCCAGCGGCACCGCGGGCGGGATCGGCAACGTCGTCTTCCGTGACCGGCACGACGGCTACGTCGCGGTCGTCGGCAACGCGCTCGACACCGACCGCACCGTGCGGGTCGTGCTCGCCGGGAAGTCGTTCGTCGCCACCGTGCCAGCGCACGCCTACGCCACGTTCCGCTGGGACGCGGACCTGCCCCGCGGCCGCAACCACGCCCCCGTCCTGCGCGACCCGGGCCCGGTCGTGGTCGACCAGTACGCCACCACGACGCTGCGGCTGCAGGCCACCGACGCCGACCGCGACGCCCTGTCCTACTACGCCACGGACCTGCCCGACGGCGTGACCGTCGACGCGGCCACCGGCGCCGTCTCGCTGCACCCGACCGTCGCCGGCGCCTTCGACCTCACGGTCACCGCCACCGACGGCCGCGCCGCCGCCTCGCGCACGGTCCACGTCACCGTCCGGCCGCACGGCGCGCCCGTGGGGGAGAAGGTCGAGGCCGAGGCGTACGTGGCGCAGCACGGCTGGACCGACGGCGGCCCGAACTTCATCGAGTCCAACCCCGCCGCCAGCGGCGGGAAGAACGTCGGGTGGACCGCCGCCGGCAACTGGCTCGCCTACCGCCTCGACGTCGCCGCCGGCACCTACGACGTGGAGCTGCGCGTCGCGACCGGCACCGGCGGCCCGCTGCCCGGCGCGATCTCGCTGCGCGACGCGACCGGCGCGGTCCTGGCCACGGTGTCCGTGCCGGACACCGGCGGGTGGGGCGCCTACCAGTCCGTCCACGTCCCGGTCACCTTCGCCACCGCCGGCGACCAGCAGCTGACGCTGTTCTGCGAGACCGGCGGGTTCAACGTCGACTACCTGCGGCTGACCTGACCGGTCTGTCGCGCCCGGCCCCGCCGGATCCTGGGTCCCCAGGATCCGGCGGGGCGTCGTCATGCGGAGCCGAACGTTACGGGCGCGGCACCAGGCGGTAAATTCTCCGGCCACGTGGGGCGGCTCACACCGGTCACAGAGTGCTCCAATGCCTGTTCCCGGGGGTTCGGGACCTAACGACCCATGGGAATGCATGAGATTCGCCAGGGCGCCACCGAGTAACTTCCGCCTATACACTGCGCAGCGGTCCTGATCACGCACAGCCAACTGAAGAATCGGAGTGCGCGCCGCGATGCGTCCTTCCACTCAGTCCGCGACACCTCGTCGTCTTTTCGGCGGTGGCCGATGACCGGGTACGGGCTCACCCGCCGGCAGATGTCCGGCGGCGGCGTCTGGCTCTTCCAGATCGGCGCCAGCTCCCCGATGGCGGTCCTGGCCGGCGGTATCGTGGCCACCTACGCCTCGACCGGGATGGTCGCCACCCCGCTGACCTTCCCCCTGCTCGGCATCGCGCTCGCCCTGCTCGCCGTCGGGTACGTGTCGATGGCCCGCAACGTGCCGCACGCCGCCCCCGCCTACGCCCTGCTCGCGCACGGCTTCGGGCCGACCGCGGGCATCATCGGCGGCGCCCTCGCGCTGGTCTTCTACTCATGCATCCAGATGAGCCTGTACGGCCTGGTCGGCGCCACCCTCGCCGAACTGCTCGGCGGCAACTGGGTCGTGTGGGCCGCGGTGCTCTGGCTCGCCGTCGCCGTCTGCGGGCTGCTGCACGTGTCGCTGTCCGCGTTCGTCGTCGGGTCGGTGCTCTGCGTCGAGCTGGTCGTCATCGCCCTGTTCGACCTGGCCGCGTTCGCCCACCCCGCCGGAGGGTCCATCAGCACCGAGCCGATCAGCTTCCCCGGCCTGTGGGCGCCCGGCATCGGTGGCGCCCTCGCGCTCGGCATCGCGGCGTTCATCGGCTTCGACACGGCCCCCGCCTACAGCGAGGAGGTCCGCACCAGCCGCAGCATCACCCGCGCCACCATCGGCGCCCTCATCTTCATGCCGCTGTTCTACGGGCTGTCGGCCTGGGCGCTCGCCGCGACCGTCGGCGCCGACCGGATCGCCGCCGTCGCCGCCGACCCCGACGCGGGACTGCCCTTCAACGTCCTCGACGAGTGGTACGGCAGCGGCCTCAGCCTCCTCGCCACGATGCTGCTCATCACCTCGGTCTTCGTGGCGATGCTGTCCTTCCACAACGTCCTCGCCCGCTACGCCTTCGGGATGGCCCGCGAGGGCGTCCTGCCGGCGTGGCTGGCCCGCACCGGCGCCAGCGGGCAGGCCGAGGGCGCCCCGACCGGCGGCTCGGTCCTGCAGAGCGCGAGCGCGCTCGTGGTCGTCGGCGTGTTCGTCGTCCTCGGCGCCGACCCGATCACCGTGCTCTTCACCTGGCTGTCCGCGGCCGGCGCCATCGGGATCATGCTGATGCTGGTGCTCATCTCGGCCGGCAGCATCCGCTACTACCGGCGCGGCGGCGGCTCCCGCGAAGGCCTCCTGGTCAGCACCGTGCTGCCCAGCCTGGGCGTGATCGCGGGCACCGGCATCCTGCTCGTCACGCTCACGAACCTCTCCTCGCTGCTGGGGATCGCCGGCGACTCGATCCTGCAGGCCGTCATCCCCGCCGCCGTGCTCATCACCGTCCTCGTCGGGGCGGTCTGGGCGCTCATGCTGCGGTCGCGCCGGGCGCCGGTGCTCGCCGACGTCGGGCGCGGCAGACCGGACCCGCTGCGGGTCCTGGACCGCCGGCTCAAGGACCTCGATGTTTGAGACCGACCCGGCGGTGGCACCGCCGGCCGCCTCATACGGCACCTCCGGCTCCTCGTTCTCGTCCGGCCCTTCGTCCGGCCCCTCCGGCTCCTCGTTCTCCTCCGGCCCTTCGTCCGGGTCCTCGTCCGCGCACGGCTCCTCGTCCGCGCACGGCTCCTCGTCCGCGCACGGCTCCTCGTCCGTGCACGGTTCCTCGTTCACGCCGGGCGGCGACTCGACGTACGACCGGGTCTCGCGGCCGCACCGCCGGTTCGCCCACGACGACGCCGACCCCGACAGCCGTCACCTGCGCGCGGTCCCGCCGGAGGGGCCGCGCGGCAGGGGCGACGGCAACCCCGAGGCCGACGTCACCGCCGCGTTCCGGGGCGAGGTCGTCTCCCGGCTGCGGCGCTTCTCCGTCCTGCACACCCGTCACGTGTGGGAACGCCGCCGCCGCGACCCGCTCAGCCCCCACGGCGTCGCCCTGTTCTACCTCGAGCGCGGCGTGCCGGTGCTGCAACAGCTGCGGACCGCGACCCGCATCTTCCTCGCCGACGACGAGGCCAACGACCTGCCGATGCTGCTGTACGGCCTGGCCCGGCACGCGCACGAGGGCTACCAGGCCGACCCCGGCTTCGACCCGCGGACGCAGATGGTCAACAAGAGCGACCCGATGTCGGCCACGGCGGTGTTCGCCGGCATCGGCGTGTGCACCCTCGACACCCCGTACGGCACCTGGGCCGACGCCCAGCGGCAGGCCGCCAACGAGTTCGACCTGCCCGGCCGGTGCTTCGCCCGCCTCATCGACGGCACCCGGCTGCTGCTTGACCGCGGCGGCCGCAAGCAGTTCAACGGGCTCACCGTCGAGAGCTCCGTCGACGACACCAACACGCACTACGGCGTGCCGAGCATGCAGTGGCGCTGGAACCCGGCGCTCTCCGAGATCGAGCCGCACGATCCCACGTACCACGTGTGGCGCTGGATGAGCGAACTCGGGCGGATCGTCGACGTCGGGTCGCAGCCGAGGTGAGCGGCCTCCCGGACCCGACCATCGGCGGGCGACTCGACCAGCTGTACGCCGACCTGACCCGGCACTCCGACTACGACCTCGGCTTCCCCGGCGCCATCGACCTGCCCGACATGACCGCCGTGACGCGCTTCGAGCGGGTCCTGCTGAACAACGTCGGGCACCCGTACGCCGCCGGCGGCTCGTACCGGCTGCACACGAAGGTCGTCGAGCACGAGGTCGTCCAGTTCGTCGCCGACCTCGTCGACGCACCGCTGGACAACCGCCACGGGTACGTGACGACCGGCAGCACCGAGAGCAACCTCTGGGCCCTGTGGCAGGCCCGCCAGCACCTCCCGGGCGCGGCCGTGTTCGCCTCGACCGCCGCGCACTACAGCATCGCGAAGAACGCCGAGCTGCTCGGCATGCGGCTGCACCTCGTCCCCGCCGACGACCGCGGCGAGATGCGCTACGACGACCTGCGCGCCGCCGTCGCCCGGCGCCGCCGCCCCGGTGCCGGCGCCATCGTCGTCGCCACCGTCGGCACCACCATGACCGAGGCCGTCGACGACGCCGCCCTGATCGACAAGACCCTCGCCCTCGCGGGCATCGACCCCGCGCAGCGCTGGATCCACGCCGACGCGGCCCTCGCCGGCATCCCCCTGGCGCTCTGCGACCCGCTGACCCGGCCCGGTTTCACCTTCGCCGACGGCGTGCACTCCTTCGCCGTCAGCGGCCACAAGTTCCTCGCCACGCCCTTCCCCTGCGGGATCGTGGTCGCCCTCGCCGACCGCCACACCGGACGGGGCAGCATCACCTACACCGCCGCCCCGGACAGCACCATCACCGGCTCCAGGTCCGGCCACGCGCCGTTGTGGCTCTGGTACCTCCTGCGCCACTGGGGCCTGCCGGGCCTGCGCGGGCGGGCCGCCGCCGCCCGGGACCTCGCCGGCTACACCGAGCGGCAGCTGCGCGGGATCGGCTGGCCGGCGTGGCGCGCCCAGGAGCACGCCTTCACCGTCGTCTTCCCCCGCCCGCCGCAGCCCCTCCTGGATCGCTGGCCGCTCGCCACCGACGACGGCGGCAACGCCCACGTGGTCTGCATGCCGGGCAAGACCCGCGAGCTGGTCGACCGCTTCGTCGCGGACCTCGCCCACGCCCTCAAGGGCGTCGCCGCCCTGCCGAACTCGATGGCCTGCTGACCGGGGTCACGAGCGAGGCGCCGGCCGTGATCAGGAGCAGGCCGAGCGCCGTCAGGGTCATGGTGTCGACGCCGGTCACGGGCAGCGACGCCGAGCCCGTGGTGGTGACGGCGACGGCCATGGCGCGGGCGGTGCCGTCCGGGGCGGTGCCCTGGGCGAGCATGGTGTGGCTGCCCTCGGCGAGGTCCGCCGGGATGGTCACCGGGGCGCTGAACCCGCCGCTCGCGTCGGTGGTGACGGTGGCGAGGGTCGCCGGGGTGCTGTAGATGCTGACGACCACCGTCGAGAACGGGGCGAAGCCACTGCCGATGAACGTCAGCGTCTGCGCGGGCGCGATCGAGGTGATCGCCCCGCGGTCGGTGGTCAGCTTGAGCGGCGTCCGCGGCGGGGCCGGTGGGGCGGACGGGGCGATCGCCGTTGCCGGCGCCGAGGCGGTGCTGACCGCCGAGTCGCCGGCGGCGGAGTGGGCGACGACCGTCACCGTGTAGGACTGGCCGGCGACCGCGCCGAGCACGCAGCTGGTGGTGGTGCGCGAATCGGTGGTGCAGGTGGCCGGCCCCGGGTCGGCGGACGCGGTGTACCCGGTGACGCCGGGGTCGCTCGCGGCGGTCCACTCCGCCAGCACCGAGGAGACCTGGCCCTTGGCCGTGACGCCGGCCGGGGCGGGGTGGCGGACGGTGAACGAGAGCTCGCGCTCCCCGGTGCGGCCGCCGGTGTCCGTGACCCTGACGGTGACCGTCGTCGTGCCGGCGGTCGTGGCGGTGCCGCTGATCTTTCCGGTGGCGGCGTTCAGGGTCAGCCCGGCCGGCAGCGTGCCTTCGACCACCGACCACGTGTAGGGCGCGACGCCTCCCTCGGCCGCGAGCGTGGTCTCGTACGGTGCGCCGGCCACTGCCTCCGTGCCGGTGGGCTTGGCGATCGTCAGCGCCGCCTTGACCGTGAACGTGCGGGTGGCGGACGCGGTCGCCTGGCTCGCGTCGGTGACCGTCAGCGTCACCTGCCGCTCGGCCGCCGCGGCCGGCGTGCCGGTGATGGCGCCGGTGGCCGCGTTCAGCGTCAGCCCGACCGGCAGCGTCCCCCCGGTCACCGCCCACGTGTAGGGTCCGGTGCCGCCGGTCGCCGTCATCATGGCGGTGTACGGCGCGCCGACGACCCCGACCGGCGGCGGTGCCACGGTCACGGCCAGGTTCGCCGGCGGTGGCGTGGGCGGCGCGGCCTGGCCGACCGTGAACGTGTACGCCTTCGACGCGGTCGTGCCGGCCGAGTCGGTCACCTGCAGCGTGAACGACGCGGGCCCCGCCGCCGTCGGCGTGCCGCTGACCTCGCCGGTGCTGGCGTTGAGGCTCAGCCCGGCCGGCAGCGAGCCGGCGCTGACCGCCCACGTGAACGGCCCCGTCCCGCCCGTCACCGCGGGCGTGCCGGAGTACGCCGTGCCGACCGTGGGGGCCGGCAGCGAACCGGTCGTCACCGCGAGCGACTGCTCCTCGATGTAGGCGGCGGTCACGTACAGCGGCTGCGCGCCCACGGGCACCGTCGAGGTCACCGTGGCGGTGCCGGTGTCCACGACGCTGACCGTGCCGCTCATGGCGTTCGTGACGACGAGCGTGCCGCCGCCGGGCGTGAACGACAGGCCGACCGGCATGGCCCCGACCGTGATCGGCGCGCCCGCCGTGTTGGTGGTCAGGTTCACCACGCTCACCGACCCGGCGCCGGCGCACGCGACGTACGCGGTCGTGCCGCTGGCCGAGATCGCCACACCGTACGGCGTGGAGCCGACCGGTACCGTGGCCGTCACGGTGTTCGTGCTGGTGGCGATGACGGAGAGCGTCGCGGCGCCCCGGTTGCTCACCAGCACCTTCGACCCGTCCGGGGTGATGGCCACGCCGAGCGGGTTGATGCCCACCGCGATGGTGGCGGTGACGGCGTTGGTCGCGGTGTCGATGACGCTGACCGTGTTGTTGCCGCTGTTCGCCACGTACGCGCTGGCGCCGTCCGGCGTGACCGCGACGCCGGTCGGATCGGTGCCGACGGTGATCGTCGTCGACACCGTGAACGTGGCCGTGTCCACCACCGACACGTTGTCGCTGCCGAAGTTGGCCACGTACACCTTCGACTCGTCGGGCGTCAGCGCGATGATGCCCGGCGTGGTGCCGACGTCGACGTACGTCTTGGCCCGGGTGGCGGCGTTCACCTTGTAGAGCCGGTCGCCGTTGTACGCCGCGATGTACATCGTCTGGCCATCACCGGACGCCGCCAGCCACGCCGGCCCGTCGATCCCGGAGATCGTGCCGGTCACCGTCCCGGCCGTCACGTCCACCAGCGACAGCGTGTCGTCGACGTAGTTGCTCACCATGGCCCGCAGCACCGTCGACTCGACGCGCCCTCGCGGCACGGCGGTCTCAGCCCGCGCCGACGCGACTTTCGACCGGCCCGACGCGACCTCCGCCCGGCCCGACGCCGCTGATGCGGCTGATGCGGCTGATGCGGCGTCCACGACCACCACCGAGGTGACGCCGAGCACCACGCCGACCACCAGCAACCTGAGCCCCATCACATTCCCGCCGCGCACGAAATCCCCCACAAGTAGGACCAGCCATGCACACGCTAGTGACCCAATAACCCTTTTTCCGGCAAATCACCTCCATACCGACAGTGCCCTCCTGTCGAGACAGCTGTCCGGAATCCAACAAGTCCGATGAATGAATCCCCATCGGAGCGCTAGGTTCGCCCTAACGGGGGTCTGATGGTCGGCGTGGCGGCAGGTGCATCCCGCAGGGACCACCGCCCTCCGCAGCACGGCAGCCGCCGCGCCGGTCATGAGAACCACCCCACGCCGCCAACCTCCACGAGCCCCGCGCTCCGCCCCCACCGCATCGCCACCGCTGATGATCGAAGGCCACCCCCGGCCGCCCTGGCCGGTTCAAGAGGTGGTTGCAACACCCGAGTCATGATCGATGGATGGGTGTGTGCGGCTGATGGCGTCACGGTTGTCGTTGGCGGAGCGGGAAGAGATT
>NZ_JBEXUD010000039.1:0-116318 GCF_040614215.1 Dactylosporangium sp. NPDC006015
AAAACACCCCCCCCCCCCCCCCCCGGGGCCAACGCCGCCGGCGACTCGACACCCCGCCGGGGCGGGGGGGGGGGGGGGCCCCCCCCCGGGCCGGGGGGGGGGGGGGGGCCCCCCCCCCCCCCCCCCCCGGCCAGGGGGCGGTCAGCCCTTGTTCTTGATCTCGGCGTTCCAGTGGTTGATCCACTGGGTCTCGTTCTTGGCGATGACGTCCCAGTCGACGTCCATCGGCTTGAGGTTGAGGTCCGCCAGCCACTGCGGCTTCTCGGAGATCGGCACGGCGGGGATCTGGAAGAAGTCCTTGGCCAGCTTGGCCCGCAGCTCGCCGTCGAACAGGAACTCGATGAAGGTCTTGGCGCCCTCGGTGTTGCCGCCCTTGATCGCGGCCACGCCGTCGACGAGCACCGGCGCGCCGGACGCCGGCATCACGTAGCCGAACGGCATCTTCGACTGCTCGGACTGCAGCAGGATGTCCTGCAGGTTCCAGGCGCTGAGCACACCCTGCTCGCGGGACATCTTGACGTACAGGTCCGTCGGGTTGGCGGCGTAGTCGCCGGTGTTGGCGTCGAGCTTGCGCAGCCAGTCGTAGCCGGGCTGCGGGTTGCTGCCGTCCTTCGACAGGCGCTGGATCATCGAGGCGTAGATGGACCGCATGGTGCCCGACGCGGCCACGTCGCGGATGATGACCTTCTTCTTCCACTTCGGGTCGAGCAGGTCGTCCCAGTCCTTCGGCGCCTGGTCGGCCGGGATCGCCTTGTTGTTGTACATGATGACCTCGGGCAGCAGGATCTCGCCGAACCAGCGGCCCTGCGCGTCCTTGTACCGGGCGTCCATCTGCCCCGCGAAGGAAGGCTGCCACGCCTCGAGCAGGCCGTCGCCGGCACCGGCCGACAGGCCCTGCTGCGTGCCGCCCCACCAGACCGAGCCCTGCGGGTTGGCCTTCTCGGCGCGGGTCCGCTCGAGCACCTCCTGGGCGCCCATGTTGAGCACCTCGACCTTGCCCTTGTACTCGGGGTGCTTGGCGACGAACTGCTCGACGACGAAGTCGGTGACCTTCTTGTCGCGCGCGCTGTAGACGACGATCTTCTCGGCCGGCTTCCCGGAGGCGCCCGCCGAGGCGGAATCCTTGTTCTCACTCCCGCAGCCGGTCAGACCGGCCACTAACGTGCTGACCGCGAGGGTGAGGGCAACGCGACGTCTCATGACTTCCTCCGCATGCAGAAAGGGGGGGGTGTTATCGGTGGTGGTTCGTGGTGAGGAAAGGGCCGGGTAGCCGTACCGCGGCCGACAGGGCGTAACTGATCGCGCCGTGCAGCACCGCCTGGTCCCCGAGCACGGCCCGGCGCACCTCGGTGGAGGCCGGAACCCTCGCGGAGACCAGGTCCTGGATGCGTGCCAGCGCCGCGTCGTCGAGCTCGGCCGCCGCGCCGCTGAGCAGCACCCGGCCCGGGTCGACGACGCAGGCGCAGGAGATGATGAGCCGGGCCCACGCCTCCAGCACCTCGTCGAGGTAGGCGCGGGCCGCCGCGGACGTGGCCGCGAGCTCGATCAGCTCGCTGACCGGCGCCTCGGGGCGGCGGCCGGGGTTCAGCGCGACGACCCGCTCCGCGATCGCGTTGGCCGACCAACGCGCCTCGAAGGGGCCGACCCCGCTGTAGGCGCGGTCCGCCTGCGGATCGAGCGGGAGGAAACCTATCTCCCCCGCCGCGCCGCTCGCCCCCCGCCGCACCTGGCCGTCGAGGATGAGACCGGCGCCGATGCCGTCGGCGACGTGCAGCAGCAGCAGGTCGTCGACGTCCTTCCCGGCGCCCGCCATCCGCTCCCCGGCCGCCATCAGGTTGACGTCGTTGTCGACGACCACCGGCACGCCGAGCTCCTGCTGCACCGACTGGCCGATCGGCCGCGCCTCGACGAGGCCGACCGAGGGCGCCAGCCGGACCGCGCCGTCGGACGACACGCCGGGCACGGCGATCGCGACCCCGCACAGCGACGGCCGGTTGTCGGCGACCAGCTCCGCCACGAACTGGCAGACGGTCTCGACGACGTCGCGGCCGAGGCGGGACGTGCGGTGGGCGATCACCGTGCCGTTGCTGTCCGCGATCTCGCACGTGATGCGGGGCGGCTCGAGCGAGACCGCGGCCACCAGCTCGGCGCGCGGGTTGAACTCGAGCATCGCCCGCGGTCGCCCGTGCGTGTTGGCGCCCGGGCCGCGCTCGATCAGGTATCCGTCGGCGATCAGGTCACGCACGAGCGCCGTCAGCGTCGCCGCAGGAAGTCCGGTGAGCTCGGCCAGATCGACCCGGGACAGCACACGCGCTTCCCGGGCAGCCGAGATCACCGACTGGCGCTTGATCTCACGCGACCGTTCCCGGCTGACCGGACTTGTCGGTGCTCTCCCCACGGCGATCACCCTTTCTTACTAGTGCGAAGAAAATCGGGGGTCAAGTCACGGAACGATCTCGAAGGGCCACGATGCCCCCGCGATATCGACGAGCTGGACATGGCAAAAGGCCAGGTGGCTCGCCTAAAAGGACAGTAATGTGGACAGATCATAAACACAAATATGGACATTCATGGTCGGATCGGGACCACGCCCGGGTGCTCTCGTTCGGCGATTCTTTCTAGAGCGAAGAAAATGCCCGTCCGAGGTGTTGACAGCTCTTTCGGGCGGTCCCTAGCGTTACGCCACAACACCCTTCCAGTGCTGACCGGCTTGCCGGCCGCTGTGATGCATGGCGACTGTCCACTGTGGACGGTCGTCCTGCCGTGCCGGGCGCCGTCGCGTCCACGCACTAATTTCGCAGTCTGAATTAACTCGGCAAACCGCCAGCGGTCCAGGAGTACCCCCGTCTCCACCACACGAAGAAGGTTGCCCTATGAGATGGCGCCCCAAAGCCGTGATCGCCACATGCGGTCTGTTGATGGTGGGCCTGGCAAGCCCTGCACAGGCCAAACCGAACGCACCGATCGACCTGGACATCATGTTCATCGGTGCGCACCCGGACGACGAGGCCGGACAGCTCGGCATGTTCGGGTACTGGAACGAGTACCACAACATGAAGGCCGGGGTCATCACGATGACCCGGGGCGAGGGCGGCGGCAACGCAGTCGGCCTCGAGGAAGGGCCCGCGCTCGGCATCCTGCGTGAGGCCGAGGAGCGCCGCGCCGTCGGCCGGGCCGGCGTCATGAACGTCTACAACCTCGACGCGCTCGACTTCTACTACACCGCGAGCGCGCCGCTGTCCGAGCAGATCTGGAACTACGAGAAGTCGCTGTCGCGCATCGTGCGCACGATCCGGACCACCAAGCCGGAGGTCATCGTCACGATGAACCCGTCGGCGACCCAGGGCAACCACGGCAACCACCAGGAAGCCGCGATGCTCGCCGTCGAGGCGTTCTACGCGGCGGCGGACCCCAACGCCTTCCCCGAGCAGATCAAGAAGGAGGGGCTCCAGCCCTTCCGGCCCGCCCGCCTCTTCCAGGGCGGCGGCAGCGGCACCAGCTCCAACGGCCAGGCCTGCGAGACCACCTTCACCCCCTCCCAGGCGACCAACACCATCTTCGGCACCTGGCAGGGCTACGAGTCGGCCCGCAACGGCGGCATGCGGTGGAACCAGGTCGGCGTGCTGGCCCGGCGTGAGTACGCCTCCCAGGGCTGGGCCGACACGGCGGACGCGCAGAGCAACCCGGCGAGCATCGGCTGCAACCGGATCACGATGATCGACAGCCGGACCCCGTACCCGGACCCGAACGTCGGCGGCACCGCCGCGCTGCAGGGCACCAGCATCCGCGCCGCCGGCGGGCTGCCGCTCGGCACGGAGCTGCACGTCCGCTCCGAGCAGTGGGAGGTGCTGGCCGGCCAGCCCTTCGAGGTCAAGACCCACGTGCGGGCCACGCAGGCGATCCCGGGCGCGCAGGTGGCCCTGGAGGCCCCGGCGGGCTGGACCGTCACGGGCAAGGGCGACATCGGCACCGTCACGCCCAACAACAAGGAGTCCGTCGCCACGTTCACCGTCACCCCACCGGCCACCCTGGTCGCGGGTCAGCGGTTCCAGCTCAAGGCGACCATGACCACCAAGAAGGACGGCACCGGCAGCAACACCACGCTGGTGCAGGCCACCGCCCCGGTCCGCGGCACGCTCGAGCCGCTGCCCGAGGTGGGTGACTTCCGCGAGTGGACGCAGCGCAACCAGGTCCAGTCCCTCGACGCGCTGATCGAGTCGATGCTGAGCATCCCCAGCGGCGGCACCCGGCCGATCCGCGTCGACCTCACCAACCACAGCGACCAGGTGCAGTCCGGCTCGGTGAAGCTCAAGGTGCCCGCCGGCTTCGCCGTGGCCGAGGCGCAGCAGAGCTACAGCGGCCTGCAGCCCGGCGCGCGCGGCTCGGTCACGTTCACGGTGACCAACACCGACGCGTCGCTGCCGACCGCCAACCGGGCGCCCAACGACGGGCGCTACGCGGTGCAGATCGAGACCGGCTACGTCGGTGGCAGCGCGGTCGAGCCCGGTGTCCTCAACATCGTGCCGGTCACGTCCATCCCCAAGGCGGCGAAGGCCCCGGTCGTCGACGGCACGGCGAGCCCGGGCGAGTACGGCGGTCAGGCCATCGACATCTCCACCCGCTGGGAGGGCACCGCGGCCACGGCGGCGGACATCTCCGGCAAGGCCTGGCTGACCTACACCGACGACGCGATCTACGCGCTGTTCGAGATCACCGACGACGTGCTCGGCACGGTGCTGCCGCCCGAGGACTGCAAGCGTCCCCGGCGCAACGACAACATCGAGTTCGGCATCGACCCGCGCGGCGGCTCGCCGAACACCTCCACGGTGTTCAACGTGGCGCTCTTCCCGGCGACGAAGGACCCGGCCAACGGCAACCCGCCGTGCTACGCCCGGGAGCGGGACAACCACCAGGGCGCCGGCCCGGTGACCGCGCCCGGCATGCAGGTCGCGTCCGTCGTCTCCAGCAACCCCTACACCGGCTACCGCATCGAGGTGAAGGTGCCGTTCAGCGTCCTGCCCGACAACGTGGACGCGGCGAAGATGGGCATGAACATCCTCGTGAACGACTCCGACACGCAGGACCTGGCGGCGCAGACCCGCGTCGGCTGGTCCACCTGGAGCGGCGTGCGAGCCGACCCGTGGCGCTGGGGCGTCGCCAAGCTGGAGGGCTACCAGACCCAGCCCTCCTCGCCGAAGGCGCCGATCATCCCGGACACCGCGGCGGAGAGCGTGAAGTCGCCGCAGACGATCCTGCAGTCGAGCTCGGACATGGTCGCCCCCGGCGGCTGGACGGCGCTGCCCGAGGGCACAATCCAGATCAAGGACGCGGTCAAGCAGCAGAACGGCGTCCAGGTCGAGCTCAAGGCCCGCCAGGCCGGCACCGCCCGGGTGTTCGTCTGGGACGGCAACGCGATCCTGGCGCAGTCCACGGTCGAGTTCGACCGCAGCGGCTCGAGTGCCGTGTGGCTGCCGACGACCGGCACCCTGCCGGCCGGTGCCACGCTGCTGGTGTCGTACCAGTCCGGCGAGGCCACCACGGGCATCGCCCAGCAGCTGAGCTGAGCACGCTGAGCTGAACGCACAAGGGAGGGGCCGGCGCACGCCGGCCCCTCCTTTCGCGTCCGCCTGATCCCACGAAGCGCGCGAGGACCCCCACACTCACAGTCACTTCCGCATGGCACGGCGACACCTGGCAGCTGCCACGCCCGCGCCGCCGCCACAGGCGGCACAGGCGCCTCCACAGGCGCCTTCGGCGTCGGGTCCCCACCCCAGATGCGGCTGTTCTCCTTCTGCGCCCACTCTTGAATGATTCGTCCGGGTTTGGCCTCTTCGGGACGTCATTGGCTCCGCGCGCCTGCCATCATGAGGGTGGCACCGGCGCCCGCGCGCCGGTGGCGGTGAACATCAGAAGAACGGCCCCTGACATGCCCCGCGTGGAGGCGTGTAAGGGGTGCAAGCAGTGCCGGGCGTCACTGTGCGCGGTCAGGGCGCGCCGGTCAGGGTGCCTATACTCGGGCCGCAGCTTACGGCGAAACCAGAAGGTGACTCTCACGATGACTCTGGCTCAGCAGGCCGAGCACGACGGTGGTGTCCAGTCCGACGAACAGTCGCCCGGCCCGGTGCGGACGGCTGTCTGGAGGTCCGGATGGTTACCGGCGGTGCTAGTGGCGGTCGCCACGGTCGGAGTGCTGTGGTTCTACGACGTGTCACCGGCGACGACCGGGATCTTCGCGGCGTACATCGCGATCGGGATCACGCTGCCGGGAACGCTGTTGTGGCGGCTGGTGCATCGGGGGGCGCGGGCGCTGCCGGAGGACCTGGCGGCCGGGACGGCCATCGGGTACGCGATCGAGGTGCTCGCCTACATCCCGGCCCGCGCCCTGGGGGTGCCGCTGGCGGCGCAGCTGGTGCCGCTGGCGGTCATCGTGGCGTTCGCGGGGGTGCCGAGGCTGCGGCGGTACTGGCGCGGCGCCGGCCCGGCCGCGCGAACGCCGCTGGCCTGGTCGTGGGCGATGGCGGTGCTGGCGCTCGTCATGCTGGCGTGGGCGGCCAACTACTACCGGTTCGTCGGCATGAAGTGGCCCAGCTACGGCATGACCGACATCGACCTGCCGTTCCACCTGGCGCTCACCGGCGAGATCAAGCACCACATGGACCTCGTGACGCCGTGGGTGACCAGTGAGGGCGTCTTCTACCACTGGTTCGTCTACGCGGACTTCGCCTCGACGAGCTGGGCGACCGGGATCGAGCCGTGGGTGCTGCTCAACAGGCTGTCCCTGCTGCCGATGGTCATGGCGTACGTGTTGCTGATCGCCGCGTTCGGGCGCCGGGTGACCGGGTCGTGGCTGGGCGGGGCGCTCGCCTCCCTGGCCGCGTTCCTCGTCCTGTCTCCCGACCCGTACGGCTGGCAGCTGAACGGGTTCTACCAGACCTACGCGTTCAACCCCATGGACGACGGGTCCAACCTCAAGCTGTTCCTGTGGACCAGCCCGACCCAGACGTTCGGCAGCCTGCTGTTCGTGCCGCTGATGCTGCTGCTGGTCGACCTGCTGCGGGAGCACGGCGGGGACCGGCGGCGGTGGGTGCTGTTCGCGCTGCTGCCCGGGGCGATCATGGGCGCGAAGGCGACGTTCCTGCCGACGCTGCTGTGCGGGCTGCTGCTGGTCGTCTGCGCACAGCTGGTGTTCCGGCGGCGGCTCAACCGGGTGGCGCTCGCCGCGCTCGTCATCGTCGGAGCCTGGATGGCGTTCGCGAACCTGGTGCTCTTCGGCGGGGAGAGCCAGGGGCTGGACATCGTGCCGCTCGGCGGGATGCGGCACAACCCAGCCGGCGGCACCACCGGCTTCGTGGCCGACCCGAAGATGTACCGCCTGGTGATCCTGCTCGCCCTGACCGTGCTGTGCTGGGTCTGCATGTGGGCCGGCGCCGCCGGGCTGCGCCGCCGGCTGTTCGACGCCGAGGTGCTGCTCATGGCCGGGCTCGGGATCGTCGGCATGGCGGCGCTGATGCTGTTCGCGCACTCCGGCGGGTCGGCCGAGGGCTTCTTCCTGATGGGCGCGCGGCCGTACCTGGCGACCCTGGCCGTCTGGGGGCTGCTGCTGCTCGCGCCGGCGCTGACCTGGCACACCGCCCGCCCGCTGCTGGTGGCCTTCGGCGCCGGCGTGCTCGTGATCTTCGCGATCCGCGCCGTCGACGGCACTCACCTGCCGAAGTTCAGCCCCACGTACCGCACGGTCCAGCTGGCCGCGAAGCTCACGTACCCGTACGCCATCCTGGCGCTGGTCATCGTCGTCGCGGCGGTCCTGGCCTGGCGGTACCGGTCCCGGCTCGGCGGCGTCAGGCCGGCGGCGCTGGTCGTGACCCTCATGCTCGGCTTCACCCTGCCGACCGTGGCCAGCCAGATCGCCAACGTGTACCCCACCGCCCAGAAGGACGGCTGGAAGAACGCCGCGAAGCTCTGGCCGATCGTCACCGAGGGCACCCTCGACGCCGGCCGCTGGCTGCGCGCCAACTCCTCCTCCGACGACCTGGTGGCCACCAACGCGCACTGCGTGTACCTCACCCCTGAAGACGGTTGCGACCGGAGGCACTTCGGCATCGCCGCGTACAGCGAGCGCCGCGTCCTCGTCGAGTCGTGGGCCTACACGGCCGAGGCGCACAGCCAGGAGCGCACACAAGGCGTGATGCAGCAGTACTCCATGTACTGGCACCCGCAGATCATCATCGACAACGACGCCGCCTTCACCGCGCCGTCCGCGGAGACCGTCGGCAAGCTGCGCGACCAGTACGGCGTGCGGTGGCTGTGGGTCGAGGACGTCTCCAACTGGTACTACGTGGACAAGCCGCCGTACCCCGAGGAGGTCAACGTCTCACCGGACCTCGGCAAGTTCGCCCAGCTGCGGTACCGCGCCGGACACGTGGCCGTCTACGAGATCAAGTAGTCCGGGGAGCGGTCTCAGAACTGGGCGTGGGTCATCGTGTACCAGGTGGGCACGAAGGTCGTCAGGGCCAGCAGGACCAGCACGGCCAGCGACGTCAGCGCGCGCCGGGTCGTGAGGCGGGCGGGCTCGGTGGGGCGCATGGCGAACCGGCCGGCGGCGACGAAGGCGGCCACCCCACCGAGCACGACGGTGGCCGGGACCAGCGCGTACTCGCCGCGGACGAGATGGAAGCCGGCGGCCAGGACCATGGTGAGCGCGAGCCCGGCGGCGGCGAGCGGGACCAGCCGCGGCCTGACCCTGGTGATCGCCGGCAGGATCAGGCCGATGCCGCCGAGCACCTCGGCGACCCCGATGAAGACGATGAGCGGCTGCGGCACCGCGGCGTACCAGGCCACGGCCCGGGGCGCCGCGGCGTAGAGGGTGTCGTCGGCGAGCAGCACCTTGCCGAAGCCGCTGCCGGCGAAGAAGAAGCCCCACAGCACCTGCAGGGTCCACAGCACGCCGTTGAGCGTGAAGCGGATCTTGGCGGCGGGCCGGATCGTGGTGGCGGTCGCGTCCATGGTGTCTCCCTGGTGTCGTGGTGCGGGTGTCGCTGACGGGAGACAGCTGACCACCGCGGCGGCCCGCCGCGCGCCGGCCGTGGGACACCGTGGGACACCCGGAACGCGCCCCGCCTGCGCGAACACGGGAGTGTTCCGGCGGCGCCGACCGGGACGCGGCTCAGGACGGGCGGGCGCCGGGCAAGATGTGGGGATGGACGGCGATCATCTGCCCTACCCGGCGCGGCGCGGGCTGCAGGCCGCGCGGGCCCTCGCGGGCGCGGCGGACGGCACGCTCGCCGCGACGCTCGCCGCGCTGCGCGCCGGGGAGCGGCACGAGCGCGAGGTGGCGCTGTTCATGGCGCTCGTCGGGCGGGACCGGCAGGCGGTCCTCGCCGCGCTCACCGACGAGGACCCGCACATCCGCCGCAGCGCCCTGCTCGCCTGGGCCGGGTCGGCCGAGACCGCGCCGGAGCCGGTCGCCCGGGTCGTCACGGACGCGCCCGCCGACACGCGGGTCCGGCTGTACCGGCGGATCCGCGTCCGCGGGCGGACGGACCTCGCCGAGGCGCTCGTCGACCCGGTCCGCGCCCGGTTCGGCGACGCCGAGGCCGCGGCGTTGCTGCCGGCGTGCGGCGAGGCCACGGTCGCCCGGCTGCTGCCGCAGCTGGCCCACGTGCTCGGCGACCGGGCCGCACTGACCCGGCGCCACCCGAGGGCCTGCCTCGACCAGGCGGAGCGGGAGCTGGCGGCGCTGCCGGAGGCCGCCCGCGGACCGTGGTGGGCGCGGCACGGCGCGGGGGTGCTCGCCGCGGCGCCCGCGCTGCCGCACCGGGTGCTGGAGCTGCTGGAGCGCTATGGGCCGCGGGAGTCCCTGCCGTCCCCGTTGCGCGCCTACGGCGTGCTCACCGCCGCCGACCCGCTGCTGGTCCTGGCGCTGCTGACCCGGCCTTCGCGGGCGGCGTGGCTGGCCAGGACGGCGCTGCCGCGGGCGGTGCTGTCGCGGCTGGGCCGGCTGCCGGTGGCGGGGCTGGTGGGGCTGGCGCGCCGCCTGCGGGGGCACGGGCCGGCGTTGGCGCGGCTGCTCGCCGCGGTGCCGCCGCACGACCGGGCGGAGCTCTTCACCCGGGCGATGTCCGATGTGGACCGTTCCCGGTCGCTGCCGGAGGCCGACGTGCACCGGGTGCTGCCGGCCGGGCTGCGGGTGGCGGAGGCGCGCCGGGCGCTCACGCTCGACGCGGTGCGGCAGAGCGAGGCGCTGACCCTGGCCTACACCGCGCACCTGCCGTGGGCGGAGGCGGAGGAGCCGCTGCTCGCCGCGACCCGCCGGGCCCGCGCCGAGGACCGCGTCACCGCCTGGCAGCTGCTGATCCGGTGCGCGGCGCGCGGAAAAGACCCGGCCGCCGTCCTCGCCGCGACGCACCACCTGCTGCGGCTGCGCAACGAACAGGACCCGGTGCGCGCCGCCGCGCTGTGGAGCCTCGCCGACGTGCGGCCGGCGCTGCTGCGGCCCGAGCTGGTCGAGCCCCTCGAGCAGGTCGTCGCGGACGTCGTACAGGCGCGGGACACCTCACCGATGGCGCTCGGCCGGCTCAGCGACCTCGCCGTGCTGGTGCTGCGCGAGCGGTTCGACTCGCCGGTGCTGGTCCGGTGGGCGCTGCACACGTTTCAGCGGCTCCTCGGCGACGACCGGGTGCCGCGCCTCGGCGACCTGCCCCGGCTGCGGCGGGGGCAGGAGACGCAGGCGTTCGAGGCGGTCCGCGGCTGGGTGCGGCTCGGCGCGGAGCGGGCGAAGTTCGAGCCGCTCTTCGCGATCGCCCGGGCCCTCGGCGAACGGGCCTGGCGGCTGCCGGACCTGCAGTCGATGCTGGAGCGCGCCACCCGCCGCGGCACCCTCGCGGGCGTCGCCCGCACCGCCGTCGACCTGTGGCTCGCCGATCCGAGGCACCGCGCCGAGCGGGTCGAGGCGGTGCTGCGCGAGGACCCCTCCGCGATCGCCCTGCCCGCCGTGTGGCGGGCCGTCTGCGCCCGGCGCGGCGACCTGCTCGACGCCGCCCTGACCGGCCCGCCGCCGACCGGCCGGTTCGTGCCCGCCGGGGTCCGCTGGGTGCCGCCGCGCCCGGTGCACCTGCGGCGCTGGCTGCCCCACCAGCACCGGGCATACGTCGAACGCCAGGCCGAGGTGGTGCGGGATGTGGGCGCGACGCCGCAGGCCCGGGCGGCGGCGCTGCGCGACGCGGCCCCGGTCCCCGTGCACGGCGAGGCCCTGGTCCTGGAGTGGGTCGACGCGGGCGACGTGGTCCTGGCGGAGGCGGCCCTGGCGGCGCTCGCCTGGACCGACCGGCCGGCGGCGGCGCTGCCCGTGCTGCTCCGCCACGTCGGTGACGACCGGGCCCGGGTGGTGGTCGCGGCGGCCGGCCGGGTCAGCCGCTTCACGCCGCCGTCGGTGCTGCTGGCGGCGCTCGACCCGGCCCTCGGCAAGGTGACCGCCCGGAAGGAGGCGGTCCGGCTGCTGGCGGCGCGGTCGGTGCCCGGCGCGGCGGACACGCTGTGGCGGCTGTGGCAGGACCCGGGCCTGCACCGCTCCGTCCGGGTCGCGATCGTGGCCGCGGCCCGGCAGCGCGCCGGCGACCCCGCGATGTGGCGGATCCTGCGCGCGGCGGGCGCCGGCCGGGACCGTGACAGCGGCCGCGACGAGCTGGCGGAGCTTCTGGCGGCCAGCCCGTGGGCGGTGCCGGTGCCGCTGCGCGGCGACTACGCGGCGCTGGTGGCCGCGGCGGCCGCCGGACCGGACAAGCACGCGGCGACGTGGGCGTGGGCGATGCTGCCCGATTGGGCGCCGTGGCTGGCTGACGTGACGGGCGCGGCGGTGTCCCGGCTGACCGACCTCGACGACCGGATCGTGTGGCGCCCCGTCGTGCGGGCCCTGGCCGGCCTCGTCGACACCGGCCTCGGCGAGGCGCCGCTCGTCGCCGCCGTGCGGGCCCTGGCGGCGGCCGGCACGGACGCCTCCGACACCGCGCGCGACACCGCGCGGCGGCGGGTCGAGGCGATCGTCGACGCGGTCGTCGCGTGGTCCGACCGGGCGGCGCACGACGCGGCGGGGCGGGACGCGACCGGCGCCGCGGGACGGGCACTGTCCACGGTGGACGGGTACGTCCCGGCGGCGGCGGCCCTGCTGGTCGAGGCGGCCGACCTGGCCGACCCGGCGACCGGCTGGCTCGACGGGGTCCGCCGGCTGACCGCGGACCGGCCGGTGCTCGCGGCTCGGCTCGCCGGGCGGGCCGGCAGGCGGCTGGAGCGGCCGGCCGCCGAACCGGGCACGACCCTGGCGATCGCCGCCCGGCTCGCCGCCGGGGACGGGCTCGCCGACGGGCTGTTCGGCCTCGCGTACGCCGCCCGGGGCGGCGACCTGGGCTGGCCGGAGCCGTGGCGCGACGTCGTCGCCACGCTGCGCCGCCACCCGGTCGCGGAGGTGCGGGACGCCGCGCTGGCCCTGTCGACGGACCCGACCGTGGATCAATGAACATCGGCTTTCCAGACGGCGTACACCTCGCGTGAGCCATCCCCGAACCCGGCGGGCGTGCCGCACCATGTCCGGCGTGAGAGTTGCGCACTTCTGCGACAGCCATCCCGGCCGCTCCGACGGCGTGGCCATCTCGGTCGCGACGACCGTGGCGCTCCTGCGTGACGCCGGGCACGAGGTCCAGGTGTACCAGCCGGCGCCGCTGCTGCGCGGGCGGGCCGAGCCGTGCGGGGTGCGGTCGGTGCCGGTGCCGCTGCGCAACGTTCGGATCGGGGTGCCGAGGTTCCCGGGGATGCGGCGGGTGCCGGAGGTCGTGCACATCCACACGCAGGGCCCGGTCGGCGTCGGCGGCCTGCGGTACGCGCGGGCCCACGACATCCCGGTCGTCATGACCTGGCACACGGACCTGCTCGCCTACTCGGCGCACTTCATGGAGATCCAGCTCGGCGCCGCCCACGCCGCGCAGCGCCTGCAGGTCGGCTGGACCGTCCGCGACTACCTGAAGCTGACCCGGCCCGGCACCGAGCGGCGGGCCCAGCTGGTGCGGGTCGGCCAGGAGTTCCTGGACCGCACCGCGATCCTCATCGCGCCGTCGGAGAAGACGGCGGCGAGCCTCGCCGAGTTCGAGCGCGTCCCTCCGGTGTGGACGGTGCCGACGTCGGTGACGCTGCCGGACTGCCCGCTGAGCCGCGACGACCTGCGGCGGTCGCTGCGGCTGCCGGCGGACGCCCCGGTGGTCCTCGCCGTCGGGCGGGCCACCAAGGAGAAGGACCCACAGCTGCTGCTCGAGGCGTTCGCGCGGCTGCTGCGGCGGCTGCCGGACGCGCGGCTGGTGATGCTCGGCGTGCTGCAGCGGCGGCAGGCGGTGCTGCGGCAGGCGCGGCAGGCCGGGGTGGCGCACGCGCTGCGGCTGGTCCGGCCGGTGCCGCACGCGAGCATGGCCGCCTACTACCGGATGGCCGACGTCCTGGCCTTCGCGTCGACCACCGACACGCAGGGCCTGGTGCTCATCGAGGCGGAGGCGCAGGGCCTGCCGGTCGTCCTCGCGGACGCGGCGCTCGCCGGCACGCACCGGCTGAGCACCGCGCCCGACGCCGACTCGTTCGCCGCCGCGCTCGTGCGGGTCCTGACGGATCCGTCGCTGCACCGCGAGGTGGCCGAGGCCGGCCGGGCCGCCGCCGGGGCGTACTCGACCCAGAACTACCTCGACCACCTGCTGCGTGCGTACAGCGCGGCTCAGGGTGTCGCGAGAGCCTCCGTCGGGGCGAGCCTGGCGGCGCGCACCGCCGGGTAGAGGCCCGCGATCGCGCCGATCACCAGCGTCGCGACGACCCCGCCGGCGGTCGCCCACGGCGGCACGACCGCCGGCCACGACCTCGTGAGGGCGTAGACGCCGGTGACCGTGACCCCGAGGAACACCCCGCCGACCCCGCCGAGCGCCGACAGCAGCAGCGACTCGGCGAGGAACTGCAGCAGGACCTGCCCGCGGGTGGCGCCGAGCGCCCGCCGCAGGCCGATCTCGGCGCGCCGCTCCAGGACCGAGATGACCATCGTGTTGGCCACCCCGACGCCGCCGACGAGCAGCGCGACCGCGCCGAGGCCGAGCAGCAGCCCGGTGAACGTCTTGTCCGTCGCCTGCCGGGCGGCGAGCGCGTCGGATGGCCGGGACACCTTGACCTCGTTGGGCTTCTGCGGGTTCGCGGTCGCGGCCAGCACCGACCGGACCGCCTCCACCTGCTCGTCGCGGGACCGCGTGTAGACGGTCGTCGGGTGCCCGTCGAAGCCGAGGTAGGTCTGCGCCGCCGCCCAGCCGACGAGCGCGGCCGCGTCGAGCTCCGGCGCCAGCGGCACCGGCCGCAGCACCCCGACCACGGTGAACCACCGCCGGTCCAGGTACACCTGGACGCCCTCGCCGGCCGTGTCGATGCCGAGCCGCCGGGCGGCCGCCGCACCGAGGACGACCGCCGGATAGCGGGCGGTGGCGTCGTTGAGCCAGACGCCGCCGGCGAGCGACGCGCCGACGGTGCGCGGCAGGTCCAGGTGCGCGGCCTGGACGCTGATCGCGCCGGTCTGCGCGGCCGGGATGTGGTCGCTGCGGTACACGTGCGCGCCGGACACCTTGCCGGTCGCGGCGACCTCGGTGACCGGGCCGATCCGCGAGATCATCGGCACCGACTCGTCGGGCAGGGTCGCCTCGCCGCCGAACAGGTCGTTGCCGGGGGCGACGGTCAGCAGGTTGGTGCCGAGCGCGTCGAGCTGCCGGTCGAGCTCCGCCCGGCTGGACGAGGAGATGCCGACGACGGCGGTCATCGCGGCGATGCCGATCGCGATGCCCAGCGCGGACAGGAACACCCGCATCGGCCTGGTCCGCAGCCCGGCGCTGCCGACCCGCAGCACGTCGCTGAGGAACAGCCGGGCGGGGCGCAGCGGCGCGGTCGCGCTCGTCATGCGACCACTCCCCCGGTCGGCGCGACCACCTGACCGTCGCGCATGACGACCTGGCGCGGCAGCGCCGCCGCGATCGCCTGGTCGTGGGTGATGACCAGGACGGTGGTGCCGGCGGCGTGCAGCTCGCGCAGCAGCTCCACCACGCCGGCCCCCGACGTGGAGTCGAGGTTGCCGGTCGGCTCGTCGGCCAGCAGCAGCGCCGGCTCGCCGACGACGGCGCGGGCGATCGCGACCCGCTGCCGCTCGCCGCCGGACAGCTCGTGCGGCAGGTGGTCGAGGCGGTCCGCGAGGCCGACCCGGATGAGGGCCGCCTCCGCCCTGGCCCGCCGCTGGGCCCGCGACGGCCCCGCGTAGAGCAGGCCGTCGGCGACGTTGTCGAGCGCGCTCTGGCCGGGCGCGAGGTGGAACTGCTGGAAGACGAACCCGATCCGGTGGGCCCGCAGCGCCGACAGCTGCCGGTCGGTGAGCGCGGAGACGTCGTGCCCGTCGATGCGCACCGTGCCGGACGACGGGCGGTCCAGCGTGCCGATGAGGTGCAGCATGGTCGACTTGCCGGAGCCCGAAGGCCCGACGATCGCGACCATCTCCCCCGACTCGACGGTCAGCGACACCTCCCGCACCGCGGTGACGCCGCCGGGGTACGACTTGCTGACCCGCTCCAGCGCGACCACCTCGGCCGGTCCGGCCGCGACGGCGTCCCCCGCCGACAGGTCGATCATGGCGGTCATGACGGCACCCCGACCTGCATGCCCTCGGTGAGCCCGCCGCCGCTGACCTCGACCCGCCCCGCGGCGAACATGCCGAGCTCGACGGCGACGACGCGGCTGGCGCCCTGCTCGACGACCTGCAGCCCGTAGCCGCCCTCGGCGAGCGCGAGCAGCGCCGAGACCGGCACCGTGAGCACGTTCTCCTTGCGCGAGGCGGTGAACACGACCTCGACGGTGATCTGGTCGAGCCCGGCGAACGCGGCGCCGTCGTCGGGCGTCACGGTCACCTCCAGGTTCGTCTCCGCCGGGTTGTTGCCCTGCGCGGGCGTGATGACCGTGACGACCTTCACGACCTTGCCGGGCACCGTCTTGCCGGTCGGCAGCTTGACGGTGACGGCGGTCCCCACGGCCGCGAGCCGCTGCTCGGAGACCTCCAGGGAGACGGTGACGACCGGCCCGGTGCCGGTGCAGGTGAGCAGCGCCCCGCCGGCGGGGTCGCCGAGGGCCGCCTTGTGCTCCTCGACGCGGACCGCGCCGACCGCGTAGACGACCCGGCCGAGCTCGACCACGCCGGTCTTCGTCAGCCCGAGCTTGCCCTGCCACGCCTTGACCGCGGTCGCCGTCGACGCGGTGTACTCGTCGTCGACGGTGAACCCCTTGTAGCCGAGCGCGGCGAGGTTCTCCTCGAACTGGCGGACGTCGGCGCCCTCCGTGCCGGGTGCCAGGTTCCGGTAGGCGGGCAGGCCGCCGTACAGGAGCACGACCGGCGTGTCGTCCACCTTGTACAGCGGCTGTCCACGCTGGACGGTCGCGCCGACGGCCGGCAGCTCGGTCAGCGTGCCGCTGAGCCGCCCCGACACGGTCGCCGAGGTGCCGTGGCCGAGCTTGCCGTCCTCGGTCTGGGTGTCGACGAGCGTCTGCCGGGTGACCTTCGTGGTCTTCGGCGGCGCCGCCGCGGCCTGGGTGCTCGCGTCGCTGTCCCGGTCCGGCAGCCCCAGCCCGGCCGCCGCGGCGGCTCCGACGGCCGCCACCGCCACGACCGTCACCGCGACGCGCCCCGCCCTGCTCCTCTTCCTCCGGCGATCGACGCTCATGCGCCGCCGCCGGTCTCGGTCTTCTGGTTGGTGGCGGGGCCGCCGTCGCCGGGGCGCTTCGGCCCGAACTGCTGGCACGCCTGGTCGGCCTTCTTGAAGGCCTCGCTGCCGGGGTCGAGGTTGCTGCCCTGGCCGCCCTCGATGCGGATGCCGCCGTCCTCGCTCGGGTCCGGGAACTCCGGCACGCCGTTCTCCCGCATGCACTGCGAGTACTTGCGCATCCGCTCCTGCATCTCCGGGTCGGCCTTCATCGGCTGGCCGCCGTTGGGCATGTACTGCTTGCACTCGGCGTTCGCGGCGTCGACCTTCGCCTTGTCGGCACCCTGCGGGAGCATCATGCTGACCCCGCCGCCCTCGAACTGCGGGTCCGGCATGTCGATGCCGTGTTCACGCATGCACTGGGCGTACTTGAGCATGTTCTCCTGGTCCTTGGCCGGGTCCCGGGGCTGGTTCCCCGACCCGGCGCTCGCGCTCGCGGTCGGCGTGCCGCCGGCGCTCGCCACCCCGTTGTCGCCGCCGCCGGTCTTGCCGCACCCGGAGACGGCGAGGCCGGCGACGAGCAGCAGGCCGAGCAACAGACCCCGCGCCGGGGCTGTCCTGACGCGCATCATGGTGTTCCTCCTGAGAGGGGCCGGGCCTTCGCCGGCCGCTGCGCCGAAGTCAAGCGGGGAGCGCGTCACCCGGCCGTAACCGCGAACGTTGACGCCGGCGTGACGTCACCACGCGTCACCATGGAGGCATGCGCATTCTGGTGGTCGAGGACGAGCCGCTACTGGCCGAGACGGTCGCGCAGGGGCTGCGGCGCGACGCGCACGCCGTCGACGTGGTCCACGACGGCGGCGCCGCCCTGGAGCGGCTCGACGTCAACGACTACGACGTCGTGGTCCTCGACCGGGACCTGCCGGTCGTCCACGGCGACGACGTGTGCCGGTCCCTGGCGGCCCGCGACGGCGCGGCCCGCGTGCTGATGCTGACCGCCGCCGCCGACATCGACGACCGGGTCGCCGGCCTCGCCATCGGCGCCGACGACTACCTGCCGAAGCCGTTCGCGTTCCGGGAGCTGTCGGCGCGGGTCGCCGCGCTCGGACGGCGGGCGCGGGCGGCGGCCCCGCCGGTCCTGGAGCGCGCCGGGATCCGGCTCGACCCGCACCGCCGGGAGGTGTTCCGCGACGGCCGGTACGTGCCGCTGTCCCGCAAGGAGTTCGCGGTCCTCGCCGAGCTGCTGCGCGCCGACGGCGCCGCGGTCTCCGCCGAGCAGCTGCTGGAGAAGGCGTGGGACGAGCACGCCGACCCGTTCACGCACACGGTGCGGATGACGATCCTCAAGCTGCGGCGCAAGCTCGGCGACCCACCGGTCGTCCACACCGAGCCCGGCGTCGGCTACCGGGTGGCGTGATGACCACCAGACTGATGAACAGGCTGACGATCCGGGCGCGGCTCACGCTGGTGTACGGAGGGCTGTTCCTCCTCGCCGGGCTGCTGCTGCTCGGGGTCACGTACGTCCTGCTGTACCAGCGGCTCAGCGGCAACGCGATCATCAGCGGGACCGTCAGCGGGCTGCCCCCGGGTGTCGCCGCGCCGCCGCCGGACGGGCAGCTGTTCGTCCGGCAGATCAGGGACGACATCACCACCGACACCCGGCAGACGCTGATCGTCCAGGGCGGCATCGCGCTCGCCGTCATCGCGGCCGCGGCGACCGCGTTCGGCTGGCTGATCGCCGGGCGGCTGCTCCAGCCGCTGCACCAGGTGACCGCCACCGCCCGCCGGATCGCCAACGCCCCCGACCGCGGGCTGCACGAGCGGATCGCGCTGCCCGGCCCGCACGACGAGGTCAAGGAGCTCGCCGACACGTTCGACCTGATGCTGGCCCGGCTCGACCACGCGTTCGACGGGCAGCGGCGGTTCATCGCCAACGCGTCCCACGAGCTGCGGACCCCGCTGACGCTCAACCGGACGCTCCTGGAGGTCGCGGTCGACCCCGAGGACGCCTCCCCGGAGCTGCGGCAGCTCGGCAGGACGCTGCTGGCCGTCAACGCCCGGCACGAGCAGCTCATCGACGGGCTGCTGCTGCTCGCCAGGTCGGAGCGGGAGGTGACCGACCGGTCGTTCGTCGACCTCGCCGACATCGTCGAGCACGTCGCGGCGCAACTGTCACGCCCTTCCGGCAGCTCCCGGCTGCCACCGGGGAAGGCGGCCGTGGACAGCGCGCCGCAGGAGGCCCCGACGACCGGCAACGCCGTGCTGCTCGAACGGCTCGTCCACAACCTGGTCGAGAACGGGGTCCGGCACAACCTGCCCGACGGCGGCTGGGTCCACGTCAGCTGCGGCACCCGCCCCGACGGGACCGTCGCGCTGACCGTCAGCAACACGGGTCCGGTCGTGCCACGGTACGAGATCCCGCGCCTCTTCGAACCGTTCCGGCGGCTCGGGCCCGAGCGGGTCGCGGCCGGCGTGCCCGGCGCCGGGCTCGGCCTGTCGATCGTCGGCGCCGTCGCCCGCGCCCACGGCGGGCGGGTGCGGGCCGAGCCGCGCGACGGCGGCGGGCTGGTCGTCACGGTGATCTTGCCCATCGCACCGCCGGATTCCTGACATAACGGGTTGCCACCGTCCGGCAGACTCGGATCATGCCAGTTCCGACCGACCCACCGGCCAGCACCGCCGAGCTCATCGCGCTGATGTCGACCGACGCGCGGGTCCGTTTCCTGCACTTCTGGGGGCACCGGCCCAACCGCGACGGTTCCGTCGGGCCGGGCTGCCTGAGCCAGTGGTGGCCGGCCGAGTTCCAGGTCGGCGGCGTGCGGTACGCGTCCGCCGAGCACTACATGATGTGGTCGAAGGCCACCCTGTTCGGCGACGCCGCCACCGCGGCGAAGGTGCTGAAGGCCGGTCACCCGAACGACGCGAAGACCCTCGGCCGTGAGGTCCGCGGCTTCGACGAGACCGTCTGGAAGCGGGAGCGCTTCGACATCGTCGTCAACGGCAGCGTAGGGAAGTTCGGCCAGCACGAGGACCTGCGCGCGTTCCTGCTCGGCACCGGCGACCGGATCCTCGTCGAGGCGAGCCCCGTGGACCGGGTCTGGGGCATCGGGCTGAGCGCCCAGGACGCCTCCGCCGACGAGCCGGCCCTGTGGCGCGGCCTCAACCTGCTCGGCTTCGCCCTCATGCGGGCCCGCACGATCCTGGCGGCGGCATGACATCGCTGAAGAAGCAGTCCCGCGAGCCGGAGCCGCTTCCCGACTGGCTGGCGTGGCCGGTGCGGGTGGTCGCGGTCGTCGTGGTCGTGCCGTTCAAGCTGCTGTGGGAGCTGCTCGTCGCGATCCGCAGGTACGTCCTGGAGCCGATCCCCCGGCTCGTCTACCGGTATGTCCTGCGCCCGATCGGCATCGCGATCAACTACGTCCTGCTCCGGCCGCTCGCCTGGGTATGGCGCACCCTGATCTGGATCCCGCTGGTCTGGGTGCTGCGCAACCTCGTGGCGGCGCCCCTCGCGTGGCTCATCGAGCACGTGGTCGCGCCCGCGCTGCAGGCGCTCTGGGACGCGACCGTGTGGCTGGCGAAGCGCACCCGCCTGTTCTGGGTCTACCTCGGCAAGGGCGTCTACTACGTCCTCTGGGCCCTGGTCCAGGGGGTCCGGTGGACCGGGATCGGGCTGTACCGCTACGTCCTGCGCCCCATCGGCATCGCGATCGCGTGGCTGGCCGAGACCGGGTACCGCTACGGCATCCGCCCGCTGGGCATCGCCATCGCCTGGCTCGCGGTCGCGCTGTGGCGCTACGTGCTGAGGCCGGTCGGCCTCGCGGTCGCGTTCGTCGTCGGCGTCATCGGCTACTACGGGATCCGGCCGGCGGGCCTGCTCATCGCCTGGCTCTGGCGCAACCTCGTCGTGCCGGTCGGGCGCGGGATCGCGTGGGCTGTGTCATGGGTGTGGAACCATTCCGTCGTCCTGCTGTGGAAGTACCTCGTCGTGGCCCCGGTCCGGTGGGTCTGGCAGTCGGTGGTAACGCCCACCGGCCGGTGGATCCGCGATGCGGTCCTCCGGCCGGTGGGGCAGACGGTCGGGCGGGTCCTCGCCGCCCTCGGGCTGCGCTGAGGCGCTGCCCCGGGGCTGCCCTGGGGCAGCGCTGGGGCTTACGCCACGGGCGCGAGCTCCCGCTCCTCGGCCGCCTCGACCTTCACGTGCGGCAGGAGGCGGTCCAGCCACGCGGGCAGCCACCAGTTGGCGCGGCCGAGCAGCGACATCGTCGCCGGGACCAGGACCAGGCGGACCAGGGTCGCGTCGACGAGGACGGCCGCGGCCATGCCGACGCCGATCATCTTGACCGTCACGTCGGGGTCGAGGGCGAACCCGATGAACACCGCCACCATGATGGCCGCCGCGCCGCTGATGACCCGGCCGGTCGCGGACAGGCCGCGGACCACGCTGCCCTGCGCGTCGCCGGTCGCCAGCCAGTCCTCGCGGACCCGGGACAGCAGGAAGACCTCGTAGTCCATCGACAGCCCGAACAGGACGGTGAAGAGCAGGATCGGCACCCAGCTCGACACCGGCACCGAGTGCGGCAGCCCGACCGCCTTCGCGCCGGCGTCGGTCTGGAAGACGGCGGTCATCACGCCGTACGCCGCGGCGACCGACAGCAGGTTCATGATGGCGGCCTTGACGGCCACGACCGGCGCCCGGAACAGGACGGTGAGCAGCAGCAGCGACAGCGCCACCACGAACGCGACCACGATCCACAGCCGGTCGGAGAGCCGGTCGGAGATGTCGGCGAACACCGCGACGAGCCCGGTGACGAGCGCGCCGTCGGGCAGGACGTCGGCGCGGAGACGGTTGAGCAGCTCGGTGGTCCGCTCGTCCTGCGGTCCGGTCGTGGGCTCGACGAGGATGACGGCGGCGTCGGCGGTACGGGCGGCCGGCGCCACCAGCGCCACACCCGGCACGGCGCGCAGGGCGGCGACGAGACCGTCGACGTCCGGCACCTTGGCCGTGTCGACGGCGATGACGAGCGGGCCGTTGGCTCCGGCGCCGAACTCGGCGGAGGTCAGGTCGTAGGCCTGCCGGGTCGTGTTGGAGGTCGGCTGGCTGCCGGCGTCCTGCGGCCAGGTGCGCATGCCGAGGACCGGCGCGGACAGCACACCGAGGACCAGCAGCGACGCCAGGGCCGCGACGACGGGCCGGCGCCCGACGAGCGCCGCCCACCGCGCCGTGAGCCCGGGCCGCGCCACGGTGTCCCGCGCCACGGCGGTGCCCTTGCGGACCGCGCGGGGCAGGACCCGGTGGCCCGCCAGGCCGCACAGCGCCGGCACGAGGGTGATCGAGGCGAGCATGACGGCGCCGACGGCGGCGAACGTGGCGTAGCCGAACGACGAGTAGACCGGCAGCGTCGCCAGCCTCAGGCCGAACAGCGACACCAGCACGGTGAGCCCGGCGACGATGACCGACGCGCCCGCGGTCGCGTTCGCCGCGGCGGCCGCCTCACGCGGGCTCAGCCCCGCCCGCAGCCCTTCGACGTGCCGGGCGACGAGCAGCAGCGCGTAGTCGATGCCGACGCCGAGCCCGACCATGGTCGCGATCGTGGGGGCGGTGCCGCTGATGTCGGTGGCCTTCGCGAGCAGCGCGATGATGGCGCTGGCGACGCCGAGGCCGCTGATCGCCACGATCAGCGGCAGGCCGGCGGCGATGACCGAGCCGAGCGCGAAGACCAGGATGAACAGCGCGGCGACGATGCCGACGGCCTCGGCGGTGCCGGACGGCGCGGAGATGTTCTCGGCGACCTGGCCGCCGAACTCGACCTGCAGGCCCTCGCGGACGAGCGGCTCGGCAGCGGCCCGCAGCGCGTCCATGCCGGTGGTGCCTTCGAAGTCGGTGACCGGGATGGTGTACCGGACGGCGATGAGCGCGGTGTCGCCGTCGGCCGACATGCGCGGCTGCGACACGTCCCCGGCGCTCGGCATCGCGGCGAGCCGGGTGCGGAGCCCCTCCAGGGTCGCGGGGTCCACCTTGCCCTTGCCGTGGACCACGACGCGGGCGTCGGTGCCGGCCAGCTCCGGCAGGTGCTTGCGCAGGAACTCGGTGCCCGCCTGCGACTCGGTGCCGGGCACGTTGTAGTCGTCGTGCGGGGTGCCGCCGAAGCCGGCGGACAGCGCGGTGAACGCGACGAGCACGATCACCCACGCGCCGATGATGCGCCAGGGATGGGCGGCGGCCGCTCCTCCGAGCCGGCCGAGCAAGCGGGACATATGTGGTGCCTCCAAGTCGTCTGAATCAGCAGCGACACCATCCCGGGTGCCACTTACAGCCGACTTGGAGGTGACTAGGACAGCACTAGAGCCGCATGACCGGCGGCGGCTGGAACGTCCCGGACAGGACGGCCTGGCTCGGCTCGTACACCCGCAGCACCGGCCGGAAGCCTCCCTCCGGCGCCGGAAGCCAGTTGGCGACGTCGTCGGGCCGCTCGTGCTGGATGCGGATGGTGAGCGACCCGTCGGCCTCGGGCCGCAGCCCGGGGGTGCCGCCGCCGATCGCGCGGCGGTCCAGGGGGTTCGGCACCGGGAAGGAGCCGGGTGCGTCGTACATGGACAACGACCACCCGGCCTCGGTCGGCGGCGGCTCGGGGAAGCGGAGCTCGTAGCGGTGGGCGCCGCTGAGCCGGACGCCGGCCGCGTCCTTGTGCACGGTCGGCGCGACCGACTCGTAGGCGTGGTTGCCCCACAGGCCGGTCCGCGCCGCGACGGCCCGCATCACGTGCGCCTCGTCGCGGTCCGGCATCGTCCACTCCGGCGTGTCCATCGTGCCGACCTCGAAGAAGTCGAGGTTGAAGTCGAACATGTGCAGGTCGTTGGTCCAGCCGTTGACGAGTTCGGCGTGCCGGGTCGTCGCCTCCTCCTCCAGCTGGTCGCGGGCCGCTTCGAGCCCGTCGCGCAGCGTCTCGCGGAGCTCGCGCGGCGCGCCCGCGTACGGCGACGTGCCCGGCTCCAGCAGCCCGATCGCCGCGAACCTGCGCTGGTAGCGCCGCTCCGCCGGCGACGGCGGGAACGCCGCGAGGGCCCGCCGCAGCGTCTCGAAGAACACCAGGTCCTCCGGGACGCCCGCCTGCGGGTGGGGCAGCCCGTCGAGCGGGACCTGCGGGTACATCGGCTCGATCCGCAGCGCGTCCTGCAGCGCGTGCACGGCGGTCTCGTCGTCGGCGCCGCCGCAGGCGAACCGTCCGATGAGCGTCGTCACCATCGTCGGGATCCTGATGACCTGGGCGCCGGGGGCCTCCCGTCCGGCCCACCCGGGCGGCACGAGCAGGAACTCGCGCTCGCCGCCGCCGGTGGACCGCCGGCCGACATACGCGAAGTTGTCCGTCCACGCGTCGACGAACTGCAGCACGTGGTACCGGTCGCCGGTGTCGGGGACGCGCAGCCACAGTGGCCCGCCGGACAGGTCGAGCCGCGCCGTCGAGTGCAGCAGGTCCGGGTTGGCGTTGGCCCGGTCGTCGAAGCGCCGCTGATGCCTGAACGTGTTGTCCGCGCCACCCTCCCGCTCCACGGCGGCGAGGCTGGTCAGCAGCGGGTAGCCGTACTGGAACGCCTCGGCGGCCAGTGTGGTCAGGTCCATCGCGCGGAAGTCCATGCGTCCCTCCCGGGGTTGGATCGCCTCCTCTGGACTCCAGCCTGCCCGCCGGCCGTGACGCCGGTGGGTGAGTCGCCGGGTGGCTTCACCCGCACGGGTACACGCGGCCCCGGTTGGCTTCACCCGCGCGGGGTCCCGCGCCCGCCGGTGCTCCCTTGCGCGGTCTGGTGCGCCTGGTCGAGGTTTCACTTGCGCGGGTTGGTGCGTCTGGTCGGGGTTTCACTTGCGCGGGTTGGTGCGTCTGGTCGGGGTGGCGGTGGCCGGGTCCTCCGGCCATGGGTGGCGCGGGTACCGGCCCCGCAGCTCGGCCCGGACCTGCGGATATCCGGTGCGCCAGAAGGACGCCAGGTCGCGGGTGACGGCGGTGGGGCGCCCCGCGGGCGACAGCAGGTGCAGCAGGACCGCCACCCGGCCGTCGCCGATGCGTGGGGTCTCCAGCCAGCCGAACGCCTCCTGGACCTTCACCGCGAGGACCGGCGCCTCGGGGTCGCTGTAGTCGAGCCTGACGAGCGACCCGCTCGGCACCGGCAGCCGCTCGGGCGCGAGCTCGTCGAGCCGGGCCGCCGCGGGCCACGGCAGCATGGCCCGGAGCGTCGTCCCGGGGTCGACCGCGGAGAGCTTCGTGACGCGGCTCAGGTCGGTGTGCGCGATGACGGCGGCGTCGCTGACGTCGGGCCACGGCGGGCCGAGGACGCGGTGGCAGAAGTCCATCCGCTGCCGCAGCTGGGCCGCCTCCTTCGTCCAGCGCAGCCCCTGCTTGGCGAGCGCCTCGCGGAGCGCCCGCTCGACCAGCTCCCGCGGCGGATCCTTCAGCTCGCGCCGCCGCAGCGTGATCGCGCCGAGCCGCTCCTGGCGCTCCGCGCCCTCCGCCGTCACCTCGTCCACCGTGGACAGCAGCGCGGCGCCGGCCTCGCGGGCGGTGTCCTCGTCGATCGCGGCGGCGAGCCGGACCCTGGCGGAGGCGCTGCCGGGCTGCCGGTCGGCGACGGCGACCGCGAGCCACGGGTGCCCCGTCAGCGCCGACCCCTGCGCCAGGGCCGCCTCGGTCCCGCCCGCCATCAGGTACGCGCCGCCGCGCAGCCGGGCGAGCCGCTCCGGGTAGGCGAGCCCGACGATCAGCCCTGCGACCAGGTCGTCGGGCATCGTCACGGGCGCCCCATCCCCTCCGGCGGCACGCCGCCGCCCGCCGTCCTGGTCGGCGCGCTGCCGGTCGTCGGCGGCGCGCTGCGGGCCTTCAGTAGCGGCGGGCTGCGGGGCGGCGCTGCGCTGCAGGCGGTCGGCCTCGGCGCGCCAGCGGGGGTCCCGGGCGTCGCGGAGGTGGCGCCAGGCGGCGGCGAGGTCGTCGCCCCTGGCAAGGGTGTCGTCGGCGAGGATCGCGACCACCTCGGCCGCCTTCCGCGCCCCCACCGCCGGCGCGCCGTCCAGCAGCGCCCGCGCCAGCCGCGGATGCGCGCCCACGCGCGACATGCGGTGCCCGCGCGGCGTCGCCCGCCCCGCGTCGTCCACCGCGCCGAGCGCCCGCAGCGTCGCCTGCGCCACCCGCATCGCCGCGTCCGGCGGTGTGTCCGGCAGGGCGAGGCCCACCCCGCCCGGGTGCCCCCAGCAGGCGAGCGCGAGGGCGAACGCGCTCAGCTCCGCCACGGCCACCTCGGGCTCGGGCTGCGCCGGCAGCCGCTCGTCGTCCAGTTGCGACCAGCAGCGGTACACGACGCCGGGCCCCTCCCGTCCGGCCCGCCCGGCGCGCTGGACGGTGGAGGCCTTCGCCGCTCGTACCGTGGCGAGAGACCCCAGACCGCGAGCATGATCCGTCCGTGGGACCCGCGCCAACCCGGCGTCGACCACGACCCGCACTCCCGGCACCGTCAGGCTGCTCTCCGCCACCGCCGTCGCGAGCACGACCCGGCGCCGGTCGCCGGCCCTGATCGCCGCGTCCTGCGCCGCCGCCGGCAGCCGGCCGTGCAGGACGTCCGTGGGCAGGTCGGCGAGCTTGCCGCGCACCGACGCGATCTCCGCCGCGCCGGGCAGGAACACCAGCAGGTCCCCGGCCGTCTCCCGCCACGCCCTGCGCACCACCGCCGCCACGTGGTCCAGGAACGCCGGGTCGACCTTGAGCCCGTGCGGCGGCCTGACCGGCCGCTCCGGCGGGCACCACACCACCGCCACCTCGTGCGGCGACCCGTCCGCCGCGACGACGCCCGCCTCCAGCAGCTCCGCGAGCCGCAGCGTGTCGGCCGTCGCGGACGTCGCCAGCAGCCGCAGCTCCGGCCGCAGCGTCTGCCTGCTCTCCACCAGGAACCCGAGCGCCAGATCCGTGTCCAGGTGCCGCTCATGACACTCGTCGATCATCACGGTCCCCACCCCCGCCAGCTCCGGGTCCGCGAGGAGCCGCTGCACGAGCAGCCCGGTCGTGACGACCTCGACCCGCGTCCCGGGCCCGACCCTGCGGTCGCCGCGGACGCTGTACCCCACGCTCTCCCCGACCCGCTCGCCCCGTAGCTCGGCCATCCTGCGCGCCGCCGCCCGCGCCGCGATCCGCCGCGGCTCCGCCACCACCACCCTGCCCTCGAACGCCCCCGCGAGGACCCCCGGCACCAGCGTCGTCTTCCCACTCCCCGGCGGCGCCACCAGCACCCCGGCCCCACCCCCGAGCACGGAGACCACGTCCCCGAGCACCCGCTCCACCGCCAGCTCACCCACGCCCCCACTCCTACCCCATCCCGGCCACGGCCTGTGGTCGGGGGGCGGTGGTGGGCGGAAGGTGACGGTGGGGAGCGACTTTCGGCGGTAGGCGGGGCAGTGGCGGGCCGGTGGACTGGAGGCATGGGAGCGTTCATCCGCAAGATGGCGCCGGTGGCCGGGCTGCTCGTGCTGGCGCCGTTCGTCGGGGAGTACCTGCTGGGCAACATCTCGGTGCGGGAGCTGGCCGCGCTGCCGTTCCTGGTGCCGATGTACGGCGCCGGCGCGCTGCTCATCAGGGAGGTGGTGCGGCGGGCCGGGTTCGGGTGGCCGGCGGTGCTGCTGCTCGGGGCGGCGTACGGGGTGATCGAGGCGGGGCTGGCGGACCAGTCGATGTTCAACCCGGCGTTCGAGGGGCACGACTTCCAGTCGGTGACACCTGTGCCGGCGCTGGGGATCAGCGCGCTGCACTCGATGGCGTTCATCGTCGGGCACGCGGTGTGGAGCATCACCCTGCCGATCGCGCTGGTGGAGCACCTGACGCCCGGCCGGCGCCGCACCCCGTGGCTCGGACCGGTGGGGCTGGTGGTGACGGCGCTGGCGTACCTGGGCGGGCTCTGGATCATCTTCAAGGAGCTGCACGACTCGTCGGGGTTCCTCGCCACGCCAGCGCAGCTGACCGGGGCGGCCGTGGTGGCGGCGCTGCTGGTGGTGGCCGCGTTCCTGACCCGGCGGCCGGGACCGCGCGGCGCGGGCGGGTGGGTGCCGAAGGCGTGGCTGGCCGGGGCCGGTGGGTTCGTGCTGTCGGGGGCGTTCGTGGCGGTGCCGGAGAGCTGGGCCGGGGTCTGGATCGGTGTGGCGCTGCTCGGGCTCGCCGCCGTCGTCGTCTCCCGGCTCGCGCGGAGCCCACGGTGGACGCACGGGCGGCACATCGCGCTCGTCGGCGGGGTGCTGCTGACGTACGCGTGGCTCGGCTTCGTCCTGACCTGGCTGGTGCGGCCCGACGACCAGGTCCGGTGGTGGGGCAACGCCGGGTTCGCGCTGGCCGCGGTAGCGCTCCTGACCTGGTGCGGACGGGTCCAGCGCAAGCCCAGCGCAGACTCAGGGCAGGCTCAGCGCGGGTGAGCGCGGAGCCCCGACAGGGCGGCCTCCGCGTCGGCGACCCAGTGGGCGGCGCCCCACGTTGCGGCGACGTCCCGCGACAGCTGGAAGTGCTCCGCCGCCCGGTCGCGGTCGCCGAGGAGCTCGAACAGCCGGCCGAGGATGTACGCGACCGGGCGCATCGCGATCGAGGTGCTGCTCATCCCGGCGATCTGCGTGCGGACCGGCAGCAGCGCCTCGATGACGGCGGGTGCCAGGTCGGCGCGGCCGAGCGCGACGACGGCCAGCCCCCGCACCGCCATGAACGCGGACTGGAAGTAGTCGGGCCGGTGCCGGTGCTCGCCGACCGCGATGGCCCGCGCCTCGTCCGGCCGGCCCGCCTCGACGAGCGCCAGGGCGAGGGCGTCGTCGGCGATCGGGCCGAGGGCCGCCTGCGTCGCGCGGGTCTGCGCCAGGTACTCCTGGAAGCGGCCCTGGCTGATGAGCAGGCTCGCGGTGGCGAGGAAGTGGAACCCGTCGGCGTGCAGCGACCCCTGCCGGCGCATGTATTCGAGCGCCTCGTCGTAGAGCCGCTGCGCCTCGGCGTAGTCGCCGGCGACGTGCGCGAGCGCGGCCCGGGCGCTGAGGATGATCGCCTGGGGCTCCGGCAGCTGGTACGCCGTGGCGAGCGCCCCCTGCCGCGCGATCCGGTCCCGCACGCCGGCGGCGTCGTTGCCGGCGGCGGCGCAGTTGGCGAGGATCTGCTCGGCGGCCCACTCGTAGGCGACCATGTCGTGCGCCCTGGCGAGCTCCGCCAGCCGGGCGCCGACCTCGGCCCGCTCGCCGGCCTCCAGGTCGAAGCGCATCGTCCTGGCCCTGGCGGCCAGCCCGAGCGCCCGCACGGCCGGGTCGGGCAGGGACGCGGCGAGCTCGAAGGCCTCCAGGCCGGCCGCCGGGCCGCGCGGGTCGTCCTCGCCGTCGAGCTCGGCGGTGAACGCGTCGAGCAGCCGCACCCTGGTCGCCGGGTCCAGGTCGGGCTTGCGCAGCAGGCGGCTCAGCAGGCCGACGACCCGGTGGTCGATCACGCCGTACGGGCGGATCTGCCACGGCGTCGGCACGTTCCACGCGGTGAACGCCGCGATCAGCAGGTCCTCGCGCCCGCCGGCGACGGCGATGTCCAGCGCGCGGTCGCGGGTCTGCCGGGCCTGCGCCACCGCGCCCGCCCGCGCCTGCGCCCGCAGCAGCCGGCCGAGGAGGTCGATGCGCACCTGGTCGCGGTCCCCGGCGACGGCCTCCACGGTCAGCACCGCGCCTTCGAGCAGCTCGATCGCGGCGTCGTACGCGTAGCGCCGCTCGGCCAGCTCCGCCGCCCGCACCGCGTAGTCGACGGCGAGCGCCGCGGTGTCCGACGAGGCGGCCCGCGCGTAGTGGTACGCCAGCGCGGGGTAGTCGTCGGGGCGCAGCTGCCTGGTGCACGCGGCGACCTTCGCGTGCATGCGGGTGCGGCGCAGCTGCGACAGGTCCGTGTACATCGTGTCCCGGACCAGCCCGTGCACGAACCTGACCCGTCCCGGCGCCGGCTCCGTCAGCAGGCCCGCGATGAGCCCGGCCTCGAGCGCGTCGAGGACGGCGCCCTCGTCGGTGTCGGCGGCCCCGACGAGGGTCTCCACGTCGGCCTCCCGCCCGACGACCGCGGCGAGGCGCAGCACCGCGACGGCCGGCTGCGGCAGCCGCGACAACCGGCGGCGCAGCACGTCGCGTACCCCTTCCGGCACGTCGGACGTGGCGACGAGCGCGCCTTCCGAGGCGAGCAGCCGCGCGGACTCCCGGACGTAGAACGGGTTGCCGCCGGTGCGTTCGGCGAGGGCCGCGACGGTGCCCGCGTCGGCGTCGGCGAACGCGCCGACGAGCCGCTGCACGTCGGCGGGCCCGAGTCCGTCGAGGTGGACGCGCAGCGGCGACCGCCGGGCGAGCGCCGCGAGGGTCTCGGCGAGCCGCTCCCGGTTGTCGGCGGGCCGCAGCGCGGCGACGATGAGCACCGGCGCGTCGGTGAGGTCGGCGACGCTGGCGAGCAGCAGCAGCGTCTCGGCGTCCGCGGCGTGCAGGTCGTCCAGGACGATGGCCACGGGCCTGCGGGCGGCGGCCCGCCGCAGCCACGCACGCACGGACCGGTGCAGGCGGAACCGGCCGCCGGCCACGTCGCTGACCTCGCCGGGGGCCGCCAGGGGGCGGTCGGCGTCCTCGAGCAGCGGCGCGAGCGCCGGCGCGAGGTCGTCGGGCGGCACGTCGCCGGCGAGCCCGCGCAGCGCCTCGACCCAGGCCCACGCCGGTGGCGCACCGTCGACCTCGGGGCACCTGCCGACCGCGACGAGCCAGCCGCCGTCGAGCAGCTCCTGCCGGAACCGGGCGAGCACACTGGTCTTGCCGACCCCGGCCTCGCCGCTGAGCAGCACGATCCGCGGACCGCCGGCGACCGCCTCGGCGGCGACCCCGGAGAGCGTCGCCAGCTCCTGTCCCCGCCCGACGAACACCTCGTCCTGCCCGGCCCCACGCGCCTGCGGTTGCGTCGCCCGCTCATGTACGGGGCTGCCGGCCGCACGTTCATGGTGCTCCTGGCCCGCCACCCGTGGGGCGGGCGACCGGTCCGGCGGCGCCGCGCCCTGCCCACGGTGCTCGTCGCCCGCCGGTCCCGCGCTCTGCGCAGTCCACCCCTCGGCTCCGCCGGAGCCGGGGTTCGGGTGCGGGTGGGGCTCGGCGGTTGCCGGTACATCTGCCCGGACGCTGCCCGCGGAGCTGGGCGCCGGGCGCAGGCCGTCGAGGATCCCGACGCGCTGGCCGAGGATCGCGGACTCCAGCTCCACCAGCGCGGGCCCCGGGTCCAGGCCCAGCTCGTCGGCGAGGACGGCGCGGGCGCGGCGCAGCGCGGCGAGGGCGTCGGCCTGCCGGCCGGTGCTCCACAGGGCGAGGGCGAGCAGCCGCCACCCTTCCTCCCGCAGCGGCGCCTGCCGGGTCAGCAGCTCCGCCTCCGGGACCGCCTCGGCGGCGCCGCCGGTCCGCAGCGCCACGTCCAGCAGCAGCTCCCGGGCGACCAGGCGGAGCTCTTCGAGGCGCGCCGCCTCCGGCTGCGCCCAGGGCTCCTCGGCGAACTCGGCGTACGCGCCGCCCTGCCACAGCTCCAGCCCGGCCCGCAGCAGCAGCCGCGCCCGGCCGGGCTCGGCGGTGTGCGCGGCGCGCGCCTCGGCGAGGAGGGCCTCGAAGCGCCACGCGTCGACGGCGTCGGGCGGCACCCGGATCGCGTAGCCGGGCGGCGCGCTGATCAGCAGCCGGGCCGGCGCGCGGCGTTCGCGGGCGGGTTCGAGGACGCGGCGGAGGTTGGAGACATACGCCTGCAGGGACGCGATCGCCCGCGGCGGCGCCTCGCCGCGCCACAGGTCGTCGATCATCCGGTCGACGGAGACGACGTCGCCGCCGGCGGACAGCAGGAGCGCGAGCACGGCGCGCTGGCGGGGGCCACCGAGGTCGGCCGCACCGCCACTGACGTCGACCGCGAACGGCCCGAGCACCCGCATCAGCATGACGCGGGCCATCGTAGCCGTCCCCAAGCGTGTTCCAAGACCGCTACAAGACAGTCCCCGCACCTTGAACGCACCACTGAAACCGCGTTCTAGGAGTTACCGATATGACCACCACCGTTGAGCGTCCCTGGGTCCAGGAGATGGTCGTCGTGCACCGCGTGTTCCGGCGCGAGTCGCGGCTGATGCCCCAGCTCGTCCGTAATGTCCGGCCTGGCGACGTGGAGCGCGCCAGGTTCCTGGGGTCGATGTTCCGCGAGTACGACGCCGGCCTGCACGCCCACCACACGGGCGAGGACGCGATGCTGTGGCCGAAGCTGCTCGCTCGCGTCGACCTGGACGCGGACCTGGTGCTGCGGATGGAGCAGCAGCACGAGGTCGTCGCCGCCGGGCTCCGCGAGGCGATGGCCCTGCTCGCCGCGTGGGAGGCCGACGCGTCGGCGCCGGCCCGGGACGCGCTCGCCGACGCCATGGACCGGCACCGCCGGGACCTGCTCGTGCACCTCGACGAGGAGGAGCACTCGGTGCTGCCGCTGGTGTCGGAGCACATCACCGTGGCGGAGTGGGCGGCGCTCGGCGAGGAGGCCCGGTCGCACACGCCGAAGGACAAGCTGCTCTTCATGCTCGGCGCGCTGCTGGAGGATGCCACGCCCGAGGAGACGAGCCGCTTCCTGTCGCACCTGCCCATGCCGGCCCGGGTGCTGTGGCACACGGTGGGCCGCCGCCAGTACGAGAAGCAGATGCGCAAGGTCCGCGCGGGGCTGCGTTAGTTGCCCGGCTAGTTGGACGTGTAGCCGGGGACGTTCTGGGAGCCGTCGGCGCTCTCGACGCGGTCGACCTCGCCGTCGAAGTCGTCGTCGTGGTAGATCAGGTCGATCTTGCCGTCGTGGTCCTGGTCGTAGGCGACCTGGTCGATGAGGCCGTCGTCGTTGGTGTCCCACATGGCGATGTCGGTGACGCCGTCGTGGTTCTCGTCGGCGACCAGCACGTCGGCCACGCCGTCGCCGTCGCTGTCGTAGCTCGCGGTCTCCAGCCCCTCGGTGGACGGCGGCGCCTGCGACCCGGCGGCGGCCGCGGCGGAGTCGGAGTCGGACTCCTCGGTGCCGGGGTCGGCCGTGGTCTCGCTCGCGGGACTGAGGCCGGCCTCCACCCCGTGCTCCTCGCCGAAGACCGCGTGCGGGTCGGCGAAGTCGGACACGCCGAGGTCACCCGGGTCGAAGTCGACGCCGAAGTCGGACTGCAGGCCGAAGTCACTCATGCCTGTCACCTTTCCAGCACCGGCGAACCCGGCGCCACCCGGGACACGTGCGGGTCGGTATGAGAAGACCCGCGATCCGGGGGCGCCGGCTCCGCGTCCCGTTCGGCCCGAGCCTTCCTACGACGTCCGGTCGCCCGGCGCTGACCGGTCGTCCGGCCGCCCGCCGCCCGCGGTGAGCCCCTCCCGGGCCTCCGTGGCGAGCGCGAGGTTGGCGCGGCGCATCCCGTACAGGAAGAACAGCACCAGACCGACGGCCATCCAGATCAGGAACCGCACCCAGGTCACCACCGGCAGGTTGAGCATCAGCCACAGGCTGGCCAGCACGCTCAGCGCCGGCAGCCACGGCACCCCCGGCGCCCGGAAGGCCCGGGGCAGGTCGGGCCGCGTGCGCCGCAGGACGATCACGCCGAGCGACACCACGATGAACGCGAACAGCGTCCCGATGCTGGTCAGCTCCGACAGCTCCGACAGGGGCACGAACGCGGCGAGCACGGCGACCACGACGCCGGTGATCGTCGACATGACCCACGGGGTGCCGTAGCGGGGATGCACCTTCGACAGGACCGGCGGCAGCAGGCCGTCGCGGGCCATCGCGAACGACACCCGGGCCTGCCCGAGCAGCAGCACGAGGATGACGGACGTGATGCCGCACACGGCGCCGAGGGAGATCAGGTCGGCGGCCCAGCCCTGCCCGACGAGGTCGAACGCCTTCGCCAGCGGCGCGGCGGTGTCGAGCTGCCCGAAGGGGACCATGCCGGTCACCACGAAGGCGACCGCCATGTACAGCACGCCGCAGATGACCAGGGAGCCGATGATGCCCCACGGGACGTCGCGCTGCGGGTTGCGGGTCTCCTCGGCGGTGGTCGCGACGACGTCGAAGCCGATGTACGCGAAGAACACGATGGACGCGGCCGCGACGATGCCGAACCAGCCGAAGTGCTGCGGCGTGATCCCGGCCAGGACCTGCAGCAGCGGCGCGTCGCCGCCGCTGGCCTTGGTCGACGGCTCGGCGGCGGGGATGAACGGCGTGTAGTTGGCGGCCTTGATGAAGAACACGCCGAGCCCGATGACGAACACGACGACGGCGACCTTGACGACGACGAGGAACCCGGTGACCCGCCCGGACAGCTTCGCGCCCATGACCGCCACGATCGTGAGGGCGGCGACGATGAAGGCGGCCCCGAAGTCGGGCAGGGCCTTGTCCCCGGCGAGCCAGGCGGGCAGGTCGAACAGCTCCTGCAGGTAGGCCGACCAGCCGCGGGACACGACGGCGGCGCCGAGGGCGAGCTCCAGGCACAGGTCCCAGCCGATGATCCAGGCGACGAACTGCCCGAGGGTGGCGTAGGAGAAGGTGTACGCGGAGCCGGCGACCGGCACGCTGGAGGCGAACTCCGCGTAGCAGAGGGCGGCGAGGGCGCACACCACCCCGGCCAGGGCGAACGAGATCACGATGGCCGGTCCGGCGTTACGGGCGGCCTGCTGGCCGGTCAGCACGAAGATGCCCGTACCGATGATCACGCCCACCCCGAAGACCGTCAGGTGGAACGCCGACAGGTTCTTGCGCAGCCCTCTGCCCGGTTCGTCAGTGTCCCGCAGCGACTGCTCGATCGGCTTGGTCCGAAAGATCGACATCGGTGCACCTCCTCGGGGCCCGACAGGCCCTGAACCCGACATGCCCGGACGATCTGGGTTCTACACCCGGGCGGCCGCACCTAGTACAGTTAAAACCTACCGGTTAGATAGAAATTAGGGGCGGGCATGCAAACCACAGTGGTCGTGGGCGGAGGCTGTAGCGGCGCCCTGACGGCGATCCATGTCAGCGGCCCGGCGGACCGGGTCGTGCTGGTCGACCCGGCGCCGGCGGACACGCTCGGTCGCGGCGCGGCGTACCGCACGACCGACCCCACACATCTGCTCAACTCGCGGGCGGCGGCGATGAGCGCGCTCGCCGACACCCCGGACGACTTCGTCGACTGGTGCCGGGAGCAGGGGCTCCCCATCGGCCCGGCGGACTTCGCGCCCCGCGCGGTCTTCGGCGACTACCTGCACGACCGGCTGCGCGGCGCCGACTTCGAGCACGCCCGCGGCGTGGCGATCCGCCTGGACACCGGCCGGGAGCGACTGAGCGTGGTGCTGCGCGGCGGGCAGACCGTGGCCGCGGACCGGGTCGTGCTCGCCCTCGGCCACGGCGCCCCGGCGGGCCCGCTGTCGATCACCTCGGCCGTGCGCACCCACCCCTACTATGTGGGAAACCCGTGGACGCCGGGCGCGCTGGACCGGGTCCCGGGCGACGTGCCGGTGCTGCTGATCGGCACCGGGCTCACCGCGCTGGACGTGGCGATGTCGCTGAGCAACCGGGGGCGCCGGGCGCCGCTGCACGCGGTGTCGCGCCGTGGCCTGCTCCCCCAGCCGCACCTGGAGACCCAGCCGAAGGCCACCGGGACGTTCGCCCACGACGGCGCCGACGCGCGCGGGCTGCTGCGGGCGGTCCGGCGCTACGCGGCGACCGAGGCCGACTGGCGCTGCGCCGTCGACACGCTGCGGCCGCAGATCGACCGGCTGTGGCGGCAGCTGTCGGTGGACGCGCGGCGACGGTTCCTGCAGCACGTCGCGGCGTACTGGGAGGTCCACCGGCACCGGATGGCGCCGACGGTCGCGGCGCGGGTGGCCGCGCTGCGCGACAGCGGCGCCCTCCGCACGCACGCGGCGGCGATCCACTCGATCCGGCGCGGCGAGCGCGGCTTCGTGGTGACGCTGCGGTTCAAGGACAAGGACGTGAGCTGGCCCGTCGGCGCGATCGTCAACTGCACCGGCCCGGGCGGCGCCGCCACCAGCACGCTCGGCCGGGCGCTGCTGGACGACGGGCTGGCCCGCCGCGACCCGACCGGCACCGGCCTCGACGTCGACGGGCACGGCCGGCTCGTCGGCCGCGACGGCGAGCCGTCCGACCGCATCTTCGCGATCGGCCCGACCCGCCGGGGTGCCTGGTGGGAGACGACGGCCGTGCCGGAGATCAGAAGCCAGGCCGCCGCGCTGGCTCGAGTGCCGGTGCCTGCTTGATCGTCATGACGTGCTCGACGAGCGCGATGAGCACACCCTTGATCGAGCGCCGGTCGCGGGCGTCGCAGAGCACCACGGGCACGTCCGGGTCGAGGTCCAGCGCCCGGCGGACCGCCTCCGCGGTGTGCTTCTGCACGCCGTCGAAGCAGTTGACGGCGACCAGGAACGGCGTGTTGCGCTCCTCGAAGTAGTCCACCGACGGGAAGCAGTCGGTGAGCCGCCGGGTGTCGGCGAGCACGACCGCGCCGAGCGCGCCGAGCGCCAGCTCGTCCCACAGGAACCAGAAGCGGTCCTGTCCCGGGGTACCGAAGAGATAGAGCACGATGTCGTCGTTGATGCTGATCCGGCCGAAGTCCATCGCCACCGTCGTGGTGGTCTTGCCCTCCACGCCGTTGACGTCGTCGATGCCGACGCCCGCGTTGGTGAGCACCTCCTCGGTCTGGAGGGGACGGATCTCACTGACCGCGCTGACGAGCGTGGTCTTGCCGACGCCGAACCCCCCGGCGATGAGGATCTTCACCGCCAGCGGGATGTGCCCGTCAGAGCGATCGGAGACCATTGACAACCGCCTTGAGAATGCGATCGTCGGGCCGCTGCGGCCCGACGGATTGGTCGTACACAGGTTCGTGCATTTCGATGAGGCCCTGCTGGAGCAGGTCGCCCAGCAGCACGCGCACCACGCCGAGCGCGAGATCGAGGTGTGAGGCGAGCTCCGCGACCGTGATCGGCACGCGGGTGCGGGCCAGGATCGCATAATGCTCGGGCTGCAGGTGCCGCGGGCCCGTCCCGCCGTCGGCGTTGACGACGAACGCGACCAGGTCGAAGCCGCCGACGGCGGGCTTGGCCCGCCCGCCGGTCACCGCGTACGGGCGCACCACCGGCCCGGCTTCGGAGTCGAGCCAGTCGTGCTCACCCCGCGACATCGGACGGAGCGCCCGTTCGTGACGGTGCGGTGAGGTACTGCCCGACCCGGGTCACCAGCATCGCCATCTCGTAGGCGATCACGCCGATGTCGGAGTCCGCCGTGCTCAGCACCGCCAGGCAGGCGCCCTGCCCGGCGGCCGTGACGAACAGGAACGCGTCGTCCATCTCCACGATCGTCTGCCGGACGGTGCCGCCGTTGAAGTGCCGGCCGGCGCTGCGGGCCAGGCTCTGAAACCCGGACGCGACCGCCGACAGGTGCTCGGCGTCGTCCCGGCCGAGGTGGCTGGACGCGCCCATGAGCAGCCCGTCGGCGGAGAGCACCACGGCATGCTGCGCCGACTCGACCCGATCGACGAGGTCGTCGAGGAGCCAGTCGAGCTTGCCGGTGCGACTCGTCGATTGTGCCACCTATGCGTCCCTTTCCAGTGTGGGTTGATCGTCGGTGAGCGCCGCCTCCCGGCGCCCCCGGGTGAACCCCGCCTGTAGCGACGTCATCATCGCGCGGGTCTGCTCGGGCGACCTGCCACCGGTCCCGGCGGCCGCGAACTGCGACGCCGGCACGCCGTCGACCGTGTGCTCGTCGTCAGGTCGCTCCCGGAGCTGCGGGGCGAGGCTCGCCTGCCGGCGCCGCTTGGGGAGTCCGTCGTCGGTGAGATCGACGGGTTGCTCTGGTGGTGTCTGCCGCGTCGGTACCGCCTGAGCCGGCACGACCGGCGGCGGCATCTCGGCGTCGGCGTCGCGCCCGCGGACGGGCAGGGGCACGTGCGTGGCGGCCGTGCTCACCTGCGACGGGACGAGCTCCAGGACCTCCGCGGTGAGCCGCTCGTCCGGCCCGACCCGGCGCGTCTCGAACTCGGGCTGCGCCGCCACGTCGCCGGCCAGCTCACCGTCCAGGTCCCCGGCCAGCTCGCCCGCCAGCTCGCCCGCCAGCTCCGACGCCGCCTCCGACGGGGTCGACGCGGTCAGCTCCGGGGTGGCGCCCGTGATCAGGTGGGGCGGGATCAGCACGACCGCGGTGACGCCCCCGTACGGCGACGACCGCAGCGTGACCCGGACGCCGTGACGGGCCGCGAGCAGCGCCACCACGAACAGGCCGAGCCGGGCGCTGTTGGCCGGGTCGAAGTCCGGCGGGTGCAGCAGCCGCTGGTTGGCCTCCTCGATGGCCTCCGGCGACATGCCCAGCCCGCGGTCCTCGATCTCGACCGCGAACCCGTTCGGCACGAGCTGCCCGCTGATCTGCACCCGGGTGTGCGGCGGCGAGTACGACGTCGCGTTCTCGATCACCTCGGCGAGCAGGTGGATGACGTCGGCGACGGCCCGCCCGACCAGCGACGCCTCGGGCAGCGTGAGGAAGCCGACCCGCGCGTAGTCCTCGACCTCCGACACCGCGCCGCGGACCACGTCGACCATCGGCACCGGGTTGCGCCAGCCGCGGCCGGGGGTCGCGCCGGCCAGGATGACCAGGTCCTCGGCGTGGCGGCGCATGCGGGTGGCGAGGTGGTCGACCCGGAACAGGTCCTCCAGCTCCTCCGGGTCGCCGGTCCGGCGCTCCATCCGGTCCAGCAGCGCGAGCTGGCGGTGCAGCAGCGTCTGGCTGCGGCGGGCGATGTTCAGGAAGACCTCGTTGAGCCCCCGGCGCAGCTGCGCCTCGTGCGCCGCGGACTCGATCGCGGTGCGCTGCACGGCGCTGAACGCGTTGCCCACCTTGCCGATCTCGTCGGTGCCGTACTCCAGCGGCGGCGCCGCCTCGGCCAGGTTGAACTCCTCGCCCCGGCGCAGCCGGCCGACGAGCTCCGGCAGCCGCTGGTCGGCGAGGATCTGGGCGTCCTGGCGCAGGCCGGTGAGCCGGTTGATCAGCGACCGGCCGATCCGGATCGACAGCACGACCGAGATCGCGATCGCGAGCAGACCCAGCACCGCGGCGAGCACCAGCCGGACGATGATCGCGACACCGACGGGCTCGGCCCGCTCCAGGATCGTGTCGCCGTACTGCAGGTCCAGCTGGCGCAGCTGCTCGGCGAGCTTGTCGTAGGCGTCGCGCCACACGGCGATGTCGACCGGGATGGCGACGTTCGGCCTGGCCTCGGCGATGATCTTGTCCTCGAAAGCGGTCAGCTTCTTGTGCGCGTCGCCCGCGACGATGTCCCGGTAGACCCGCTGCACCGTCTCGGGCAGCTCCGCGGACTGCTCCGCGTATTCGGCGCGCTTCGCGCCGATCGCCGCGATCAGGTCGGCGGCCTCGGTGCGGATGAACTTGCCCGCCGCGGCGGCGCCGTTGACCAGCGAGTCCTCCCGCGCGAGCAGCTCCCGGGCGCGGCTCATCGCGATGTTGGTCCGGGCGTCCTTGCTCAGCTGCGCGTCACTGACGCCGGGCAGTGCGTTGTACCAGCGGTAGATCGCGTCGATCGGCTCGTTGTAGACCTCCATCGCGCCGGTCCGGTCGATCTGCCCCAACGAGATCCCCGAGCGCCCCGACACGATCCCATCGAGCGCCACCATGATCTCCGTGAGGCGCCCTCTGGCGGCCTCCGGCATGGCGTCCTTGGTCTCCCCCTTGCCGGCGAGGGACCGGAAATGGCTGATGGCGGTGTCGGTCTTGCGCCGCTGCTCGGCCAGCAGCGCCGCCTCCGGCTTCCCCTCGGCCCGGCCGGACCCCAGGTACACCTGCGAGAGCTTCCGCTCCCGCTGCAGCTCGACGGTCATCGTCTCGGCCGGCTCGGCGGCCAGCTTGTAGTAGGTCTGCGCATCGAACAGCTCGACCACCGCGCTGGACGTCAGGCTGGTCGCGAAGACCCACAGCACGACGAGCGACAGCAGCGGCGGGAGCAGCAGGGTGACGATCTTGGCGCGGATCGACCACGTGCGGATTCTCCACGTGCGGGTCTTCATGTGGTCCTCGTGGGTCGCGTCGACAAGGGGGGTGGCGCGTCTCGGGCATGATACGGACAGACAGGCGAGGAAGTCACCAACAAGGTCGTCGCCGTCCCAAACCCGGCTCGCTCCGGATCTCCCTCCCCCGCCGGTGTGCATTCCCCGCCCCCGGGCAGGGCGCCCCGCATGCGGCGTGGACGGTGGGTTTTCGCGATCAGTGCCTGGGCCGTGTGCACGACGGCGCTCAGCGTCGTCGGCATCGACAAAGTGGAGGCCGTCCGCTCGTCCATGGTGGCCGCCACCAGCGGCGGCCGCCCTTCCGCCACCCCTTCCCCGTCCCCTTCTCCGTCGCCCGGCTCCACGCAGATCCTGCGCACCCCCGGCGGCACCGTCGCCGCCCACTGCAACGCCGGCCTGACCTGGGCCGACTACCTACGCCCGGCGACCGGCTTCCACGTCGAGGACGCCCAGCAGGGCCCGGCCGCCGAATACCGGGTGACCTTCAAGACGAACGGCCAGGAGGTCCGGGTCGTCGTCCGCTGCGACCCCAAGACCCTCCTCCCCACCACCGAGGTCACCCTCGGCTGAACCACCGCACCCCGCGGAACAGAGCCCACGAATTGCGACATTGACCAACGTCTGCGCGGGCGGGCGAGGAGGGCGTACACGGAGCGGGGAAGTCGAGCGGCTCAGTGGTGGGTCAGGCTGGGGTGGGGTCCAGGGAGCCGAGCTGGGCGGCGGCGAAGGGGAGGTCGCGGTCGCGGATGGCGGCGCAGCGCTGGGCGGTGGCGGCGGCCTCCGGCAGGGCGGCGCCGGCGAGCTGGGCGAGGACGAAGCCGGCGACGTACGCGGACCGGTTGCGTGGTGTCGGGGCCGCCGAGGTGTGGACCGTGTCGGCGTCGTGGCTGTGCACGACCGCACCGTCGGCGTCGAGGGTGACGGCCACGACGGCGGCGGCGGTCGAGCGCAGGAGCATGCCGCGGGATGCGATGACGGCGGCGGTGGTCGTCCCGTCGACGACCCCACCGACGGTGTCGAGGGTGGGTGTGACGAGGTCAGGGCCGAGGTGGGCCCACGGCGCGAGGTCCAGCGCGTCGACGGCGAGGAGCGGCACGTCGAGGCGCCGGCTGGCCAGGAGCGCGCGGACGGCGGGGCCGAGGGTGCCGGCGCCGAGGTCGCAGACGACGACCGCCGCGGGGCGCTCGGCGAGGGACTCGCCGAGGCGGTGCAGAAGCGTCTCGGCGGCCCCGCCGGTGAGGGGGCTCGTGTCGCCGTCGTCGAACCGTGCCACCACCTGACCTGCGGCGACGACGCGGCGCTTGGTGAGCGTACGCCGGCCGACCGCGACGACCAGGCGGTCGGTGGCGCCGCCGTCCCACACCCTGGAGCGCAGCGTGGCGCCCGCGTCGTCGTCGCCGGTCACGCCGACGACGGTGGTCCTGGCGCCCAGGCCGGTGAACGCGCCCGCGACGGCCGCGGCACCGCCGGCGACCTCGCGGGTCGTCTCCAGCGTGATGACGGGGACGGGAGCCTCCCGGCTCATGCGGGTCGGGGTCCCGGTCAGCCAGCAGTCGAGCACGGCGTCGCCGACGACGAGCACGGGTCGGTCCTGCCAGCGGGCGGCGAGTTCGGCGAATCTCACGCCTCCATGCCTACCCGACTCGAATCGGAACATTCTGCAACATCACAACATCGCCTGCGACAATTGCAGGATCGAACGCGCAGACGTGGCGATGATCGGTGGGGGCATGGCCGGCCTGTCCCTCGCCGCGGAGCTCGCCGAGCTGGACAGCCGGATGGTCGCACGGGTGGAGGCGGCGGGTGGCCACCGCGAGCCGTTGCGGATCATGGTGCTCGAACGGGAGAACCAGTTCGGTTACCACACGACCGGGCGGTCCGTGGCCGCCTTCCTCGAGAGCTACGGCACGCCGGAGGTGCGGGCGCTGACCCGCGCGTCGCGGACGATCCTCGACGCGCTCGGCGCCGAGTCCGGCACGCCGCTGCTGCGGGCCAGGCCGCTGGTCTGGATCGCCGGCGAGGAGCAGCTCCCGGCGATGAACGCGCTGCTGACCGCCAACCCGGCGCTGCGCGGCACGGACGTCGCCGGGGCGCAGACGCTGTGCCCGGCGCTGCGCCCGTCGGCGGTCGCCAGGGCCGCGGTCGAGCGCACCGCGCAGGACATCGACGTCGACGCGCTGCATCAGCTGTACCGCAAGCGCGCCGCCGCCGCGGGGGTGGTGCTGCGCACCGCGATCGGCCTGGAGGCCGGCGAGTGGACCGGGCGCGGCTGGCGGCTCACCACCGACCGCGGCGAGCTGGAGGCCGAGCGGGTCGTCAACGCGGCCGGTGCCTGGGCGGACGCCGTCGCCGGGCGGCTCGGGGTGGCGGCCGCGGGGTTGAAGCCGCTGCGCCGTACCGTGGCGATCGTCTCCATCGAAGGGGTCGCGCCCGGCTGGCCGCTGGTGCACGACGTGGGCGACGAGTTCTACTTCCGCCCCGAGGGCGGCGGGCTGCTGGTGTCGCCGTGCGACGAGACGCCGTCGCCGCCGGTCGACGCGGTCGCCGCGCCGGAGGATGTCGCCCTCGGGGTCGAGCGGGTCGCCGCGGTCACCACCCTGGACCTGCGGCGGGTGCGGACGAGCTGGGCGGGGCTGCGGACGTTCGCGCCGGACCGCAACCCGGTCGTGGGGCCCGACCCGGTGCAGGACGGGTTCTACTGGTTCGCGGGGCAGGGCGGCTCCGGCATCCAGACCGCGCCGGCGCTGGCGCGGCTGGGCGCGGCGGAGCTGCTGGGCGAGCCGTTCGAGATCCCCGGCCTGCGGCGGGGCGCCCTGCACCCGCGTTAGGCGGGTTGTTGCAGCTGGTCCGGGCCCGTCGGCCGGACGCCCTTCAGCGTGGCGACCGTGGCCGGATCGCTCAGCAGCGCCCGCTCCGCGTCGTCGACGAACGCGAGGTCGGCCTCGACGTGCCGGGTCGCCGCCGACAGCAGCAGCCCGACGACCGGGTCGGCCGCCTTTCGCCGCAGGCCGTCGAGGTTGCGCAGCTCGCGCAGCAGGTACGTGCGCTGCTGGCCCAGCACGGTGCGCACCACCTCCCCGTCGCCGGAGCGGGCCGCGGCGGTCACCTTGAGGAAGAAGTCGTCGCGGAAGCCGCCGCTGCGCGGGCTCGCCTCGTCCAGCCAGCGCCGCAGCTCGCCGCGGCCGGCGTCGGTGATCTCGTAGACGACCCGGTCGGGCTTGACCGCCTGGGCGTGCCGCTCGGAGCTGACCATGCCGTCGCGGGAGAGCCGGTCCAGGATCTGGTACAGGTGCCCGATGTTCAGCGGGCCCCACTGCGGGCCGACCGCGGTCTCGAAGGCGCTCTTCAGCTCGTACCCGTAGCTGGGCCCGTGCGACAGCAGCGACAGCACCGCGTGATGGATCGGCATGTCCAGAGCCTACTCGCCCCTTGCATTGTCGCAATGCATTGCGACAGAGTAGGGCGATGACCGCACCGTCCACCGGCGCCACCCTCTCCACGGGCGCCGCGCTGTCCGTCGCCGGGTTGACCAAGCGCTTCCACACCGGGGAGCAGGACATCGTCGCCGCCGACGAGCTGACCCTGAGCGTGGAGCCCGGCAGCTTCACCGCGGTCACCGGGCCGAGCGGGTCGGGCAAGTCGACGCTGCTGCACCTGGTCGGCGCGATCGAGAGCGCCGACGCCGGCACGATCGTCGTCGACGGCGTCGAGGTGACCGCGCTGCGGCGGCGCAAGCTCAGCGAATACCGGCGCACGGTCGGGTTCGTGTTCCAGCGGTACCACCTGCTGCCCGCGCTCACCGCGCTCGACAACGTCATCGCGCCGGTGCTGCCGTTCCGCGTCGGGTTCGACAAGCAGCAGCGCGCCCGCGAGCTGCTCGACGCGGTCGGCCTCGCCGGCCGGGAGCGGGCCCTGCCGGCGCAGCTGTCCGGCGGCCAGCAGCAGCGGGTGGCGATCGCCCGGGCCCTGATCGGGTCGCCGAAGCTGCTGCTCGCCGACGAGCCGACCGGCAACCTCGACTCCGCCAACGGCACGCAGATCCTGGACCTGCTGCTCGACCTGCGGGAGGAGCGCGGCATGACGGTGCTGCTCGCCACGCACGAGCAGCAGATCGCGGCGCGGTGCGACCGGCTGCTGCGGCTCGCCGACGGGCGGCTCACCGACGACATCGACCTGACCGCCGGCGAGGACCCGTCGTCGACCCTGGCCCGGGCCACGCAGCTCCGGCTTTAGTCTGATTTAGCCCCTTTGCGCGGGTACCATCGACCTAGCTGCTCGCGGGTTGGGGGTGGACATGCCGCAGCTCGACTTCGGCGTGCTCACGCAGCCCGAACGGCTTGCCGCGCTCCGGCGCGCCCAGACACTGCTGGCGTCGTCGTCCGCGCCGGTCGACGGCCTGGTCCGGCTCGCCGCACGCTCGGTCGTCGCCCCCGTCGGTCTGCTGACCCTCGTCGACGACGAGCGGATGCACATCATCGGCCGGCACGGCCTCCCGCCGGACCTCGACCGCGTCCACGCCGAGCCGGCGACCAGCTCGTTCTGCCAGTACGTGGTGACCGGGAACGCGCCGCTCGTCGTCAGCGACGCCCGGGACCACCCGGTGCTGCGCGACCTCGGCGCGGTGCTCGACCGGGGCGTCACGGCGTACCTCGGCCACCCCATCCACGACCTGCACGGCAACACGCTCGGGGCGATCTGCGTCACCGACTCCGTCCCCCGGCACTGGACCGACGACGACATCGCCGCCGTGTCGGAGTGCGCCGCGATGCTGGAGGTCATGCTCGGCGCCGAGACCAGCCGGCAGGACATCTCCATCGCCGCGGCCGAGACCGACGCGGTGCTGGAGACCGCGCTGGAGGCGTTCATCGCCATCGAGCTCACCGGCGAGATCACCCGCTGGAACAAGGCGGCCGAGCGCACCTTCGGCTGGTCCGCCGCGGAGGCGATCGGCAAGCAGGTGGACGAGCTGATCATCCCCGAGCGGTTCCGGGCGGCGCACCGCGCCGGGCTGACCAGGCTGGCGCGGGGCGGCGCACCGAAGCTGATCGGGCAGCGGCTGCAGCTGTACGCCACCAACCGGGCCGGCGACGAGTTCCCGGTCGAGCTGACCCTGAACGTCGTGGAGGGGCCGGCCGGGCGGCACGCGCACGCGTTCGTGTACGACATCAGCGAACGCGTCACCGCCGAGCGGCAGCTCGCCCGCGAGCGGCACTTCCTCAGCGCCCTGCTCGACAACCTCGACGCCGGCGTGGTCGCCTGCGACGAGCGCGGCCGGCTGATCCTGTTCAACCGCGCCATGCGGGAGATCACCGGCGGCGAGGCCGACCAGTCCACCGCCGCCACCTGGGTCGAGCAGTACCGGTCGCACGGCGTGCCCGGCGTCTCCGAGGACCTGCCCCTGGTCCGCGCGTTCCACGGCGAGCACGTCCGCGAGGCCGAGGTCGTCGTCCACATGCCCGGACGCCCCCGGCGCAGCTTCACCGCCAACGCCCAACCGATCCGCGACACCGACGGCAACCGGCTCGGCGCCGTCGCGGCCCTGCACGAGGTCACCGACCGGCGCCGGGCGCAGCGGCTCATCGAGTGCGAGCTCGCCGTCTCCCGCATCCTGGAGCAGGCGCCCACGATCGAGGACGCCGGCCCGGAGCTGCTCGGCACCGTCGCGCGCACCCTGCAGTGGCCGCACAGCGAGCTGTGGCTGGTCGACAAGGTCGGCAACGTCCTGCGCAACGCCGCCATGTGGACCGAGCCCGGCTACGTCATCCCCGAACCCGGCCCCCTCGCCCCCGGCGTCGGCGTCTCCGGGGTCGCCTGGGAGACCGGCCAGCCCGCCTGGGTCCCCGACATCTCCGTCGTCGGCAGCCGCCTCAACGTGCCGTCGCTGGCCCGGCACGGCCTGCGGGTCGGCCTGGCCGTGCCGATCCGCGACGGCACCGGGGTCACCGGCACGCTCAGCTTCTTCGGCGACGCCGCCGAGGAGCCCGAGCAGTCCCTCATCGCGCTGCTGTCCGGGATCGCCGCGCACGTCGGGCAGTTCCTGGAGCGCCGCCGCGCCGAGGACCTGGCCCGCCAGCTGGCCCGCACGAAGGACGAGTTCATCTCCCTCGTCGGCCACGAGCTGCGCACCCCGCTCACGTCGATCTCCTCGTACACCGAGCTGCTCCTGCACGACAACGACGACGAGACGACCCGCTCGCAGTTCCTGTCGGTCATCGCCCGCAACGCCGAGAACCTCCGGGCGATCATCGACGACCTGCTGGACCTGGCCGGTCTGGAGAGCGGCTACGTCTCCCTCGTCGAGCGTCCCCTGGACTTCGCGGCCGTGGTCGGCGACTCCGCGCTCGCGGGCACCCGCGCGGCGCAGGAGAAGGACATCGACATGCGGGTCACGCTCCCCGACGGCCCGGCGCCCGTCGCCGGCGACCCGCCGCGGCTGCGCAAGGTCGTCGACCACCTCGTCACCAACGCGGTGAAGTTCACACCCGCAGGCGGCCGGGTCGAGATCGAGCTGACCCGCGACCGGGCCGGCGTCGACCTGCGGGTCACCGACACCGGCGTCGGCATCCCCGAGGAGGAGCGGTCCCGGCTCTTCGAGCGCTTCTTCCGCGGCTCCAACATCCGCAGCCTCGGCCTGCCCGGCACAGGCCTCGGCCTGGCCATCAGCCGCACCGTCATCGAACGCCACGGCGGCACGATCACCGTCACCGACCACGGCGACAAGCCCGGCACCACGTTCCTCGTCCGCCTGCCGTCGCTGTAGCCCGTGGCGGCCGCCCGCTCGCCCTCCCGGCCCGCGACCACCGTCGCGTTGCCGTCCCGGCGGGTGCCAGGTTGCCGTCCTTGCGGACCCGGGCACAATGGTTGCTGATGCAACTACGACGACTGACCTCCGTGTTCGTGGTGAGCGCCCTGCTGCTCGCCGGCTGCAGCGACCCCGCCCCGTCCTGGAAGGGCGGCGGCAGCGGCTCCAGCGCCGCGGCCGCCACCGTCAAGGTGACGGCCCCCACCGACGGCGCCAAGGACGTCTCGACCGCGACGTCCCTCGTGTACGAGGCCTCCTCCGACGCCACGGTCACGCTGCAGGACGCCTCGGGCGCCACCGTGTCCGGCGCCGCCCTGCCCGCTGGTGGCCAGGGTGCGCCCGCCACCGGCGCCTCGCCCTCCACCGCCGCCTCGGGCTCCACCGGCGCCTCGGGCTCTACCGGCGCCTCGGGCAAGGGGGTCGAGTGGATGCCGGACAAGCAGCTGAAGTACTCCACCGAGTACACGGCCACGATCACCGCCGGCAGCGCCAAGTCCACGGTGAAGTTCACCACCATGGCCAAGCCGTCCAGCCTCGCCCGCACCAGCAGCCAGATCGGCGACGGCCAGGTCGTCGGCGTCGGCATGATGATGATCCTGTCCTTCGGCGTCGAGATCCCGAAGGACAAGCGGGCCGGCATTGAGCGGCGGCTCCTCATGTCCTCCGACCCGCCGCAGGAGGGCAGCTGGAACTGGTACACCAGCAAGGAGATCCACTACCGCCCCAAGGAGTACTGGCAGGCGGGCACGAAGCTCTCCCTGCGCGCCCGCGTCGGCGGCGTCTCCTTCGGCGGCAAGTCCTACGGTGAGAAGGACATCACCGTCGACGCCACCGTGGGCAAGAAGCTCATCATGGAGGTCGACAACGCTACCAAGCAGATGACGATCACCGAGGACGGCGTCCTGCTCAAGACGATGCCCGTCTCCCTGGGCAAGCCGAGCAACCCCTCCGACAGCGGCAACTTCATCGTCATGGTGAAGAACGAGTGGGAGTGGTTCGACTCCTCCACCTACGGCGTCCCCGTCGACTCCCCCGACGGCTACCGCACGAAGGTCGAGTACCCCCAGCGGATCACCTGGAGCGGCCAGTACATCCACGCCGCCCCCTGGTCCGTCAAGGACCAAGGCAAGCGCAATGTCTCCCACGGCTGCGTCAACATCTCCCTCGACCTGGCAAAATGGCTGTACGGCGTGACCCACATCGGCGACCCCGTCATCGTCAAGGGCACCGAGGAGCGCGTGAAGTACGGCGACGGCTGGACCGACTGGGAACTGTCCTGGGACGAGTACAAGAAGGGCAGCGCCCTGTAAGACCCCACCCCACCGTGGCCGCCCGTTTTGGCTGGCAGGGTGGGGACCTGGTAACCTGATTCATCGCGCACGGTGACGCGTCCCTGTTGCTTGCGCCTAAACTTTTCCAACCCGAGCTAACAAGACGAGGTCTGTCGCGTGGCGAACATCAAGTCCCAGATCAAGCGCAACCGGCAGAACGAGAAGCGCCGCCTGCGCAACAAGTCGGTCAAGTCTTCCCTGAAGACCGCGATCCGCAAGTTCCACGAGGCCACCGCCGCCGGCGACACCGAGGCCGCCACCACCCTGCTCCGCGACGCCTCGCGCAAGCTGGACCAGGCTGCCAGCAAGGGTGTCATCCACAAGAACCAGGCGGCCAACCGCAAGTCGGCCATCACCAAGAAGCTGGGCTCGCTGGCCGCCTGACCGGCCCCAGCACTTCTTCTCAGCTCCGCGAAAGGCGCCGCCCCACCGAGGGCGGCGCTTTCGCTGTTCCCACCCACCCCCCGCCGCGGACACCGGGGGCTGCCGCCGGCCCCGCTCCGCATACATCCGGGTCCTGGTAGCGCGCCCCACCGCCCTGGGCATCGCTGTGCTGGCGGGGACCAGGGCCAGGCAGGCGTCCGCTTCCGGCACGCCGCCCGAACCCCGCTGACAGTCCGCCAGGCCCGGTCCCGGTCGAAGCCAACCCTTCCGCCATCGCCAGGCCACGCCCCAGACGCCGCCACCAGGCCAATGCAGCACCCTCAGACGCCAAGAGCCGGAGGCGACCAGGGCGAGTGCCCCGAGCCGCCTCCGGCTCATCGTTCATGGCGCCCAGCGCCCGTCAGGCCCCTGTACTGGCCGGCCTGCTGTTCGGCTCAGGCGAAGCGGCCCTGGTTGAAGCCTCCGGTCCGCTGCCGGGTCAGGTCGTCGTCGGTCCGCCAGGGCCGCTCGGCGTGCCGCCCCGACTGGAACTGCCCGGACGGGAAGCGCCCCGTGTCATCCGCCCTCCGGCGCCCTCCCGGCTGACGCTGCGCGTGGCGCCCACCGGCGGCATCCCGGTTGGCGGCGGTCCGGCCGTTGTCGACGGGTCGCACCGGCTCGTCGGTGTCGGGCTCGTCGGCCGGCTCGTACCCGTTCCACGCCGCCTGACCCGCCCCCCAACCGGTCTGCCCACCCCGGCTCGGCGCGGCACCCCACTGCGACTGGTCCGCCCAGCCGGTCTCGTCGTCCCACTCCGCCCACGGGTCGACCGGCTCACCGGGCACCACGTTTCCGTGCCCGTCGCCGCGCCCGCCCTGCTCGCCGCCGGTGTACCCCGAGCCCGCCTGCCGGGCATACCCCGCCTGCCCGTCGCCCGCGTACTCCGCCTGGCCGTCGCCCGCGTAGCCCGCCTCACCGCTGCCCGCGTAGCCTGCCTGACCTGCCGCGTAGCCTGCCTGACCGGCCGCGTAGCCTGCCTCGGCGCTCGCCGCGTAGCCTGCCTGACCGGCCGCGTAGCCTGCCTCGGCGCTCGCCGCGTAGCCCTGCTGACCGGGCACGTAACCAGGCCCGCCGTCGCCCGCGTGACCCTGCTGGCCGGTTGTGTAGCCGGCATCGCCGCTGGCCGCGTAGCCCTGCTGACCAGGCACGTAGCCCGCGTCGCCGCTGCCCGCCTGACCGGACGCGTAGCCCGCTTCGCCGTTGCCCGCGTAACCCTGCTGGCCGGCGCCTGCGTAGTCCGCTTGGCCGTGGCCGCCCGTGTAGCCGGCCGATCCGCCGGCGACGGTGTAGCCGGCCCCCTGCTGCGCGTCGGCGCTACCGTCCGCGTACGCCTCCATCGCCGCCCGCGTGCCCGGGGCAGGCTGGTCGGTGCGTGCGGCGGCGGCGCGGCTGATCCACGCGGCGCGGTCGCCCCAGGCGGTCTCGTCGCCCCAGTTGGCCTGGCCGTCGCGGGCACCTTGCCGGCCGGCCCACGCCGCTTCGTCGCCCCAGCCGGCCTCGGTGTCCTCGCCCCACGCCTGCTGGCCCTCGCCGGCGCCGCCGTGCCCGGCACGCGTCACCCGATCCGGGCCGGCGTCCTGGGCGACCTGCTCCCAGCCCGCGGGGGTGGCCCGGTCCCAGCGCTGACCCTCGTCGTCGTGCCCCCACTCCGGCGCGCCATGGCCGGTGTAGCCCTTCGGGTCGCCCTGCCAGCCCTGGGGACCGTGCTGCACGCCGCGCCAGCCTCGGCCGTCGGAAGCGTCCTGGCCCCCCTGCGAGCCGTGGCCGTCATTGCCGCTACGCCAGCCGTGGCCGTCGGAGGCGTCCCGGTCGCCCTGCGAGCCGTGACCGTCGTGGCCGTCGTGACCGCTGCGCCAGCCGCGGCCGTCGGAAGCGTCCCGGCCGTCCTGCCAGTCGCGGCCGTCCTGGCCGGCGCGCCAGCCACGGCCGTCCGAAGCGTCGTGGTCCGCCCGACCGTCATGCTCCCAGGCGCCGCTGTCGTGGGCTCGGTCCTGGGTGGGCCGGCCGGACACGTCCCAGGCCTCGGTCGCCTCGTCGTCGCGGCTGCGGCGCTGGCTGATCTGCGTGGCCTGGCCCCGGTCCTGGCCGGCGCGGCCCGCGCGGTCCCAGTCCTGGCCGGTCTCGCCGGAGTGGTCCCAGTCCCGGCCGGTGCCGGAGTAGTCCCCGTGCTGACCCGCGTGTGCGGACTCGGCCGACTCGTCCCAGCCGCTGCGGGTCGGCCAGGTGGCGTCGCCGGTGGCCCGGTCCCAGCCCTCGTGCTCGCCGGTCCGGCCATGGCGGCCGTCGGACTCGTCGGCGTGCACGCGCGACCGGCGGCCGTCCGAGGTCTGGTACGCCGAGTGGCTACCCGTGTCCGCCTCGTGGATGTCCTCGTGACCGCCCTGGCGGAACGCGGACCGGGCGCCGCCGCCCTCCCCCGTCCGGAACGCCGGGTGAACCCCGGTGTCCCCGTCGCGGACCACGACCTGCTGCCCCGGGACGCCTTCGCGGAACGCCCGGCCAGAACCCGTGTCACCCTCCCGGAAGGCCCGACCGGAGCCGGTCGTGTCACCGTCCCGGAAAGCCCGGCCCGAGCCCGTCGTGTCACCGTCCCGGAAAGCCCGGCCCGAGCCCGTCGTGTCACCGTCCCGGAAAGCCCGGCCCGAGCCCGTCGTGTCGCCATCCCGGAAAGCCCGGCCCGAACCCGTCGTGTCGCCATCCCGGAACGCCCGGCCCGAACCCGTCGTGTCCCCATCCCGGAACGCCCGGCCCGAACCCGTCGTGTCGCCGTCGCGGAAAGTGCGGCCGGAGCCCGTCGTGTCGGCGTCGTCGAACGCCGCGTGGGAGCCGGTGTCGGCGTCGCGGACGGCCTGACCGGAGGCGGCGTGGTGGCCGGCGGTCTCGGCGGTGGGCTGGGTGGGCGGGGCGTCGCTGGCCGGCGAGATGCCGTATTCGTTGTTCGTCTCCGGCTGGCGGGCGCCGCGCGGGCCGCCGTCGCGGGCCGGGACCGAGATCCGGATGACGCCGACCTTCTTGCGCTGCGCCGGCGGTTCGCCGGATGCCGGCCGGGTCGCGGTGCGCGTGGCACCCGCGCCGCCCTGGCGGACGCCGACCCCGCCGGAGCCGTTGCCGGCGGAAGCGGCCGCGGCACCGGCGGACGAGCCGGCACCCCGTGCCCCGCCGGACGGATCCGAACCATCCGCCGAGCCGAAGCCCGCCGAACCCGAACCACCTGACGAGCCAGACCCGGCCGAACCCGAACGGGAGCCGTAGACGCCAGAGCCGCCGACGCCTGCCGCGGCAAAGCCGGACCTGGCGACGCTGCCCGCGGCCGCGCGGCCCGAGCCGGCGGTCGAGACCCCGATCCCGGACGAGTCGCGCCCGGCGCCCGCGGCGCGGGCCGCCGCGCCGGAGCCGGTGCCGGTGCCCCGGGCCATCTCGGCGCGGTCCAGCGCGGTCGTGGTCCGCCGGGTGGCGGATGTCGGCTCATCGGTCTCGGTGGCCGGATCCACCCGAGTGGATGACGCCCGTTCGGATGAACCCCGGGCCGCGGAACGCGCCTGCGCCCGGACCCGCTTCGAGCCGCCGATGGCCAAGTCGTTGACCTTCACCATGACGGCGACGACGGCGGGGAGGACGGGGACCGCCCACCAGCTGGCCAGCTCGGCGAGCGCGAGCAGCACACCGCCCGCGATCATGCACTCGAACAGCATGAAACTGACGAATCCGCCGATATGCAGGTGGCGAAGCCGCAGCGCACGCACATACAGCGGCGCCTGTGAGGCGAACCCGTTGCTCGTCGTCATCGTCCTATTCCTCCAGCACGCGCCGCGACCACTGCGAACACAGCCCGCTCGAGCGCATAGGCGCGGTCGTCCGAGCCACCCTTTACGGCGGCATTGCACTCTGCCGCCACTCGCATGGCATCAACGAGCGCCTCGGCCGTCCAGCCACGGGCTTGGCGCTGTGCGCGTTCGACCTTCCACGGAGGCATTCCCAAATTTCCGGCGAGTTGATATGCGCTGCCCTTGCCCGCGGCGGCCACCCGGGCGACGGTGCGGACGCCGTCGGCGATGGCGTCGGCGATCGGCACGGGGTCCACGCCGACGTGCATCGCCCACCGCAGGGCCTCCAGCGCCGCGGCCGTGTCGCCGACCATGACGGCGTCGGCGACGGTGAACCCGGAGACCTCGGCGCGGCCGCGGTAATACTGCGCCACGGTGCTCACGTCGATCCGCCCGCCGGTGTCGGCGACCAGCTGCGAGCAGGCGGCGACCAGCTCGCGCAGATCGTTGCCGACGGCGCTGAGCAGGGCCTCTGCCGCGTCCTCGCCGATCTTGCCGCCCTGCCGGCGGATCTCGTTGCGCACGAAGTCGACCCGCTCGCGGTGCTTGCCGATCTTCGCGGCGGGCACGACGTCGGCGCCGGCGGACTTGAACCCGTCGGCGAGGGCCTTGCCCTTGGCGCCGCCGGCGTGGGTGACGACGAGGACGACGTCGTCCTCGGGGTCGGCGGCATAGGCGAGCAGCGCCGCGACGATGTCCTTCTTGGTGTCCTGGCCGCTGTCGACGACGAGGACCCGCCGCCCGCCGAACAGCGACGGGCTCAGCATTTCGGCCAGCTCACCGGCCGTCAGATCGCCCCCTGGACGGCGGTGGACCTCGGTGTCGGGGTCGTCCGCCCGGGCGGCGGCGATGGTGTCGGTGACGGCGCGGGAGACGAGCAGCTCCTCGTCGCCGATCACCAGGCGGAGGCGGGGCAGACCAGATCCAGACACGCGAGCCATCGTGTCACGACCCCCTGACAAAAGCGGACGAGCCGTGGGCCACGACCGCGAGCCGACCGGCGGCGTCCCGGACCACGGCGATGTCGCCTTCCTCGTCGGTACGGACGACCCGCGCACCCCCGCGGACCAGGCGGCTCAGGACGGCGGGGCTCGGGTGGCCGTAGTCGTTGCCGGCGCCGACGCTGACCAGGGCGACCCTCGGGGCGACCGCGTCGAGGAACGCCGGATCTTGATACGCCGAGCCGTGGTGGGCGACCTTCAACACGTCGGCGTGCAGGGGCGCGTCGAGCAGGCTCAGCTGCTCCTCCGTCTCGGCGTCGCCGGTGAGCAGGATCCGGATCCCGCCGACGGTGACCGCGACGACCAGCGAGTTGTTGTTGACGTCCAACTCGGTCGGCGGGTGACCTTCCCGCTTCCTCGGCCGTTGCAGCAGGTCAGCGGCAATCACTCGGGATCTTCAACGGCGTTGAAGCATCACCTACGGGGGCAATTTCTCACACGTTTGTCACACGTCGTGCACGGGCTTGTTGCGCTACCCGGTGAGCGCTTCACCGAGTGACCGACTCGCCTCCGCGATCCGGTCGTTCATCACGTGCTGGTAGCCCTTGGTTACGGCGACGTCCGTCTGTCCGAGCCAGGCCGCCGCGACGATGTCCGGCACCCCCAGGTCGGCGAGGATCGACGCCGCGCAGTGGCGCGACCCGTGCAGCACAAGACGCGGGAGTCCAGCGCTCTTCACCAAGGCCTCGAACCGCTCGCTGTACCGCGCGGGCCGGAACGGCGCGCCCAACTCGTCAACGACCACATGGGCACCGCCGCACAACGGGCAGGAGCCATACGCCTCGCCCGCCGCGAGCTTCTCGGCCGCGTGCGTGGCCTTCAGGGCCTTGAGGGCATCTACGAGAGGGCGTGGGATCGGCAGGTGCGGAACCCGGCGCCGACCACGCCCCTTCGGGGTGCCTTCAATGATCTTGCCCGCGACGCACGTGCGGTTGTTGACCACCGCAAGGGTTGGCGTCCCGGCCGGGAAGCCGCGTTCGGCTGCCCGCTCCCCCGTCAGGTCAGCGTCCAGCCAGCGCAGGCCGAGGACCTCACCTCGACGCAGACCCAGCAGCGACAGCATCCACGCGGCGTGCAGCCGGTCGTTACGGACACCCCGTAGGAACACCACGGCATCAGCCGTCTGCCACGCCGCCCGGTCCGATCCGGCATCGGGGTCCGCAGGGACCCGGTCGACCAGCTCGGCGACGTTGTGCCCGACGAGCCTGCGGCGCATGGCGTACTTCAGCAGCATCGTGGACACCCCCAAGGCCAGGTTGACCGTTCTGGGGGCGAGGTCGCCGGTCCCGATCCTGCGGGTTCGCCCGGCCAACATGTCGCGACGGAGCGCTTCAAGGTGGCGGATGTCGAGGGCCTGGATCGGCAACTTGCCGTGCCGGTCGACCAGCGGCGCAAGCGCATCCTGATACGACCGGACGGTGGACGGCTTCTTGCCCGCGTCCGCTTTCGCGGTCAGGAACTCGGTCGCGACCTGCTCAACCGTGAGCTTCTTGTTCGGCCGGACCAGTGTCCCGGTCGCCCGCTCGCTGATGATCCGTGCGCGTTCGGCGCGGGCTTCCCGCTGGGTGTCGAACGTCATCGTCTTCTGGTCGCGGCGGCCATCGGGCTTCGCCCCGAGGTCGACGACGAACCGGTAGCGGATACGCCCGTCGGCGAGTTCGACTCGCTTGATCGGGTCCTGCTTGCGAGTCATTGATCACCATCCTTTCGAAGTTGTTCGATGTACTTCTGCCACACCTTCTGCCCCCGGGCTGGCGGCAGGCCGGTGACGAAGTCGCTCATCCAGCCGCTGGCCGCCGGGCTGGAGTTGTTGGCGATGTCCATCAGTGGCTGGTTGCCACGGATGAACTCGCGGGTCGACTCGACCGTACTGACCAGCGACGATGTCACCTGATAGACCTCGCCTTCGTCGGCATGCGGATCGACCAGCAAGTCGAGGGGCGACGAGTTGAAGACGTGAGCGAGCGCCATGAGGTCGCCGACGTCGACCCGCCGGTCGCCGCTCTCGATCCGGCGCAGCCCGATGACGGGAATTCTCCAGCCGATCTCCTCCAGCCGCTCGGCCAGCTCGGCATACGAATACCCCTTCGCTGCCCTGAGTCGGCGGACGTTCGCCCGTACCGACTCGCCCACCGGGTTTGACTTGTTGCCTTCTTCGACCACGTGACCCCTCCTGCCGTGCGAGCTCATCATTGCTCATTTTGAGCGCTAGTTCAAGTCATCTTGCGCACGTGCGCCGCTCGTGTCATGCTGAGCGCCGCGCTTGATCGAATTGAGCGCAAGTCATGCTCAAGGAGAGTCCATGTCCATCAACACGCTGCCCTCCCGCGTCCTGCCGGACCCCGCGACGCAGCCGACGATCGGGATCGCGTACGCCGCTCGCATCCTGGGCGTCGGCCTGCGGACCGCCTACGCGGCGGCAGAACGCGGCGAACTGCCCGCCGTCCGGGTCGGCCGGTCGGTGCGCGTCCTCACCGGTCAGTTCCTTCGCCAGTACCAGCTCACCGACGCGGCGTCCGAGTAGTCCACACAGCATCGAGCAGGTGGGCCGCAGAGGTCGACGCCAAGCGTCGAGAGCAGTGCCGGTAAGCCGAGGCTGCCCGGGTCGGTAGTTGCCGACGCCCGCGAAGTCCCACCCGCGTAGGGGGTGGGAGCCAGCTCCCGAAAACGGGAGACGAGAACCCCTTGAATAAGAACAACGCCCGATCCGGACAGGGATCGGGCGCGCAGACGAACGACGACGACATCAACAGCGTACCGAGCGGTCCGGCGCTGGCGTACCGCCACCGGGGCGCGGCCCTCGCGTGCCACGACTGCGGTGCACAGCCGAGCGTCCCGAACCGCAGGCAGCGGCGTTCGATGGCCCGGGTGGGTCTGATGGGTGCGGCCCTCACGATCGCTCACGAGCCGTGGTGCCCGCTCGCCCTCGGCGGCGGGGCACGTCGGGGTGGTGGTCGCGGTGGCCGCTGAACTGGTCGACCCGCTCGACGCCCTGGCCGAGAAGCTCGACGGTGTGCGGTGGCGTGCGCGCGGACAGGCGTTCGTCGCCAGGTGCCCTGCCCACGACGACAGCACGCCGAGCCTCAGCGTTGCCCGGGGCACCAAGGGCCAACCGGTCGTCCTCACGTGCCACGGCAACTGCGGCCGGGACGACATCCTCAAGGCCGTCGGCCTCACCTGGCGCGACCTCTGCTCCGGTGTCGAGCCCGCCCGCCCTGACGTCGACGACTGGATGCCGTGCGGCATGCAGAAGGATGCGCCGCACGACTGGCGGCACCGCAAGGTCGCCGAGTACGAGTACCGCGACGCCGACGGCACGCTCGTCTTCGCCGTCGCCCGGTGCGCGCTCAAGGGCGACGGGTGCCAGGGCTTCAGGCAGTGGCGGCCCGACCCGACGAAGAAGTCCGGGAAGCGCTGGAGCCGCAAGCTCGACGACGGCACCACCGTCGGCGAGGGCCTGCCGTACCGGCTGCCGGACGCGCTAAAGGCGTTGCAGGGCAAGCCGTTCACCACGAACCTGTGGATCGTCGAGGGTGAGAAGGACGCAGAGCGTCTGCGCTCCATGGGCTACACCGCCACCTGCAACGCGGGCGGCGCGGGCAAGTGGACGCAGGCCCACGCCGACCACTTCCGGGGACTCAAGCCCGACGTGATGGTGATGGCGGACTACGACCGCCCCGGATACGCGCACGCTGAGCAGGTCGTCACCACGTTCCTGCCCATCGCCCGCGGCATCGAGGTCGTCCGGGCCGCCGTCGACGTCAAGGGCGCCGACCTGTCCGACCACCTCGACGCCGGGTTCGGCATGCACCAGCTCGTCACCGTCGACACCCCACTCGCCGACCCGGGCCTCGCAGACCTGGAGGTCTGGGCGTGACCTACCAGATGCCGCCGTTCCCCGGCACCGAAGAGGCGACCCTCGCCGACCTCATCGACAGCGACTTCCCCGAGTTCCTGCGCCGCGCCGAACGGCTCTACGACGGCGCCGACAACCAGGGACGCAAGGCACCCACCTACGAAGAGTTGGTGTGGCGCCAGTACATGCGGGAGAAGGCAACCCACAAGGCTCGGGAGAAGTTCCGCGACGAACAGGCCGTCGGCGACCTCGACAGCCTGCGCGCCGCCCTCTACGACCGCTCGAAGCTCGGCAACATCCCCCGGCCAGAACAGCTCATCGACCGCATCCTCACCAGGGGCTCCTATGCGGTGCTGGCTGGCAAAAACCAGTCGATGAAGTCGTTCCTCGCGATCGGCTGGTCGCTGAGCATCGCCACCGGCCGCCCCTGGCTCGACCGCTACGACGTGCCCCGGGCCGGGAACGTGCTCTACGTGGCGGCAGAAGGGGCCAGCGGCCTTGACGAACGCATCACGGCATGGGAGGTGGCGAACAACGGAGGCCGCCCAGTTGAGCCCGATCACTTCCACCTCTTCGCCCAGGCCGCCAACATCTCCAAGGCCACCCACGCCAAGCACCTCGCAGACGTTGCCACCGACGTCGGTGCCGACCTGGTCGTCATCGACACGCTGCGCCGGTGCACGGCCGGGCTCGACGAGGACAGCAACACCCAGATGAGCCCGGTCCTCACCGGATTCGCCGACCAGATCCGCGAACGGTCCGGAGCGACAACGCTCTACGTTCACCACACCGGGCACGCCGGGGAGCGCAGCCGGGGCGCGTCCTGCATCGAGGACGACGCCGACGCGGTGTGGAAGATCGCCCGCGTCGGTGAGTCCCGTGACCGGAAGCTCGACCAGACGAAGTCGAAGGACGCCCAGAAGCTCGACGACATCACGCTCACCTTCACGGCCGTCAACGGCACCCGATCCGGCCACCTCGCCCAGGGGCACGGCGAGGGTCTCTGGCACTACGTGAACGGGTTCGGCGCAGAGGGCGTGCCCCTCAAGAAGCTCGCCGCCTTCCTGGGCAAGAACGAGGACGCCACCCGCAAACTCGCCAACACCCGCATCACCCAGGGCGTGCTTGTCAAGCGCGAGCAGGGCCGAAACGTCTTCTACACGGCAAACCCGGCCGCCCGTGTCGCGCAGCACTCGGAGAACGCGTACCAGGAAGACGGCATAAGCCATGAGTGACGTGATGATCGCAGGGCGCTACGTCATGAGCGGAATTCGACCGGACATCCACAACGGTCGACTCAGGCAACTTCGAGCGGACATCCGAGTGGAAATCGACCGGACGTTTGACGAAACCGCAGGTCAAGCACCGGAAATTCGACCGGACATGACGTCAACCGTGGCCAACGTTGACCGGACGGACGTGCGCCCTCCTTTAGGAGGGCGTATGTCCGGTCGGCCCGTCCGGGGAATCGTCCGGATCGAGGTGCAGGGGCAAGAAGCACTCATCCACTCACCGATCTGGGCCAAGGACGCCCTCAGGGCTGGGGGTGCCCGATGGGACCCGGACCGTTGCATGTGGACCGTGGAGAACCTCGGACTCACCGGAGTCGTCGAGGCCCTCAAGGGGGCCGGGTTCGTCCTTCACATCGATCACGCCAGCGACACGGCTTGGGTCAGGCGCAGGAAGCGGCAGCAGGCCATCGAGACCATGCGCACCACGAAGGCCAACCTGATGCGACAGCTCCTGGAGGCGACGCCGCTACCGCTGATCCTCGTGGGCGGCATGCTCATCGAAGCTGGGGCGGGGGTGGTCCGGTGAGCCGTGCACGGGCAAGGCGTACGGCGACGACTCAGCCCGGTGCCAGGCCGCGTGCTCGCTATGCAACCGGCGGACGGCCCCTGCGGAGCATCCCAGGCCGCCCACCGTCGCCCGATCGCTCCAACTCAACGAAAGGAAGGACATGAGCGCCAACAGCTCTAGTGGCGGGTTCTACCGGGTGGTGAACAACCAGCAGCGCACCCCCGCGACGCAGGTGAGGGTCATCCCACTCGGAGGCAATCGATATCTGGTCGTCCCGGTGACACCCAGGAAGGCCGGTGTGGTGGTCGTCAGCGGGCCCGGAACCGCCAGCAGTACCCGGGCCGCCAAGCGGGAGGGCAGGGCGGACCTCCCGGGCTAGGACGAGCGACGGCGCCCCGGAGACACCCTTCGGGGCGCCGCCGCCCGCCCGGCAACCTAGACCGCATCAAATCCTATCGAGCCAGTAGTTTAAGGGCGTGGCAAACCATACCGACCGACACCGCGAACGGGAGGATTTCCCCTGGTAAAGCGCGGTACGCCGGATGTGAGGCGTCACACACACGCCTGGCGGTCACATGGGTGCGCCGCCCCGACCCGGGGCAGTGGGTCGAGGCGGCGCGAGGCGGCCGTGGAAGCCGTCCACAGCTTACCGAAACGGTCTACGCTGTATGAAGTAAACGCCGTGGGAGCGCAAGGAGACTGGAATGGGCTGGCTGGCGGAAGTGAACGACCGGATCACCGAGACCGGCGGCGGCGTGTCCCACGCCACCCGGGACTGGCCGACCGAACTCGACTTCGAGGCGCAGGCCTGCCGGTCGGTTCAGGGCGCCCGCGAGGCGGAGATCGTCGAGGCCTCCAGCTTGTGGCGGTTCGCGACCCGGGCGACCGGCTGGGGTCGGCCGCCGACGTCGGACCTGCTCGACGGCACCCGCCGACCGGCGGAGGGATTCGACGCGGCGGTCCTCGACGAGGACCTGGACGACGAGTTCGAGGTCGGCGACGAAGGCGGCGAGTACGCCTGGGACGACGGATACAGCTACACCGACTAGCCAGCGGGGTTCAGGCCGTGCAGCACGAAGAAGTTGCGCCAGGCCTGCATGCACCGGTCGGCCAGGTCCAACGCGTCGATCGCGTTCGGCACCCCTGAGATGGGATCGAGCCACTCGATCACCATGCTGTTCTGCCCTCGTTCGGTGATCGTGCCACCGATCCGAACGGGCACGCCAGTGCTGCGCGTGTGGTGCTTGTAGGTGTTGGAGAACTCCCGTGCAAGCCACAGGCTCTGATCGGCCTTGACCCATTCACGGGCGACGGGCGCGACCACCAGGGGTTCACGTGGATCACTCTCGATCCACTCGAACAGGTGGTGCGCCGCGACAAAGAAGTCGAAGATGACGTCCTTCCAGTCCTCGCTGTTTCCGGGCGCCGTTCCGTCGTAAATGGCCCGCACCCGCAGGTGGTAGCGCTCGACTCGCCGCCAATGCTCCCGCCATGGCCGGACGGGCTGGTAAGTCATGGCAACGCGGGTGACCACGTCGGTGACGCTGACGCTGTCGTGGCACGACCTTCCCATCGAGCGCGTCATCCCACCGCAGGATGGGCAGGGCTTCCGGTCGGCACCGTCCCTACAGGGGTGGCCACAAGTGGCGCAGTCACACACGTTCACATCCGTCTCCACGGCTACCTCCCCAACGGAGGGTAGGCCGGGCGAACCCGCTACAGGGGCGACTTGCGCACATGTCAACCATCGTGGTTGCCTATGTGATAATTACAGTTATCATATGTACGTGACTCGCGCTCTCGCCGCCGCCGACCACACCGACCCGATCATTGCTGCCGTCGCCGCACTGCCCCTCCCGGACGACGACCAGGCAGACCGGTGGAACTGCCGGTCGGCTACAGCCGCGTGGCTCGCCTCCCGCCGATCGGACCACACCCGTCGCGCGTACTTCCGGGAGTTGTCCGGCTTTCTCTCGTGGTGCGAGCGCTCCGGTCTCGACCCCCGGCAGGCCCGGCGAGGCGACCTCGACGCGTTTGTCGGGTCCGGCGCGCCTCGGGCGGCGGCGACCAGGGCACGGCAGCTCTCCGCGCTCAGTTCCTGGTTCGACTACCTGGTCTCGAACGGCGTCACGACCGTGAACCCGGTGAACGCGGTCGACCGGCCGGAGGTCGACCGGGACGCCTCGCCGACGGTCGGGCTGTCCAACACGCAGGTCGGCGCCTTCATGCGGTCGGCGCGGGCCGCCACCGGTCGGACGGCACGCCGGGATACCGCGCTGCTCGGCTTCATGGCCGAGCTCGGCTTGCGCGTCGGCGAGGTGATCGCGCTCGACGTCGAGCACTTGCGCCACAACCGGGGTCACCGGACGGTTCAGGTACCCGGCAAGGGCGGCAAGATGCGCGAGTTGCCGATCCCGGCGCCGCTCGGCCGCGACCTCGACGCGTACCTCGACCAACGCCAGGGTGACGGCGGGGACCAGGCCGACGCGGTTGCCGTCCCCTTGACCGGCCCCCTGTTCGTGACCTCCTCCGGCGGCCGGATGGCGCAGCCTAACGTGTTCACGCTGGTGCGCCGCACCGCGAAGGCCGCCGGTCTGCCCAACGCCGACCGACTCTCACCACACGGGCTTCGGCACACGCTGGCCACGGCAGCGCTCGACGCCGGTGCACCCCTCCGCGATGTGCAAGATCTTCTAGGTCACGCCGATCCCCGAACGACCAGGCGTTACGACCGGTCGCGCGGGTCGCTCGACCGTTCACCGGCGTACCTGGTAGCCGGGCTGTTCGCGCACGATGAGCCTGTCGGGGATGCTTGACCCGCCGTGCCATACCCCTATCGGCGCGGGCGGTTCCTGATTTGGCGGATCAGCTCCGGGCCGTCAATCAGCTCTTGGTAGTCGACCGGCACCCGCACCTCCCAGTGGCCGGGTCCGGTGCCGTCGCCGTAGTGGACGCCACGACCACACCGACAGTTCCAGTGCTCGGTTTCATCGACGTCCTCGGGGGGCCAGAACTTCAGCACCACAAACTTGGTGTTGGATCGCTCCCGCCCTTCCGGCCACATCTCGATCATCACGTCGCAGGCACCCGCGCGAAGGAGAAGATCGACGCTGAGCTGCGACCTGGAGTTGCCGGTGTGGGCCTCTGCCCGAACCCGGTAGTCCCGCGTCGTGGTGAACTGGCCCCACAGATTGGTCGTCCCGTCTCGTGGATTCCCGCGCACGCTGAACGTCATGTCCATCGCCTCTTTCGGGCGCAGCTCGTCGTGCCGCTGGTCGAGCATGATCCGTTTCGCTTCTTCGGCCTGGTCCGCGGAGCGTTTTGCCTCGTCGGCAGACACACGTGCCGACTGGAGGGCCTCCCGGGCGGATTTGCGAGCAGAGGCGATGGTGATGGCGCCGACGACCACGCCAGCGATCGAGATGGCCGCTGCACCTGAGGCAGCCCAGATGGCGATCACATCAGATGTGTCCATCAGCGCACCGTAGTGGTCCGACACCAAAAGCTGCGCAAGGCACGTCGCATGTCGCGGGACGCGGGACGCGGCGAGTCAATGTCTGCACATACCTGGCGCTCGTCATCATGGTGTGCGTAGCTCGCCAAGGGTTTGCGCGCCCGGCGCCCGCCCCGCCACACTGCGGCAGTGGCATGGGATTGGGTGGGACCACTCAGCGGTGCAGTGATCGGCGCCGCCGGTGTCGCAAGCGGCGTATGGATCGCATCCTCCGCTCGCAAGCATGAGTTGAGGCTGTCCAAGGAACGCCACCAACACGAGCGGGCTGCCGCCCAGGAGCAGTGGATCCGCGACCGCCGCGCCGACGCCTACGTCGAATTGCTGGAGATGGCGGAGGTCGTCGGCATGTGGATCGTCCTGGTGCACCCGATGATCGGCCCGAGGCCAGACCCGCCGCCCTTGCCCTCGTTTGAGGCGCAGCAGAGGGTGTTCGCCCGGGTGATGGCGTTCGGCTCCAGAGACGCCAAGGTCAAGGCCGACCAATGGCGACTCCTGGTCGCGCGTGCGACGAGGGTCGCCGAATCCATCTCACACAACGACGACGGCAACGCCCGCGAGACGCTCGAAGACCTTCGCCAACAGGAGCGGGCCGCCCGCCAGGAGATGGGTAAGACGGTCGCGATCGATCTACAGGACAACGGACAGGCACGCATCGGATAGGCCCAGCCCCGCCGCGACGGCGGGGCCGGGTCCGTTCCGTCGGTCGGTCAGGCGTCGTCACGACGTCCAGGCAGCAGCTCCCGTTTGTTCGTCAGCTGCCAGTTGAACATCCACAAGTCGGGGTGGGCGGCGAGCTTAACCGCCTCTGCCAACGCGTCCAGCGCACCTTCGTGCAGCCTGTTCTGCATCTCGCGAGGGTCGTGGATTCCGCTCACCCAGACTCCGTGCGCGACAGTTCGCCCAGCGAGGCGGACACGGATGCTGCTGCCCTCCACGGAGGTGACGAGCTGGATCGGGGTAGCCAGGTCGGGAATCTCAGACGTCATAGCCGGGACGCTATTCATAGATCTGGCGCGCCGCTAGATCGTCGAGCTGATGACGGTGATCTTCATCCGCTTAGGCGACGCACGGTTGAAGCCAGCATGAGCATAGACTTTGCCGACCGACGATCGCACACCGCCGCAACGGCTAGTCAATCAGCGGGTACGGCTGACCCGGGAGCACCGGCTCCAAGGTCACCGGCTCCAGCTTGCCGCGCAGGTGCTCCTGAGCCGCCCGGTTCCCCTGGGTGATGTCGATCAGCAGGGTGCTGGCCGCGAGCGGGTACGTCATCTCCACAACCGGCCCGTCGTAGCCGACGTGCTCCGCAACCGTCTCGGCGCGGTCGTGGCGCAGCACGTACTCGCAGGGGTGCGACGGCAGGATCTGCCGGAGCAGCTCGACCGGGGTGACAGCCCGGTCGACGAGCCGCACGTACGACGCGAAGCCGCCGGTGATCCAGTCGTCGAGGGCGGCACGCAGCTCAGGGTCACAGCATTGGTCCATATCGGAACCTCCTTCTGATTTTGAGGCGCCAAACGACCAGGTGGACAAAGTGGTTACGGCAGCCCGCAGCGCATCGGCGACTTTTACCCCGCCAGAGGGATCAACTATGGCCGGAGACCCAGCCGACAAACCTGCTGTGCACCACCTCGATGGGCTCGATCAGATCGTCGAGGGCGCTGATCATGAACAACGCCAGCACGGCCCGCAGCTCCTGGCGGCGCCCGGCGTAGTCGGCGGCGAAGCGGATCCGGCGCGGCTCGCACGGCCAGGGCGCCTGGCAGGTGCCGCAGGTCCACGACGGCTGGACCGGCCGGTGGGCCTCGCTCACAGCGGCTCCCCCGACCGCGCCGCCTGGAAGGCCCTCCGGACCATGATCAAGACCTGGGCGCGGGCGAGCCGCCAGGCCCGGCACGGATGGTGCTCGTGGCAGACCGAACACCGGATCGTGCCCGGCTCCCGCCGGTGGTGCTGCCGCTGCGCGACGGCCTCGTCGAGCTGCACGTCGACCTCCACGAGTTGGAGGGGCGCGGCGGCCACGGCTCGCAGCGATCCGCCCGGCAGCCACCGCACCCCGTCTACGGAACACACCGGACTCGCGCACTCGATCGGTGTGTGTTGATCCGTAGCGTGCCGCTCACCGGCCAGATTTGGGTGCTCCGGCGCGTCCGCTGCTGTCCACGGACGTCCGCAAGACGGCGGACAGCTCAGGCGGGAGCAGCTGGTAGGGCCGGGCGGAATGCCTGGAAGGCGTCGCGCAGCTCGGCCGCCTCAGGGACACCAGCCCGTTCGACACCCCGGAAGACCTCGACCACGCGCCACCAGTTCGACGGCACGATGCGGCCGGAGGTGATCGCGGCCAGGGCCTCCGCGCTGGCCTCATCCGGTCGACCGGCGGCGAGCAGGGCGAGACCGAGGTCAAGTCGGGCCGACGCGACCCGCCGTGGGCGGGGCACCCCACCGGGCTCCGCCTCCAGCTCGCCGATCGCGGTCCGGGCGAAGTCTTCGGCAGCCGGGTCGCCGACCCACGACAGCGTCGTCGCGGTGTAGGAGATCGCCTTCGCCGGGTCGTACCGGTAGTGATGCTCCGGGTGCTCCGGGGTGGCGAGGTTGCTCACCAGCCGCGCCACCCGCTCCAGGGCGCCCCGAGTGTCCTGCGCGGCACCCATCCTGGCCCACGCACGCCCCTCCTGCGCGGTCGCCTGGATCAGCGCCGACGAACCTGCGGGTGCGATGGCCTGCGCCCGCTGCGACAGCTCCAGGGCCTCCCGGTACCGACCGGCCGTCAGCACGTCCCACGCCCTGGTCTCGTAGCACCACGCGGCGATCTCGTCATGTCCGGCGTGCCCGGCCATCTCCTCGGCGGTGAGCAACCACGCCTCGGCAGCGCCGCCTTGGCGCAGGTCGATGTGCAGGGTGGCCGCCAGGAGCGCAAGCCATCCCCCGGCGACGAGAAGCCGACGGCGCTGCGCGAGCGTCATCCGCGCATCCTGCAACCGCGTGACGTAGGCCAGGTGCCGCCGCACCCTCGGCAGCAGCTCGGCCGGTGGGGTGCCCGCGTACGACATCGCCATCCGGTCGGCGACCCGCTCCAGTCGACCGAGGGTGCCGTCGCTGACGTCGCTGGCCTCGATCCTGCGCACCAGCTCGATCGCCTCCACTTCGGCGTCCAGGTCGCCACCGTCAGGCGCGAGGTCGGAGGTGGTGGCGGGCGCCGCCGCGAGGGCGATCAGTTCCCCGCCTGCGCCAAGCGCGTCGTCGAGACGGCGGGCAACGTCCGGCGTCGGCGTCTTCCGCCCAGCCGCCAAGTCGTGCACGTGGCTCTTGCCGTAGTGGATGTGCGCGGCCAGCGCCCGGTACGAGAGGCCCCGCTGCTGAAGCAGTTCGCGCAGACGGTCGGCGAAGCGCGGGTCGACCTCACTGGGCATGGGCACCGTCCGGAGGACCTACGGCGGACACGTGGCGTGTCAGCGTTCACCCCGAGGGTATCTGGTCTATGCGTTCGTCCAGCGAACCGGGAAGACGCCGATCCTGCCTTCGTGGACCAGGTCGCCGCGCTCGACGTGCCCGGCGTTCTTCACGCACGCCACCTCGCGGTCACCGGTCGCCGTCGGGGTCATCTTCGAGGCCGTGCAGGTCGCGGCAGTGGTGTCGTCCATGCCGGTGAACGCCACTAGAACACGCGTTCGATCACATGGGGTTCGCGCATCTGACCTGCGAAAATGCCGGGAATGCCGAGCCAGTAGCGCGGGCCGCGGCAAAACGAGATGCCCGGCAGCCGCCAGCATCATCCGGGGTCGCCCTTCAGTTAGCCACGAAGAGCCGAAGACGCATCGCGTAGGCGCGGCCAGTCGAAATCATGCGCACGCGTCGCCGAGATTCCAGGCCGAGCGGTCAGTTTTCGCTCGCTGTCGGCTGGAGTGAGTAGCCGACAGGGGTGCATAACTTGACGAGCATCCCGCGCTGCACGACCACCGCGGGGTTCGTGCGTGAACGCTGCACAGAGGGCAGGCTCGGCGTTCGCTTGCTGGCCATGTGGCCCTTAGTGAGCGTTCAACCGGGACTCATATGGCCACAGAAAAACGGTTCACGTCGATGTCGTGTTTTCGCCTAGGTGCGTGAAGTGACCTTTTTACACATGGCGATCAAGTAGCTGAGCTGCTACTAAGTGTTCAAGCGCTTGACAGCAGTGACAAAGAAAACTAGATACTCCCTCATGTTCGGAGCCATGCTTGGGCTACTGGCAGAAGCACACGGAGAAGATGGGTGAGGAGCTTCTGCTGGAGTTTCACACCCATGGGTGGCGTATTACCAGGAAGAAGAGGTACTACAAAGTTTTATGCCCCGAGTCCTGCGGGATGCACATCAAAACGGTACATCTCAGCCCATCAGACCCGAATTACTACCGAAATTGCCTAAGCTTCGTGCAGAAGCTGCCGTGTTGGTGATGGAAGGAGGAGCGATGACGAACCCCGCCGCGATCAGAGTCATGATCGAACTCACGCTTGCCACCACCAGTCCCACAACCTCGGATGACTTCCATCAGCACGTCGAAGCGTTCACGGACGAGCTCATGGACCTGGAGGAGAGCGACGCCACGCTAAGCGACACCTCTGTCGCTGGCGACGCCCGAACCAAGGTCGTGACAGTGGACCTGTGTGTGATGACTGAGGACCACCTGGAAGCACTGATCAAGGCGTCTACGGCAACCCGGACAGCGCTCCACGCGCTCGGTGACGGGACCTCCGGTTGGCCGACCGGGGACGAGATCGCGCACGCCTTGAGTCAGGCAAACGTTCAGACCGAGGCAATGGCAACGGCGCCCTGCTGAAGTACCCGGTGCAACCGAGCCGCAGTCCGAGTGGGCTGCGGCTCGACTCGTTCAAGCCGCGGTTCCGGCCTCGGCGCCGGGCTACCGGCGGGCGTAGGACGCGGCGATGTTCGGACGGCCGTACAGGCGGAAGGCCCACCGGGGGTCGAACGGCTCCGGGTCGATCACGATGGTGACCTCGACGCGGAGGCACCGGTCGAAGTGCGGCGTCCCGGTCGGGACCGTGGTGATCCTGCGGCGCTCCCAGACGCCGTGCTCCGCGCACGGGACAGCGATCTCCTCCGGCCGGTCCGGGACCCGGTGGGCGATGACCTCGACGGCGGTGCGCATGACCTCCAGGATCCGCGCACCGACGCTGATCGTCCACTGTGGATGATGGGTCGGCGACCTTAGCCGCCGACCCGCACGTCAGCTCCTGAAGCGCGTCGCGGCTATGAGGCCACCGACCGCCGTGATGACCGCCGCGAGGGCGGTGAGCACGGCGGGCAGGCCGGTGATCGAGCCGGTGAGCACGAGCACAACGACGATCACGAGGATGACGACGAGCACGCACACCAGCGGGAACCATGGCCCCCGGATGAATTCGCCGAGGCCAGAGGGTGTGTGCACAGGTTCATCCTGAGGACCTGGGTCCTCTTCGGTTACGCTGCTCATCGACGAGCAGGCTCCTTTCGTCTGTGGAGGACTGGGGGCAATTCGTTGCAGCGGGTCACTGGTTGCCGCCGGTGGCCCGCTCTAGAGCAATCTCGCACCTCTGCTCGTCAAGTGTTTGATTCTGCGGCCCAAGTTTTGTTGACTCTGCGGGTCAGGTTGTTGCCGATGTGGGTCACGGCTCACGCAGGTCGCACCGCTCGAAGCCGACGCGGAACGCACGCCGGTCGACGGAAGGTGGGCTCGGCGGGCCGCCTGCCATGCAACGGCTCGTACTGACGCCTGGCCCAGCATGCTGACGGTCGACGGCTCGCCTGGACCGTCAGTGCCGCCGCTGTCGATTCATCGCCGCGACCAGGGTGGCGAGGCCGCCGAGCAAGCCGGTGAATGCCGCCACCGTTGCGGGCAGGGTACCGATCGCGCCGTTGAGCGCCAGCACGACGACCATGACGACGAGGACGACGAGCACCGCCAAAACCGCGATGAGCGGTGGCGACACGAGCGTTGACCTGGGCGCGTCGAGTGCCGGACTCAAGGGCGGGGAGCCCTCAAGGCTCCACTCGCCATCCTGAGGTGGCGCGTCCTGGGTGCGGTGGCTCTGGGGCCGATGGCCCCGGTGTACTTTGGGCATTGCGGAGTTCTCCTGGGTCCGGTCGCAAGCTGACGTTGGTGACTTCGCGTGCGGGCCGCCGGTGTGCAAGACCGGCGGCTCGCCTGTAGTTCGGGTGACCCTCGCCAACTTCGGTCCTCGGCCGAAGTGTCGAAGAGGTCGCCGCCACTACAGGCGATTGCTCGCTGAGAGCATGCTGCCACAGGGCTCCGACATTTCCGGGGCACCCGCACCAACACGCCGACTGGATGTTCTGATAGCTACGTGCCGATTGGATTGTGCCGCTGACCTGCTGATTGTTGTGCGAGCTACTAGGGCAACGGCGGCATCCAGCGCCGACGCGGTACCGGCAGCAAACCGCTGTCCAGGTGGGTGCCCTGCTTGTACATCTCGTCGATCGCCAGGGTGGCGACAGCCCTGGCGCCGCGAATCGCGGTGGGCAGAGGCGCCAGCCACCACGACACACCCCGGGTAGTCGAAGCCGGTGAGGACCTTCATCACGCAGGTCGGCACCACGATCACGGTGGTGTCGATCGGCCGCATCAGCAGCGTGTTCGCCACCCCGCCGGGCAGAAGCGCACGCAGGGCGGGCCGCCCACCGTCAGGTCGACAGCCCGCCTCGCCTGCCGCATCAGGGCGCCGACGGACCGTTCCCGCTGCTGCGTCAACTCGTCGCCGCGACGATGGCCGCGACGCCACCGAGCGCGGCGGCGAGCGCACCGCCGAGCGCCGTGAGCATGGTGGGCAGGGTGCTGATCGCGCCGCCGAGCCAGAGCACGATCACGACGAACATGAACACGAACAGCACCGCGAAGATCGCGATGAGCTGCGGCGACGTCATCGGCGACTTGGGCTCAACCTGCGGATCCTGTGATTTCCGGGCAGGTTTGCTCTGGGGACCGACGGTCCCCTGTACTTTGGACAACGCGAACTCCTTAATGCGCGTACAGAGCCGTTCGGGACTTCGTGCCTGGGCCGTCGGTGGTAGGACACCGGCGGCCCGTCTTCGTTGTAGCGATTCCCCCGCGGCACGTTCGCGGGAGGGTCGAGACGTAGCTGGACGACTTCTTTGGTCAGACGACTTTCGCGTCCTTGAACATGCTGGCACACACACCCGACAGTTCGGCGCAGCCGGGCGCCGCGACTACTGGAGGCATCACTACGACTACAGTCAGTCGCTGTGACTAGCCGCAAGTCACAGCGACTCGCCCGAAGGCGACCCGTCCTGGCCAGCCGTAACAGCCTTGAGCTGCCGAAATCCAGAACGATAGGGCCCCTCCAATCCGACGGCATGGGCGCGACCAGGGTGACTTGATGTAATGATCCAATTTCGGGCCGTTCTCATGACCCTGCGTCAATGGAAAAGCGCGGTGGCCATCGCCACATCAACTCTGGCGGCATAATCGTACGTTCGTTCTAGCGATCGAAGTTCGCCGTCACCCCTTGCCTCAGTGATAGTGACGTTGAGCTACCGATGGCGAGAGAAGCTGACAGTCGCCAGCCGTGCAGCCACAGTGACCCTCTGGCACCCCGAGGCACCCAAGGGCTTCGTCCGACCTTATTTCACCTAGGTCTAATTCATGTAGTACAGTTAGAGCATGACCGAGCGAGTGACCCAGCCGACGCTCGATGTCCTGGAGGCGTTGCTCGCCGCCGAGGACTTCGAGCTTCACGGCTGGGCGATCATCAAGGGCACCAAGCGTGCCGGACCGACCGTGTACAAGATCCTGGAGCGCCTCGCCGGTGCCGACCTGCTCACCGAACGGTGGGAGGAACTCGGCCCGGAGGACAACCGGCCGCGCCGCCGCTTCTACAAGCTCACCCCGAACGGCCGAGCGCACGCCCACCAGTTGCTCGCCGAGCGCCGCCCGCAGACCGCCTCGCGCTGGGGCCATCTGCTCGGCGGGGAGGCACACGCGTGAACTGGAACGAGATCATCATCGGCGGGCTGGTCGGCTGGGCACTCGGCGACCTGCTCAGCGTCTTCAAGTGGGCCGCGCTCCGCATCGTCCCTGTAGCGGCCAGGCTCTGGACGATCAACCCCGATCGCCGCGCGATTTACGCGGAGGAGTGGGCCGCGCTGATTGCCGAGCGGCCTGGAGGGATTCTCAAGCTCGGAACGGCCTTGAGCTTCGCCTTGGGCGGGCTGAGCAGAGCGTGTGGGCGTCGATTGCATTTGACGCTCAAGAACATCGAGGGACGGTTGCTGAGGCGCCTGATGCATGACCTCACCTCCGCATCCCTCGGGTCCCATCGTGGGGCGCATCCGAGCGTTCGGGCACTCCGCACCTGCGTCCGCATATTCGGTGGAATCGGCCTGCTGCCGCTGGTGATCTTAGGCACTGCGCTTGAATGCCTAGCTGCTCGCGAGCGTGACAGCATCCGGCAGATCGTCGAGCGTGACCTGCCGATGGTGCGTGGGATTGCCCTCCTCAGCTTCTCGCGCAGGGTGTTCCGAGCGGCGGCCGAAGTCCTGGGCTCACCGCCTACCACGAGATAGCTGCGATCGGTGGGCACCGCTCGTCAGCACCTATCACCTGCTCAGCGCCCCAGCGAGGTCGGCGAGTAGGTGCAGCAGCCTGCGCCGGGCCCACCCCTCGTGATCGGGCAGACGCACCGACCCGCGCACCTCGGCGTGCTCGGAGCCGTCCGCAGCCAGGACCCGCACGACGATCATCCGGCCGACACCGGGGACGTCGACCGCGTGCGGGTCGCTGCGATGCTCGCCCAGGCCGCACCGATGACCACCGGCGCACCAGTCAGGATGCCCTCCTTGATCTCCAGCCCGATGCGCCCGAGCACCAGCACGTCGACGAGGGCGGCTCACCGGTTCCCCCGGGTCCCGTCGCGGCGGACGCGGGCGATCGCGTTGTAGACGACCCGGCCGAGCCGCAGTCGGCGACCGGTGCCCTTGCAGCGCGGGCACAGCCGGAAGGCCCGCCCGAAGGGGCTGCGGAGCTTCCCCGCGCCGGAGCACCGGCGGCAGGCCTTGAAGGGCCACCAGGCGCACGAGGCGGCGTAGAACGCGGCCCCGGCAAAGACGACGGCGGCGAGGACCAGGCCGCCGCGCACAGGGTGGTCGGCGGTCGCGGTCGCGGCGAGCAGGAGCATCGAAAGGCCCTTCAGGGGGTGGGAGGAGAGGCGGGGAGGGTCTGCGCGACCCGCTACCGGACGGTGTTTGGGCCGGTCAGACCGGTAGCGGCGTGGGTCGCGCCGCCGCTACCGGTCGCGGGCCGGGCGCTACCCGGTGAGCTGCCGCCGGTGGATCGCCGTCTCGACGTCGGCGAGCTTGCAGCCCTTCAAGACCACGCCGGACGCCTTGACGTCGACCGACGTGACGCCCTCGGCGCGCAGCAGCGCCGACACCGACTCGGGCGTTGCGCCCGCGTATCCCTCGGGGAGGTGCGCGGCGAGCAGCTCGGCGAGCGCGGGCCACTGGACGCCGGGCCGTCCGACGTGGCTCCACACCTTGACGACGTCGGCCAGGACGTCGCGGGCCTGCCGGGCGGCGGACTCCCCGGCGGCCTCGCCGGTGAGCGTCCCGGCCCGCTCCCGCAGGGCCCTGGCGGCGGTGAGGATGCGTTCGGCGTCCTCCTGGTCGGCCAGGTACGTCCGCACCGTCGGCGTCGCGTCGGTGGCGCCGCGCAGGATGCCGACGCCCTTGTAGGCCGGGAGCAGGGTCGAGGAGTCGTAGCCCTCGGAGTAGGCGCCGGACCCGAGGACGAGATCGGAGACCTGCCAGGAGCCGGTGCGCAGGCTGAACCGCACCGCGAAGTTGTCGCGGAAGGCGGTGAACTGCTGGGCGACGGCGCCGGTGCCGATACCGGAGGGCTTCTGGGTGGCGCCGAGCACGATTACCCCGGCGGCCGGGGCGACCTTCACCAGGAAGACCAGCAGGCTCGCGATCTCCTTGGAGGGCTCGCCAAGGTCGAAATACTCCTGGAACTCGTCGATGACGACCAGGCGGACCGGCATCCGGTACTTCGGGTCGCGGGCGATCTCCCTGGTGAGCTTCCCCTCCGGGCAGACCGACGCGGGCAGCTCCGACAGCCGCTGGTAGCGGTCCTGCACGTCGGCCTTGATCTCGCGCAACGCCTCCAGGAACAGCTCCACCGGGTCGCCGTCGCGGGTCATCGCCAGGCCGAACCCGCACCGGTCGGCGACGAGGGCGAACTTCCGCCAGTCCGGGGAGCCTTTGCCGTCGAAGACGGTGAGCTGCACGTACGGGTCGAGCGCGGCGTACAGAGCGAGTGCGCGGGCGGAGAACGTCTTGCCCTGCCGGGGGATCGCGCCGATCATGACGCTGTTCCACAGCAGGCCGAGCAGCACCTTGCCGCCGCGCTCGTCGAGGCCGAACGGCGCGGGCTCCCAGATGTCCGTCTGCCGTAGCCGCAGCAGCGGTGTGCGACCGGCGGGCACCGCGAGAGGGTCGACGTCGGCGACCCACAGCACGTGCCGCCGGTGTGAGGTCGGGTCGCGGGTGATGAACACCTGCGACACCGCGACGTCGAGGCCGGAGGCGATGGCGCCGCGCGCCTTCACCGCGTCGTCGAGGCCCCGGCCGTACGGCAGGTCGACCACGACGCGGGAGCCGTTGCCGTCGCGCGCCATGGTGCTGCCGAACGTGATCTCCTGGCCGGGCTTGACCGGGTCGCCGAGGCGGGCGGCGTAGTACGCGCGCAGCACGATGTCGGCGGTCAGCTTCCGGAACCTCGGGGTGACCACGGCCGCCGACATGATCGGCCTGCCGACCGGCCGACCGACTCGCGCCAGCAGCGGCACCGTGACCGCCATCGTGAGCACCTGCACCCATCCGGGGGCGACGAGCGCGAGGACCAAGCCGACGACGATGATGCCGAGCAGCTCGGCGCCGAGCACCGTGGCCCGCCACAGCCGGGTGGCGCGGGCCTCGCGGTGCAGCGCCAGCCACGTCGCCGGGTCGTTGCGGGTCGCCGCCTCCTGCCGGAGGGTGGACTGCTCGGCGACCCACCACCAGCGGACCTGCCGCCCGGCGAGCCGACCGGCGCCGACGACCGCCCAGAACGCCGCCAGGACGACGTAACGCGGCAGGCGCACCACGTGGTAGGCCAGGGTGTGCCCGGCACGGCCAGCGGCCCGCCGGGCGGCGGCCTTCATGTTGCTGGTGCCCCGGAGTGCGGCCGGGATGACCGGCCGCCGCTCGTGGTCCCGCGTGGTGATGTCGACGTACACCGGCTCCCGCGTCGGCTCCGGCTCCTCGTCCAGGTCGACCTCGAAGGAGGTGGCGTGGCTGGTATCGGCAGTCATCGGGTCACCCCGGTCAGCTCGACCTCGGCACCGTTGATCCGGTCGACGTCGTCGGCCTGGCCGTCGTGACCGGTCGCGGGCCCTGCGGCGGCAGCGGGCAGCTCGCGGGAGCCGAGCAGCTGCCTGGCGTAGCGCTCCGAGATGCCGAGCAGCTGCGCGACCTCTTGCGTGTTCATGCCGGTGTTCGCGAGCGTCTGTGCGGCCTGCTGCGTGGCGATCGCGGTGCGCCTCGGCACGGAGGTGCCGGACGCCTTCTTGGGCCTTCTGGCGGGCCGTTCAGGTGCCTGCGGTGCCGCCTCCGGGGCGGCGGCGATCTCCGGAACTGCGGCCTCCTCCGCCGGGGCGCTGACCTCGACGTTCACCGACTCGGCGGCCGGAACTTCGACGGCCTCCAACTCCGCCGGAATCCGCTCCCGTTCGACCTCCACGATCCGCGCCCGGGCGGTGGTCGCCGGTGCGAGCCGGGCCGGAACCAGGTCGGCGGCGATCAGGGCCGTCAGCCCGTTGTAGTCGGCGCCGACGCGCAGCCGCTCAGCGATCTCGTCGAGGTCGTAGACGGCGGTCGCGATGTCGGCGGTGGCCGGGTCGACGGACGCACGGATCTTGCGGTGCAGCACCTTCGCGATCGCCGACGTGCGCACCTCCCGGCGCACCTCGGCGCGGGCGGAGGCGAGGCTGCCGACCTTCCCCAGCGTCGGGTTCGCCAGCGCCAGGCCGCGCGCCCGCAGGGTCAGCGCCGGGTGCCGCAGCCACGCCAGCAGCCCGTAGACCGGGGCGGTGTCGCCGAGCTTGCCGACCCGGCGCAGCTGGTCGCGACGGCGGGCACCGGAGTGGATCAGCCACACCGAGTACCCCAGGCCGGACATCCCGGCGAAGAAGTACGCCTGCCCGACCTGGTCGGCGTGGCCGAAGAAGTTGACCAGGATCGCGCCGACCGCGACGGCACCGGACAGCAACCGGGCGCCGACGGCCCGCTCCCCGACGCGGCGCCGCTCGTCGGCGTGCGCGGACAGCGCGACCCCACCCAGCTCGACGGCGGCGACCGCCGCGAACGCGAACGGCGGCCACCACCCGAGCCATCCGGCGGCGGCCTGCCCGGCGCCGGTGAGGGCGACGCCCAGGACGACGAAGTAGAACAGCGACGTGATCCGCGTGGTGGTCATCGCGACCCTCCGAGGGCTTCCGACCGGCAGGTCGGGCAGGTGTGGGCAAGCTGGGTGGGGTGCTTGGCGCAGCGCGCGGTCCCGGCGGCGGGTGGCAGTGCAGCGCCGCCCGCCCGGGAGGGCGCGGGCGCGCGGAGAGAGTTCTTGAAGGTTCTGGACGGTTCGTCGGAAGCCCGCTTCCGGCCGTCCGGTACCTGGCTTCCGGCCGTCCGGTACTGGGCTTCCGGCCGGTTCAGCACCGCCCGGAACCCTGCTTCCGCCCGGTTATCCACAGGCTCCGTCGTGGTGCCGGAGCGCGGCTCGGCGGCCGGGTCGAGGTGCGTGGGCACCTCCCGGCGGCGCTCGATCGCCAGGTCCCACACGACCGGTCGCCGGTCCGGCGGCATGAACGCCACGTGCCGCTGGTCACCGCGCCGGATCAACCCGAGCCGCTCCAGCTCAGCCAGGTCGTTGCGCACGGACCGCACCGTCTTGCGGGCGTACCAGGCGAGCCGGTCCTGACTCGGGTAGGCGCCGCGACCGTTCGCGTGGGCGTGGTTCGCGAGGCCGAGCAGGACCGTCATCGTCTGCGGCGGCACGTCCGGCGCGAGCGTCAACGCCCACGTGGTCGCCTCCAGGCTCACCGGGCGCCCCGGTTGCCGATGCGCCAGCCTTCGACACCCGGCCGCAAGGGCTCGTCGTCACAGACGTGCTCCTCCGGCTCGCGGATGTACGTGAAGCCTGCGGGGTGGCCGAACCGCTCGGCCCGGACCTGGGCGAGCAACTCGTCGACCCGGGCGGCGCGCTCGACGTCGTCCCGGCGGATCTCCGCGACCAGCGCGGCGCGGGCGTCGTACAGCGCGCGCAGGGCGCTGTCGATCGCGGTGAGGGCGTCGTGCCCGGCGCGCACCCGGGCGCCGGAGGTGTCGGGGCCGTGCCAGACGGCCAAGTGTTCGGCACCGGCGGTCAGGGCGGCCGTGGCCGGTCCGACGGTTGCCTTGGGTACGGTTTGGGTCACGATCGGGGCTCCATCCCGGTCGAGGCCCCGGACGGTGGTCAGACACCGCATCCGGGGCCGCCTGATTGGCGGTCCCGACGTCTCACGGCCGTATCACTTCACTGGGTGCGCGGGGCGCACACCAGGCACAAGCGGCACAGCCCCGAGACGTTCGGGGTGCCGCTGACCTGCTGCTCGTTCACGGGATGCGCGGGAGGCAATCCGCCCTATCGGAGTTGACGTCGGACCGGGTGCCGGTCACGGGGCGGGCCGGGCCGAGGACGGTGAGCCGCGCCGCGCCGGCGGTGAGGACGGTGCCGGCGGGCGCGTCGAGGGTGGCGACGCCGCGGGCGAGGACGGCCCGGCGGCCGCTCGCGGGCTCGGCGAAGGGCGGCACGAGCAGCCGGTCGACGCGGCGGCGGCGCAGGACGCCGTCGAGGCCGCCGATGTGGTCGACGTGGAAGTGGCTGACGATCAGCAGTGGGACGCGGCGGACCCCGAGGTCGCGCAGGCAGCGGTCGACGGGGTCGGCCTGCGGTCCCGCGTCGACGACGACGGCGTCGCCGCCCCCGGCGGCCACGACGAGCGCGTCGCCCTGGCCGATGTCGCAGGCGACGACGACCCAGCCGGGCGGCGGCCAGCCGCCGGTGAGGATTCTGACGGGGACGGCGCCGAGCACGCCGGCGAGGGTGATGACGACGACGATCCGCCGCACCGCCCGGCGCCGGAACGCGAGGATCAGCGCCGCGAGCAGCCCGCCGAGCAGGATCCCGCCGAACGCGCCGCCCGGCCACGGGAGCACACCGTCCGGGACGGCGGCGCCGTGGTGGGCGATCGCGACGAGCCAGCGGGCCGGCCAGGCGGCCACCCAGGCGGTGAACGCCGCGACGCCAGGCAGCACCGGCGACGTCACGGCGGTGATGATGCCGAGGATCGTGGCGGGGGCGACGGCGGGCGCGGCGAGCAGGTTGGCCGGCACGGTCGTCAGGCTGACGCCGCCGGAGATGCCGGCGATCACCGGCGCGCACGCCGCCTGCGCCGCGGCGGGCACGCAGACCGCCTCGGCCGCGAACGCCGGCCAGCCCTTGGCGCGCAGGGCCTCCGCCCAGCGCGGCGCGAGCAGGACCAGGCCGCCGGTGGCGAGGACGGACAGCGCGAAGCCGGCGTCGATGGCCAGCTCGGGGTCGGCGACCACGAGCACGAGGACGCTGGTCGCGAGGGACGGCAGGACCGCCCGCGGGCGGCCGAGCGCGAGCGCGACCAGGGCGAGGCCGCCCATCGCCGCGGCCCGCAGCACGCTCGGCGACGGCCGGACCAGCACGACGAACCCCGCGAGGGCCAGCACGCAGATCAGCGCGGCGACCTTCGGGCCGGCGCGGCACCATCGGGCGAGCAGCAGCACCAGCCCGACCACGATCGCCAGGTTCGCGCCGGACACGGCGGTCAGGTGGGTCAGGCCGGTGGCGCGGAAGTCGTCGGCGAGCTGCTGGTCGAGCCGGCTGGTGTCGCCGACGACGAGCCCCGGCAGCAGGCCGCCCGGTTCCGCGGGCAGGGGCAGGCAGGCCCGCTGGAGGCCGGACCGCAGCGTGCCGGCGGCCCGCTGGATCGCCGGCGCCGGGGTGACGCGGGCCGGGGCGTCGGTGACGGAGATGATCGCGGCGCGCAGGTCGCCGCCGTCGGCCGGGGACAGCCGGCCGGTCGTCTCGACCCGCTGGCCCGGCAGCAGCCCCAGCCAGCCCTTGTCGGCGGCGAGGACCAGCACCCGTGCGCCCAGGTCCACGTTCGTGCCGTCGGCCGTGCGCAGCCAGGTCAGCCGGGCGGGCACGACGACCGTCGGCGACCGGCCCGCCGTGGAACGGCCGAGCCGCGGGTCGTCGGAGATCCGCAGGCCGAGCCGCACCGTCGTGTGCGCGGCCGCGAGGCCGGCGAGGGGCTCGGCGTCGCGCTCGCCGACCCGGGCGGCGGTGGTGACCGCGCCGCAGGCGACGCCGAGCAGTGCCGCGACGACCACCCACCGGGTCGGGCGCAGCGCCCGCACGGGAAGCCGCCCCCACAGCGCGGCGAGGGCCACCGCGCCGAGACCGACCGCCCAGCCGGCCCGCGCGGGGCAGAACAGGCAGCCCAGCGCGGTCAGCCAGCAACCGACCGCGGCGCCGGCCAGGCGCAGGTCGGTGCTCACACCGTCACCCGGTCCTTGAGCTGCGCGAACTTGGCGTCGCCGATGCCTTCGACCTGGCGCAGGTCGGTGACGGCGCGGAAGCCGCCGTGACGGTCGCGGTAGTCGATGATGCGCTGCGCGAGGACCTGACCGATGCCGGGCAGCGTCTGGAGCTCCGCGACGGTGGCGGTGTTGAGGTTGACGGGGCCACCGCCGCCGGAGCCGCCGCCCGCACCGGGTGGCGCGGCACCGGGCGGCGCAGGGATCCCGACCGCGATCATCTCGCCGTCGACGACCTTGCGGGCGAGGTTGAGGCCGGTCGGCTCGGCGCCGGGCAGCAGGCCGCCGGCGGCGGTGATGGCGTCGGCGACGCGGGCCCCGGGTGGCAGGTCGACGAGGCCGGGGCGCTGCACCTTGCCGACGACCGAGACGACCAGCCGGGGCGGGGCGCTGGAGGCCGCCGCGGGCGGGGCGGCGGAGACGGAGGCGACCGGCGGCGCCGGGGTGACCTGCGGCCGGGAGCGCCAGGCCAGGAACGCGGCCACGCAGACGACCAGCACGGCGACCACGACGAGGGTCCGCACTCCGCGCCGACCGGGGTCGACCGCCGACAGCCACGACCGCCCACCGGAGGCGTCCGGACCGGGACCGGGGTCCAGGCCAAGGTCAGGGCGAGGGTCCGGAGACCCGGCGGACCGAAACGACTCATCCCACGGATACGGATCGGGATCCGGCGGGAGCCCGACCACCCTCGCCAGCCGCCCCGCCGTCTCGCTGTCACCGTCTGCAGTACTGCGCCTCATGCCCGGTCACGCTAAGACCGGTCACGACCGCGCCACCCCCGCGAACGCACCGCCCTGTGGACAACCACGCGCTTGTGGACAACCGACACGAAGGGACAACCGACAGCGGCGGCTACACCGTGTGCACCACCACGGCCACCATCCCCGGCCCGACGTGGGCGCCGACTACCGCGCCCACCTCCGTCAGGTACACCCCCCGCAGCCGCTCCCCGAGCCGCTCCTTCAACGTCGTGAGCAGCGCATCGGCGCGCTCCGGCGCGGCCAGGTGGTGCACCGCCACGTCGACGACCGACGGCCCCGCCGCCTCGTCCGCCATGTCGACCAGCCGGGCCAGCGCGCGGCTCGCCGTGCGGACCTTCTCCCGCACGACGACGCCTTGGTCGGTGGTGTGCAGGATCGGCTTCACCGACAGCGCGGTGCCGAGCAGCGCCGCCGCCGCCCCGATCCGCCCGCCCCGGCGCAGGAACTCCAGGGTGTCGACGTAGAAGAGCGTCGAGGTGCGGCCGACCGCGTCAAGGGCGGCCTGCCTCGCCTCCGACAGCGCGGCACCCGAAGAGGCCGCGGCCGCCGCGGCGAGGGCGGGAAAGCCCAGCCCCATCCCGGTGGACTGGGTGTCGACCACGGAGACGGCATCGCCGAACTCGGCCGCCGCGAGGCTGGCCGCGTCGTAGGTGCCGGAGAGCTTCGCCGACAGGTGCACGGACAGGACCGCGGTCGCCCCGGCGGCGAGCAGCCCCCGGTAGACGTCGGCGAACGCCTCCGGCGAGGGCCTGGAGGTGGTGACGGCGACCCGCCGGGCGTTGAGCGCCTCGGCGACGGTGGCGGAGTCGACATCGACGGTGTCGAGGCCGGGGACGCCGTTGACGACGACGGCCAGCGGCACGACGGTGAGCCGCCGCGCCGGGTCGGTGGCCAGCTCGGCCGGCAGGCAGGCGGTCGAGTCGGTGACAACGGCGACGGCGGAGGGTGCGCCGGTCATGCCGCCACCTCCGCTGCGCTCCGGCATCGGCCTGGCCGACGGACTGCGCTCATGATGCCGACGCTCCGCTCCGGTCCGGTCATGACGGCACGGTACCCGACCGTCCGCTCCGGTCCGGTCATGACGGCACGGTACCCGACCGTCCGCTCCGCTCCGCTCCGGTCATGACGGCACGGTAGCCGATCAGCCGCCCTGGACCGAGCTCACCTGGAACGGGGTGCCCTGCTGGCACGTGCTCATCAGGTCCGGGGTGGGCCGCCCGGTGACGGTGACCTGCTTGCCGACCTGCAGCACGGCCCGGTCACCACCGATCAGCAGGTACGTCTTGTCGGGCGCGCGAAGCAGCAGGCAGCCCGACTCGACACCCTCGACGACCTGACCGGAGACGGTGATGGCGGCGGGAGCGGAGCCGGGGGCGGCCGACGACGGCGCGACCGACATGGACGACGGAGCGGGAGCGGGAGCGGAGACCGACGGAGGCTCCCCGGGAGAGGAGGTCGGAGACGCGGCACAGCCGCCGAGCGCGAGAGCTACGGCGGCCACCAGAAGCACAGAACGCACTGCCATGATCCCTTCGACGCTACCGGCGCCCGCCCGGTTCCGCGACAATCATGGCAGGTTGTGGCCAGCCAGCTGCCACCCCCGGGTCGCGTCGAACCGCAGGTCGGTCGAGTGGCAGTTGTGCAGCGCGCCCAGCGTCGCCGCCAGCGCGTGCGGCCAGCCCAGCAGCGCGCACGTGCCGTGCCTGGCCACGGCGCCGTGCGTCGCGACCACGATCGTCGACCCGTCCGGCGCCGCCGCGACGATCTCCTGCAGCGCCTCGGTCATGCGCTTGCTGAGCGCGTCGACCTCCTCGACGCCGGCGTCGTCGACGGGCTCGCCCCGCCGCCACCGCTCGAACGCCTCCGGCCAGGTCGCGCCGATCTCGGCGTGCGTCAGCCCCTCCCACTCGCCGAAGCTGCGCTCGCGCAGGCGCGGGTCACGGGTGACCGGCACGTCCACGAGCGCGGCCAAGGCGTCCATGGTGGTGCTGGCGCGGCGCAGATCGCTGGAGACGAGCACGGCGGGCTCAAGCGCGGCCAGCCGCGGCGCGGCCGCGGCCGCCTGCGCCAGACCGGTCTCGGACAGCGGCGTGTCGATCTGCCCCTGCACCCGCCCACCGGCATTCCAGGAGGTCTGTCCGTGCCTCCAGAGAATCAGCCTGGTCACGCCGGCGCGGGCAGGTCGCGGTCGACGAACTCGATGACCGGGCAGTCCTTCCACAGCTTGTCGAGCTGGTAGAACTCGCGCTCCTCGCTGTGCTGCACGTGCACGACGATGTCGACATAGTCCAGCAGGACCCAGCGCCCGCCCCGGTTGCCCTCGCGACGCACCGGCTTCGCCTTCTCGGGCAGCTGCACCAGCTGCTCCTCGATGGCATCGACGATCGAGAGGACCTGCCGCTCGTTGGGCGCCGACGCGATCACGAACGCGTCGGTGATGGCCAACTGGTCGGCGACATCCAGGATGACGATGTCTTCAGCCTTCTTGTCGGCGGCCGCCTGTGCAGCGGTGAGCGCCAGCTCGATGGCACGCTCAGTCGCGGGCACCGGGCTCCCTTCGTCGGTCTCCCCCGGCCTGCTGTGCCGGGCTCGTTCTAGCCTCTCACGCCCGTACGACACTCTGCCCCTCAGATGTTGTCGACTTTTCGGTACAAACCGCGCTTAGCGATGTATTGCACCACTCCGTCGGGGACGAGATACCAGACCGGCTTGCCGGACGCGACCCGCCGCCGGCAGTCGGTGGACGAGATCGCCATCGCCGGCACCTGGACCAGGCTCACCGAGTCCGCCGGCAGGTGGGAGGCGTCGAGCTCGAACCCGGGCCGCGTGACGCCGACGAAGTGCGCGAGGTCGAAGAGGTCCCGCGCGTCCTTCCACGACAGGATCTTCTTGAGCGCGTCGGCGCCGGTGATGAAGAACAGCTCCGCCGACGCGCCGTACTGCTCGCGCAGGTCACGCAGCGTGTCGACGGTGTACGTCGGCCCGCCGCGGTCCACGTCGACGCGGCTGACGGTGAACCGCGGGTTGGAGGCGGTCGCGATGACCGTCATCAGGTAGCGGTCCTCCGGCGAGCTGACCACCGACCCCGTTTTCTGCCAGGGGTCGCCGGTCGGCACGAACACCACCTGGTCCAGCCCGAACCGATCGGCCACCTCGCTCGCCGCGACCAGGTGGCCGTGGTGGATCGGGTCGAACGTCCCACCCATGATGCCCACGCGCATCCTGGCATCGTAGTGATCACCACGTCGCCCGGACGAGTGCTCCGTTTCCGTCGTCCCATGTTGTACGTGTAGCCTCAAGTTCCATGACGTTGTCGCACCCGAAGGGTGCCTTTGACAGCTCCCGCGCCGTGTGGCGCTCGGCCCCGGGCGAGAGCCACGGCAGCCGCGTGGAGGTCGCGTTCGTGGACGACCTGATCGGCCTGCGCAACGGCGCCGACCCGCACAGCCCGGTGCTCGTCTTCACCCAGGACGAGTGGGACGCCTTCGTGGCCGGCGCCAAAGACGGCGAGTTCGACGTCTGAAAAGCCGCACAGCGGCGACAGACGCAAAGCCGTAACGCCGCAGCCGCCGCAACAGCGACGGCCGCGGCGACGACCGACCGTCACGGATACAGCAGCGACCGGATCGGCGGCATCCGCTCCAGCTGCGGTGCCAGCGCCCGCAGCCGGAGCGCCAGCGTGACCGCCTCCAGCGTCACGTCGGCGTTCCCGGCGGACGGCACCGGCGCGCGGTGCAGGTCGAGCCAGGCGGACACGTCCGGCCAGTGGTAGACCGGCCGCCGCGGGTGCTCCCGGACCGGCGCCGGAAACCCGGCGTGCGTCCACCCCCGCACGACCTCGACCGGCCGCCGCACCCGGGCCGCGATCACCTCCAGGGTCACCAGCGGGTCGTCGGCGACCGCCCGCACGATGCCGACCCCCGCCGCGTCCAGGTCGCGGACCCCGGACACGACCGCGTCGACCAGCGTCGGCGCGACCCGGTCGAACGCCACCCAGGCGACCCCCTCGCCGGGCACCACCTCCACGCTCAGGTCGTCCGCCCTGTCGAACAACAGGTCGGCCCGCTCGTCGTCCAGCGGCCCGCTGGCGGTCAGGCGAAACTGGCGCAGCATGGTCACCGCCCGCACCGCGCGTGCCGCTGCACGAACGCGTCGATGCGCCGCGCCACCAGCTGCGCCGCCATCCCCGGCGGCACCTCACCGGGCACCCCCAGCCACCCCCGGCAGCCGGGACAGCTGAGCCGCAGCCAGTGCCGCTCCCCCGCCACGTCGATGTCCGCCCCTGTCATCTCGTGCATGTCGCGCCTCCCCGATCGAACCTCCGCTCCAGCCAACACCTGGATCCGCCGCTTGGGAGGGGCCAGAGAGGGGGCCACTGTGACCACGGCAAGTGCCATCGCGGGCTGCTATCGTGGTGACGTGCTGCACCGTGATTCGAGCTGGCGCGCCCGCTAGGGGCGGCCGCTGTTTCCTGCACACATCCCCATCGAGGCCGTCCGTTTCCGGGCGGCCTTTTGCGTGTCCCGGTGGCGGCGGGCCTCCAGACCCAGACCGAGGAGCCCCCCATGTCCCGCCGCATCTCAGGCTTCAAGCCCACCGGCCCGCTGCAGCTCGGCAACTACGTCGGCGCCATCAGACCCGTCGTCCGGGGCCAGCACGAGCAGGACACGGTGGCGTTCATCGCCGACCTGCACGCCCTGACCGTCCAGCACGACCCCGTCCTGCTGCAGAGCCGGTCCCGCGAGGTGGCCGGCCTGATGCTCGCCGCGGGCGTCGATCCCGATCGGACGCTGCTCTACCGCCAGTCCGACGTCGCCGCCCACCTGGAGCTGCACTACCTGCTCGAATGCGTCGCCAGCTACGGTGAGGCGCACCGGATGATCCAGTTCAAGGAGAAGGGCGGCGGTGGCGGCTCACGGCTGTCGCTGCTGACGTACCCGGTCCTGATGGCCGCCGACATCCTGGTGCACGACATCGACGAGGTACCGGTGGGCCGCGACCAGCGCCAGCACGTCGAGCTGACCCGCGACCTGGCGGAGCGGTTCAACGAGCGGTACGGCCGCACGTTCACCGTGCCGCGGGCGGTCCACCCGGCGTTCGCCGCCCGGATCGCGGACCTCGCCGACCCGGCCCGCAAGATGGGCAAGACCAACGCCTCCACGGCGGGCGTGCTGTTCCTGCTCGACCCGCCGGACGTGCTGCGCCGCAAGGTGATGCGGGCGGTCACCGACGCCGGCACGGAGGTGGTGTACGACCCGGAGGGCAGCCCCGGCATCGCCAACCTCCTCGACATCCTGGGCGCGCTGACCGACCGCGCGCCGGAGAGCATCGACTTCCGGGGCAGCGGGTACGGCCGGCTCAAGACCCAGGTCGCCGACGCGGTGATCGCCACCCTGGAGCCGCTCCAGCGCCGCTACCAGGAGCTGACCGACGAGGAGATCGAGGCCGTCCTCGCCAAGGGCGCCGAGCAGGCCGCCCAGACCGCCGACGCGACCGTGCGCCGCGCCAAGGCGGCGATCGGCCTCACAGGTGGACGGCGCGCTCCCGCAGGTAGCCCAGCGACGCCGGTGACGGCCGGTCGACCGCGGTGAAGCGCGCCGGCCGGAAGTCGATCTCCTCGATCAGCAGGTCGGCCTCGATCATCAGCGCCCACGGCACGTAGAACACCCGCTCCCCCGGCAGCGCCACCCCGACGAAGTCGACGACCGGCAGCAGCGTCGGCGTGCCGACCGCCCAGACGGCGGTGGTGAACGTGGAGCCGTCGGGCCGGGCGGTCAGGGTGCAGTCGGACAGGCGCGGGTCGGCGAGGGTCCGCCGCTGGTGCTCGGCCACGTCGGTGGCCAGGCGGCGGCGGGCCTTCGCCGCGGCGTGGAACGCCGGGTGGCCCGGCGACGGGTCGAAGGGCACGACCCGTCCGTCGTCGTCGGTGGTGTACGCCATGGGCGACAGCGGCACCGGCGTGCGCGCGTACTCGTCGGCGGCCAGGTCGAACAGCTGCTCCACCAGGCGCGGCTCGTCGGCGCAGACCAGCAGCATCAGCGTGCTCGGCAGGAACGCGACGGCCCGCCCGCCGACCTGCTCGTCCAGGTCGGCCAGCCAGCCCTCCAGGAGCACCCAGGAGACCAGGTGGTCGCCGGAGTGGTCGGGCACGTGCAGCACCGACGGGCCGAAGAGCGCGGCGCTGGCCGGCAGTTCGGCGCGGGCGAGGGTGTGCTCGTGCGCGGCCGCGAAGATCTGCTCGGCGCTGACCCCCCAGCGGGCCGGGCTGTCCAGGTCGACCGGGATGTCCTCGACGAGCACGACCTCGTCGAGGTGCGGCAGCGCGGGCCGGCGCAGCGTGCGGGTGCCACGGGCGGCGTGCCGCAGGGCGAGGCGCAGCCGCGGCAGCGCCTCTTCGAACGTCGAAGGCTGGGCCGGCGGCGCGAGGCTGCTGGCCACGAAGTCCCGCACGAAGCGCTTCCGGTCGCCGGGTCTGCGTTGGTACTGGCTGAATGCCTTGGCCAGGAAGAGCCAGCTGTACGCGTCCTGACCGCACTCGCACACGATCGCGAACTGGGTCGGGCGGAACTCGGCGTCCCGGACACCGAGCCTGCGCAACTCTGCCAGCACCTGGTCGGCGAAGCGCTCACGTGGCGATCGCGCAGGTCGGGTCAGCCGCTCGAGGATGCCCACCGACCGAACATTAGCCTCACGCGAGCCCCCGCGCGATGGCCTCGGCGGCCATTGCCGGTTTTTCGTAGCAGAGGCTGAGCGGACAGTAGACGGACGTAACCCGCAGATTCGTACAAACGGATCGGCGGGTCAGAAGTCGTCCTGGTCGTCCTCGTCCGAGGGGGCGAGCTCCAGCGTCTCGTACGGCTGGCGGCGGGCACCCCGCATCGCCTTGCGCTCCGCGGCGCGGACCCGCTTGTTGGGCTCCTCCAGGCGGTAGTCGGTGCCCCGGTTGCCCGGCACGAAGTCGTCGGCGGTGTACGTGTTGGGCTGCCAGTCGAACTCGCGGGCGCCGATGCGGACCGGCGACCCGGGCTCCGCGCCGGCCTTCTTGAGCGCGTCCTCGACGCCGAGGCGGGCGAGCCGGTCGGCGAGGTAGCCGACGGCCTCGTCGTTGTCGAAGTTGGTCTGCCGGACCCAGCGCTCGGGCGCGCCGCCCCGGACCACGAAGACGCCCTCGTCGTCCTGGACGATGGTGAAGCCGCTGTCGTCGACGGCGGCGGGACGGATGACGATGCGGGTGCGCTCCGGCGGCGGGGCCAGCTTGCGCTGCTGCCCGACCAGCTCCGACATCGCGAAGATGAGCTCCTTGAGCCCCTCGTGGGTGACGGCGCTCACCGCATACACGGCGTAGCCGCGCTCCTCCAGGTCGGCGCGCATGATGTCGGCGAGGTCGCGCCCGTCCGGCACGTCGATCTTGTTCAGCGCGACGATCCGCGGCCGGTCCTCCAGGCCGCCATACGCCGCCAGCTCAGCCTCGATCGCGTCGATGTCGGACACCGGGTCGCGCTCGGTCTCCAGGGCGGCGGTGTCGACCACGTGGACCAGCACCGCGGTGCGCTCGATGTGCCGCAGGAACTGCATGCCGAGGCCCTTGCCGGTGGCGGCGCCGGGGATCAGGCCGGGCACGTCGGCGACGGTGAACGTGTTGTCGCCGGCCTGCACGACGCCCAGGTTGGGCACCAGGGTGGTGAACGGGTAGTCGGCGATCTTGGGCCGGGCCGCGGAGATGACCGAGATCAGCGACGACTTTCCGGCCGACGGGAAGCCGACCAGGCCGATGTCGGCGACGCTCTTGAGCTCCAGGACGACGTCGATCTCTTCGCCGGGCTCGCCGAGCTCCGCGAAGCCGGGCGCCTTGCGGCGGGTGTTGGCGAGGGCCGCGTTGCCGCGGCCGCCCCGCCCGCCGCGGGCCAGCTCGAACTCGGTGCCCTCGCCGATCAGGTCGGCGATGACCTCGCCGTCCATGCTGTGCACGACGGTGCCGTCGGGCACCCGCAGCACGAGCGTCTGCCCGTTGGCGCCGTCGCGGTCGTTGCCCGCGCCGCCGGCGCCGTTGCCACCCTTCTGGTGCGGGTGGAAGTGGAAGTCGAGCAGCGTGTGCACGGCCGGGTCGACGACGAGCTTGACGCTGCCGCCGTGGCCACCGTCACCGCCGTCGGGGCCGCCGAACGGCTTGAACTTCTCGCGGTGGATGGACACGCAGCCATGGCCACCGTCGCCCGCCCTCACGTGCAGCACGACGCGGTCAACGAACGTGGTCACGACCCGATCCCCTCAACCTCACAGATCGCCGGCGGCACGGCACTGCCGCACCCCGAGGACCTCACGAACACAAGAACGGCGGGCCGGGAGCGAATATGCCCCCGGCCCGCCGTCCGGAAAGAAACTTCAGCCTGCGGCTGGGGTGATGCTGACCGTCTTGCGGCCCCGCTTGGTGCCGAAGAGCACGTGGCCCGCGGCGAGCGCGAACAGCGTGTCGTCGCCACCGCGGCCCACCAGGTCACCCGGGTGGAACTTGGTGCCGCGCTGCCGGATGATGATCTCGCCGGCGTTGACCAGCTGACCGCCGAAACGCTTCACGCCGAGCCGCTGGGCAGCGGAGTCGCGCCCGTTCCGCGAGCTGGACGCACCTTTTTTATGTGCCATCGCGCTGCCCCTACTTCCCGGTGGAGATGCCGGTGACCTTCACCTGGGTCAGCGGCTGGCGGTGACCCTGGCGCTTGTGGTAGCCGGTCTTGTTCTTGAACTTGTGGATCCGGATCTTCGGACCCTTGGTGTGCGCGACGACCTCAGCGGTCACCGCAGCGCTGGCAAGCTTCGCCGCGTCGGTGATGAGATCTTCGCCGTCGACAAGCAGCACCGCCGCGAGCGACAGGGAGTCGCCAGGCTGGCCCGCGAGCTTCTCGACCTCGATCACATCGCCCTCGGCGACCTTGTACTGCTTGCCGCCGGTCTTGACGATCGCGTACATCGGACGCGGACTCCTGTCGTAGCTACTGGCGGTTGGTCATCCGCGTGACCCATACAAAGCACGCAAAGACCCGACGCACGAAAGTGCGCCTTGAGAAGGGTACGCCATCGGTGGCGTACCCCCCAAATCAGGGGCGGGTCCGCCTGCGCAGACCACCCCGGCGGGTCCGGCGGCGGGCACCGTTGCCGGCCGACTCGTCCTCGTCGTCGTCGATGTTGTCCGGGTCGTCCTCGGAGGCGATCGGCGTGAACTCCGCCTCCTCCTCGACGTCCTCCACCGTGTGCGGCACGTCCACCGAGTCGGTCTCTTCCTCGACGGACTCGGCGACCTCGGCCACCTCCGCGACCGCGGCGCCGCCCCGGCGGCCACGCCGGCGACCGGTGCGGGCCGGCTGGACGTCGGCCTCTTCCACGCCGCTGGTGACGGTCGCCGCGGCCACCTTCGTCGCACCGTGACCGTTGCTGCCGGCGCTGCCGCCGCCACCGCGCTTCTCGGGGATCGGCTCGGTGTGGATGATCAGGCCGCGGCCCTTGCACACCTCGCAGGTCTCGCTGAACGCCTCGAGCAGGCCCTGACCGACCCGCTTGCGGGTCATCTGCACCAGGCCGAGCGAGGTGATCTCGGTGACCTGGTGCTTGGTCCGGTCCCGGCCCAGGCACTCGGTCAGCCGGCGCAGCACCAGGTCGCGGTTGGACTCCAGGACCATGTCGATGAAGTCGATGACGATGATGCCGCCGAGGTCCCGCAGCCGCAGCTGGTGGACGATCTCCTCGGCCGCCTCGAGGTTGTTGCGGGTGACCGTCTCCTCGAGGTTGCCGCCGGCGCCCGTGTACTTGCCGGTGTTGACGTCGATGACGGTCATCGCCTCGGTGCGGTCGATGACGAGGCTGCCGCCGGAGGGCAGGAACACCCGCCGGTCGAGGGCCTTGATCAGCTGCTCGTCGATGCGGAGGTCCGCGAAGACGTCGTTGACGCCGGTGTACCGCTTGACCCGGTCGACCAGGTCCGGCGACACGTGCGACAGGTACGGCTCGACCGACTCGTAGGCGTCGTTGCCCTGGATGACCAGCTCGCCGAAGTCCTCGTTGAACAGGTCACGGACGACCCGCACGACCAGCTCGGGCTCCTCGTAGAGCAGGGCCGGCGCGCTGCTGCTGCCGGACTTCTCCTGGATGGCCTCCCACTGCGCCTGTAGCCGCTTCACGTCGCGGGCCAGGTCGTCCTCGCTGGCGCCCTCGGCCGCGGTGCGCACGATGACCCCGGCGCCGTCGGGCACCAGGTTCTTCAGCACGTCGCGGAGGCGCTTGCGCTCGATGTCCGACAGCTTGCGGCTGATGCCGGACGCGTTGCCGTGCGGCACGTAGACGAGGTGCCGGCCGGACAGCGCGATGTGGCTGGTCAGCCGGGCGCCCTTGGTGCCGATCGGGTCCTTGGTCACCTGGACCAGCACCGAGTCACCCGACTTGAGGGCCTGCTCGATCGAGCGGGTGCGGCCCTCAAGGCCGGTCGCGTCCCAGTTGACCTCGCCGGCGTACAGCACCGCGTTGCGGCCCCGGCCGATGTCGACGAACGCCGCCTCCATGCTGGGCAGCACGTTCTGCACGCGGCCGAGGTAGACGTTGCCCACCATCGAGCTGGACGAGGCCCGGGTGACGTAGTGCTCGACGAGCACCTTGTCCTCCAGGACCGCGATCTGCGTGCGGTCGTTCTTCTGCCGGATGACCATCGTGCGGTCGACCGCCTCGCGGCGGGCCAGGAACTCCGACTCCGACAGGATCGGCGGGCGGGTCCGGCGCTGCTCGCGGCCGTCGCGGCGACGCTGGCGCTTCGCCTCCAGGCGGGTCGAGCCGGAGATCCCCTGCACCTCGTCGCGCTCGCGCTCGCGGGCGGCCGGGCGGGGCTCGCGGATCTTCACGACCACGTGCGGGTCGTCGGCGGGCTCGGTGTCGGCGGAGCCCTTGCGCCGGCGGCGGCGCCGGCGGCGGGTCATGCCCTCGCCGTCCTCGTCGCCCTCGTCGGACGCCTCGGCGTCCTCGTCGGCGGCCGCCTCCTCCTCGCCCTCGGCGTCGGTCTCGGCCTCGCCCTCGACCTCGTCCACGTCGTCGCCGAGCGTGCCACGGCCACGGCCACGGCCACGGCGGCCGCGCCGCCGCCGGCGGCGGGTGCCGGGCTCGAACTCGTCCTCGTCCTCATCCTCGTCGACCTCGGCGTCGACCTCGTCGGTCTCCACCGGAGCCTCGACGGCGGCGGGCGCCTCCTCGGCGCCGCGGCGGCCCCGGCGCCGGCGGCTGCGGCCGACGGGCTCCTCGGGAGCCTCCTCGCCCAGGTCCTCGTAGTCGACGGCGGCGACGGCCGGCGCGGCGAACGGGTCGATGCCGGACGTGGCGCCGGACGCGGCACCGAACGCCGGGGCGGCCGGGCGGACCGGCTCCACCTCCTCGCTCGGCGGCATGAACAGCACCTGGATCGGCGCGGCCCGGCGCCCCCGGCGGGCGGGCGGCTCCTCGACCGGCGCGACGACCTCCTCGGCGGCGGTCTCCTCGACCGCCTCCTCGTCCTCGGTCTCGGCCGGAGCGGTCTCCTCCGGAGCCTCGGCGACCGGTGCCTCGGCGACCTCGGGGGTGACGGCCTCGGGCACCGGCAGCGGCTCGGGCTCCTCCACCGGCGCGGCCTTGACCGCCCGGCGGCGGGTGCGCTTGACCGGCGCGGCGACGGCCGGCTCACCAGCCTCAGGGGCCTGGTCGCCGGCGGCCGCTGGGCTGTCCGCAGCGGCGGCGGCCGGGGTGCCGGCGTCCAGCGGCAGCGCCTGCTGTCCAGACTCGCCCAAATCGTCCGATTCGGCGCTCGCTGTCGCCTTCGCCGCTCTGCGGCGCGTCCGGCGGACCGGCGCGGCCTCCTCCGCCGGTGCCGCTTCCGGTGCCGCTTCCGGGGTCACCTCCGGAGTCGCCTCGGCAGCGGCCGCGTCTGGCTCAGCGGCGGGGGTGGCGGCCGCCTTGGTGGTCCGGCGCCGCGTGCGGCGGACGGGAGTGGTCTCTTCGGTGGTAGCGGCGTCTGCAACCGGCGCGTCGCCGGTTGCCTCGCCGCTTGCCGACTCGTTGTCGAACATGCGGACGTTCTCCAGTTCTGGCGCTCCCGGGCGCGTAGCAACGCAGCCACACGGGGGCACCGCATATATGTTGTGCCGGCGGAGGTATCCGCTCACACGGACGATCCGCCGAAAGTCTGCCAACCTCGCCGACTACTCCAGTGACGAAGCCCCGACGACGACCGCCGGCCGATCCGCGGCGAGCGGATCGACAAGCTCTCCCTGCGCGGTCAGCACTCCCTGAGCCAGTCGGGTCGCACGAGGCGGGACCGGAGGCTCCAGGTCGGCTACTACACGCAGACCGGACAGCACATCATCGGGTCGCACGGTCGGGGTTCCCTGCCGCACGACAAGGTCGAGTATCGCACACGGTGCCTCGGCGACCTCGGAAGGTACGTCACCGGGGGTCGAAGGGACGGAAAGTACGGCGAGCCGGACAACCGCGGCACGCGTGTCGAAGACCCGCTTGCCCTGCTTGGTGAGCCGCTCCACGAGCACCTCGGTGGCGCCCAGGAAGGCCTGGACCGCCGCCTCGGCCTCGGCCGGCGTGACGCCGGGCAGCTCGAGGTGCCAGGCCGACGCGTCGATGCGGTCGGCCAGGCTGCCGCCGCCGTTGAGCGGCGACTGGACGGCCTCGATCACGTCGAGGCCGGGCGAGAGGGCCGCGTCGAGGGCGGCCCGCAGGTCGCCCGGGTCCACGACGGCCCGCAGGCCGATCTCCAGGTATTCGGCCTCGCTGGCCACGCCGGTCGGAGCGGCGGAGGCGTAGGAGACCTTCGGGTGCGGGGTGAAGCCCTGCGAGTACGCGATCGGCACGTTGGCGCGCAGCAGCGCCCGCTCGAACGCCCGGGCGAAGTCGCGGTGCGAGGTGAAGCGCATCGGGCCCCGCTTCGAGTACCGCAGCCGGATCCGCTGCACGACGGGGTCCTGGCCGCCCTCAGGCTGTCGCTTAGCCATGACGGTGCACCGCCTCAGGCATCCGCAGTCCCGCGCCGACCGGGGTCAGCGGCAACAGCTTCTTGCCCGTGGGGCCGATCTGGATCTCGGTGTCCTGGCTCGGGCACACTCCGCAGTCGAAGCACGGCGTCCACCGGCAGTCGTCCTGCTCGAACCCGGTGAGCGAGTCCTGCCAGTCCTGCCAGAGCCAGTCCTTGTCCAGGCCGGAGTCGAGGTGGTCCCACGGCAGGACCTCGTGCTGGTCGCGCTCGCGGGTGGTGTACCAGTCCAGGTCCACGCCGCGCTCGGGCAGCACCGCCGCGGCGGCGTCGACCCAGCGCTGGTAGGAGAAGTGCTCGGACCAGCCGTCGAAGCGGCCGCCGGACTCCCAGACCCGCCGGATGACCGCGCCGACCCGCCGGTCACCCCGGCTGAGCAGGCCCTCGATCAGGGAGGGCTGACCGTCGTGGTACCGGTAGCCGATCGCCTTGCCGAGGTTGCGGTCGGCGTTGATCGCGGTCTTCAGCGCCCGGAGCCGGTGGTCGATGACCTCCGGCGGCTCCATGCGCGCCCACTGGAACGGCGTGTGCGGCTTGGGGACGAACCCGCCGATCGACACCGTGCAGCGGATGTCCCGGGAGCCGGTGGCCTCCCGGCCGGCCCGGATGACGTCGTGCGCCAGCTTGGCGATCTGCAGCACGTCGTCGTCGGTCTCGGTCGGCAGCCCGCACATGAAGTACAGCTTCACCTGCCGCCAGCCGTTGCTGTACGCCGTGACGACGGTCCGGATCAGGTCCTCCTCGGTGACCATCTTGTTGATCACCTTGCGGATCCGCTCCGAGCCACCCTCGGGCGCGAAGGTCAGGCCGGTGCGCCGGCCGTTGCGGGCCAGCTCTTGGGCGAGCGTCACGTTGAACGCGTCGACCCGGGTCGAGGGCAGCGACAGGGAGACGTTGGTCCCCTCGTACTGCTGGGCGAGGCCGGAGCACATGTCGCCGATCTCGGAGTGGTCGGCGGAGGAGAGCGAGAGCAGGCCGACCTCGTGGAAGCCGGAGAACTCGAGCCCCTCCTTGACCATCTGCCCGACGGTCGTGATCGAGCGCTCGCGCACCGGGCGGGTGATCATCCCGGCCTGGCAGAAGCGGCAGCCCCGCGTGCACCCGCGGAAGATCTCGACGGCGTAGCGCTCGTGCACCGTCTCCGCGAGGGGCACCAGCGGGCGCTTGGGGTAGGGCCACGCGTCCAGGTCCATCGTGGTGCGCTTGTGCACCCGGAAGGGCACGTCGGCGCGGTTGGGCACGACCCGCTGGATGCGCCCGTCGGGCAGGTAGTCGACGTCGTAGAAGCGCGGCACGTAGACCGACTCGGTCCGCGCCAGGCGCAGCAGCAGCTCGTCGCGGCCGCCGGGCGAGCCGTCGGCCTTCCACTGCCGCACGATGGCGGTGATCTCCAGGACCGCCTCCTCGCCGTCGCCGAGCACGGCGGCGTCGATGAAGTCGGCGATCGGCTCGGGGTTGAACGCGGCGTGCCCGCCGGCGACGACCACCGGGTGCCGGTCGTCGCGCTCGCGCGAGTCGAGGGGGATGCCGGCCAGGTCCAGCATGGTGAGCATGTTGGTGTAGCCGAGCTCGGTGGCGAACGAGATGCCGAACACGTCGAACGCGGTCACCGGGCGGTGCGCCTCCACGGTGAACTGCGGCACACCTTCGGCGCGCATGAGCGCCTCCAGGTCGGGCCACACCGCATAGGTGCGCTCGGCGAGCACGTCCGGCTGCTCGTTGAGCACCTCGTAGAGGATCTGGACGCCCTGGTTGGGCAGGCCGACCTCATAGGCGTCCGGGTAGGACAGGGCCCACCGCACGGTGGCGGAGTCCCAGTCCTTGACGACCGCACCGAGCTCACCTCCCACATATTGGATCGGCTTGCTGATCCTGGGCAGGAGACGCTCGAGTTGCGGGAAGACGCTTGCGACGCTCACGAGCTACCAGGGTACCCGCAGCCTCAGAACGCCCCCGGCCGCAGCCTCAGGAGTTCCGGTGCCGCCGCCTCGGCTCCCGCCTGGCGGGCGGCTTGGGCGCCGGCGTGGCCGGCCGCGGCGGCGGGACCTGCAGCGTGACCGGTTTGTCCGCCGTGACGGTGAACTGCTCGCCGTGGTGGCGCAGTGTCATCTCCCCGGAGTCCAGCTGGTACGTCGCCTCCTCGTGGTCGACGGTGACCCGCAGGATGGCGCCGTGGCAGGTGATCGCGAACGACAGCCGGTCCAGGCGGTCCGGCAGCCGCGGCATGAACGACAGCTCCCCGCCGTGGTCCCGCATCCCGCCGAAGCCTGCGACGAGCGCCAGCCACGTCCCGGCGAGCGAGGCCATGTGCAGTCCGTCACCGGAGTTGTGCTGCAGGTTGTACAGGTCGACGAAGGCCGCCTCGCCGAGGTAGTCGTAGGCCAGCTCGGTGTGCCCGACCTCGGCGGCCATCACCGCCTGCGTGCAGGCCGACAGCGAGGAGTCGCGGACCGTGCGCTCGTCGTAGTAGGCGAAGTTGCGGGCCTTCTCCTCCGCGGTGAAGGCGTCGCCCCGCCAGTGCATGGCCAGGACCAGGTCCGCCTGCTTGACGACCTGCCGGCGGTACAGGTCGAAGTACGGGTAGTGCAGCAGCAGCGGGTAGTGGTCGTCAGGCGTGTGCTCGAAGTCCCACTCCTGGTGCCGGGTGAAGCCGGCGGACTGCTCGTGGACCCGCAGCTCGTTGCTGTAGGGCAGGTGGATCCTGGCGGCCGCGTCGCGCCACGACGCGATCTCCTCGTCGTCGACGCCGATCGCCCGCGCCTCGTCCGGGTGGCGTTCGGCGGCGCCGGCCGCGGCGACGAGGTTCTGCTGGGCCATGAGATTGGTGTAGATGTTGTCGTCGGCGATCGCGCTGTACTCGTCGGGGCCGGTCACCCCGTCGATGTGGAAGACGCCGTGCCGGTCGTGGTGGCCCAGGGAGCGCCACAGCCGGGCCGTCTCGACCAGCAGCTCCAGGCCGAAGTCGGCCTCGAAGGCGGTGTCGCCGGTCGCCTGGACGTAGCGGACCGCGGCGGCCGCGATGGCGGCGTTGACGTGGAACCCGGCGGTGCCGGCGGGCCAGTACGCGGAGCACTCCTGCCCGCGGATCGTCCGCCACGGGAAGGCCGCCCCGGACAGGCCCAGCTGCGCGGCGCGGTCGCGGGCCAGCTGCAGCGTGTCGTGCCGCCAGCGCAGCCCGTCGCGGGCCGCCCGCGGGTGCGTGTAGGTCAGCACCGGCAGCACGAAGCCCTCCGTGTCCCAGAACACGTGCCCGTCGTAGCCGCGGCCGGTCAGGCCCTTCGCCGCGATCGGCCTGGCCTCGGCCCGCGCGCCGGCCTGCATCAGGTGGAACAGGGCGAACCGCACGGCCTGCTGGATCTCCGCGTCGCCCTCGACCTCGACGTCGGCCTGCGCCCAGAAGCCGTCGAGGAACCGCCGCTGCGCCGCTACGAGGCCGTCCCAGCCGCCGAGCCGGGCGCCGGCGATCGCGCCGTGCACCTGGTCGCGGATCGCCTGCCGGGACCGCTGGCTGGACCAACCGTACGCGAGGTACTTGACGATCCGCAGCCGCTGGCCGGGCTGCAGCTCGCACGCGAACGTGGTGCGCGCCCAGTCCTCTCTGGCCTCGGTGTGCGAGCGGACCGGCACCGGCGCGTCGACCTCGTGGTCCATCTCCGCGCCGAGCCGCAGCCAGCTCGCCTTCGTGCGGTGCAGCAGCTGGCCGTTGAGCCCGCTGGCCGTGTGCTCCTCGGGCTCGAGGGCATGACCGAGCGCCGCGGCGACCCGCGGATCCTTGCTCGTCTGCGGGATGTCCTCGTTGGCGACCAGCTCCGACTGCACGATCACCCGCGCCGGGCCGTCGACGGGCTCGACCTCGTACAGGAACGCGGCGATCGACCGCTGCTCCAGCGACACCAGGCGGGTGGTGCTGACCTTGACCCGCTGCTGGGCCGGCGACATCCAGTCGACGTCGCGCCGCAGCGTGCCGGCCCGCAGGTCGAGCACCCGCTCGTGGCTCAGGAGGTTGCCGTACCGCACGTCGAACGGCTCGTCGTCGACCAGCAGGCGGAACACCTTGCCGTTGGTGACGTTCAGGATCGACTGGCCCTCTTCCGGGAAGCCGTAACCCGCCTCCGCGTAGGGCAGCGGGCGCTCCTCGTAGAAGGAGTTGAGGTACGTGCCGGGCAGCCCGAACGGCTCGCCCTCGTCGAGGTTGCCGCGCAGCCCGACGTGCCCGTTGGACAGCGCGAACAGCGACTCGGTCTGCCCCAGGTCGTCGAGGTCGAGCTCGGTCTCGCGGACCGCCCAAGGCTCGACCGGGAATGTCGCCATCAGCGCTCCCGCCCTTCCGGCTGGTCCTGACTTTCCAGAAGCGCGTCGAGGTCCGGCACGACGATGTCGGCGCCGGCGGCCCGCAGGTCGTCGGCGTGCCCGCCGCCGATCCGGTCGATCCCGACGACGTAGCCGAACCCGCCGGCCTTCCCCGCCGCGACCCCCGAGAGCGCGTCCTCGAACACGGCGGCGTGCTCCGGCGCGACGCCGAGGTCCCGCGCCGCCGCCAGGAACGTGTCCGGGGCGGGCTTGCCGCGCAGCCCCTGCTCGCGGACCGTGACGCCGTCGACCCTGGCCTCCAGGTAGGCGTCGAGGCCGGTCGACGTGATCACCTGCAGCGTGTTGGCGCTGGAGCTGACCACCGCCCGGCGCAGCCCTTCCGCGGCGGCCGCCTTCAGGTAGCGCACGCTGCCCGGGTACGGCTCGAGCCCCTCCTTGATGAGGGTGAGCAGCAGCTCGTTCTTGCGGTTGCCGAGCCCGTAGACGGTCTGGGCGTCCGGAGGGTCGTCGGGGGTGCCTTCGGGCAGCGTGATGCCGCGGGAGGCGAGGAAGTCGCGGACGCCGGCCTCGCGCGGCTTGCCGTCGACGTGGTCGTTGTAGTCGGCGACCGGGTCGAACGGCCGCTGGCCGTCGCGTCCGGCGAGGAAGTCGTCGAACGTCCTGGTCCATGCCTTGTTGTGGATGATCGCGGTCGGGGTGAGCACCCCGTCGAGGTCGAACAGGCAGGCGGTCACGCGTTCCGGTAGACCCAGCACACCGCAACCGTATCCGCGCGAGGTGTCCGTCAAACCTGCCGCCGCTGAACGGCGGGCCGTGCATGGGGTCGCTAGCCTTCAGGGTGTGACACATCCGGATGAATCGCCGACCGACCGCCAGCCGGCCACGCCGACGTGGGTGGGCTCGGCGTCGGTGCCTCCGGGCGGGTCACGCCGGCGACGGCAGTGGGAGGACACCCTCGATCTGCCCGCCGCGCCGCGGACGGTCCCCCTGCCCGCTGATCCTTCACCGCCGCCGCCGGAGATCCGGTACGTGCCGGTGCCGCAGTACGGTCCGCCGCCGCCCGGGTACCGTCCCCCGCCCGGTTACCGCCCGCCGCCCGGCTACGGTCCGCCGCCCCCGGCCTACCGGCGGCGCAAGCGGCGCTGGCCGTGGGTGATGCTGCTGCTCTTCGCCCTGTGCGCGGGCTGCTGCGGCGGCTCGTACGCCTGGGCCCGGCCCTACTGGGTGCAGTACCCGGCCTCGGTACAGGTGGACGCGACGGTGCCGGGGCTCACCCGTTCCAGCGACGCGAACGCCAAGAAGGCGGCCACGGACCTGCAGAAGGCCCTGACCTCCGACCACCTCGACGAGTCCGGCTTCACGGTCACGTACACCGACGCCTCGAACAAGCAGCTGCGGGTCCTCGTCGCGGGCGCCACCCGCTTCATCACCGACCCCACCCGCGACCTGGAGGCCTCGATCCGCAAGCTCCCGGCCGCGATGCAGGTCGGCGCGGTGCGCGACATCGACCCCGGCCCCTTCGGCGGCGAGCAGCGCTGCGCCGCGGCCCGGTTCGACGGCCGCTCGGCGACCGTCTGCGGCTGGGCCGACCACGGCGTCATCGCCCTGGCCGTCTTCCCCGGCAAGTCCGTCGAGCAGGCCGGCACCCTGACCCACAACATCCGCGGCTCCATCGTCCGCCGCGGCTGACTCAGTCCTTCTCTGCCGCGCCGTTCGCGGCGGCGATCTGGTCGGGGCGCTTCGGGGCGTACCGGGTGACGTACTCCTGGCCGGTGAGCTGCTGGATCGCGTTCATGAGCTTGAGGGTCAGCTCGCGCAGGCCACGGCTGTCGATCTCGCCGCCCTGCCACTGGCTCAGGTCGAGCGGCTCGCCGACGCGGACCTCGACCGTCGGGCCGATGCGCGGCACGGAGGCGCCGATCGGCTGGATCTTCTCGGTGTTGAGCAGGCCGATCGGGATGATCGGGGCGGGCGCGTCGAGGGCGAGCTTCGCCACGCCCGGGCGGCCGCGGTACAGGCGGCCGTCGGGTGAGCGGGTGCCCTCGGGGAAGATGCCGAGGACGTGGCCGTCGCGCAGGACGGGCAGCGCGGCGTCGAGGGCCATCAGGCTGGCCCGGCCGCCGGAGCGGTCGACGGGGATCTGGTTCAGCCCGTACATGACGTTGCGCATGACGGTGCCCTTGACCCCGGGGGCGATGAAGTACTCGTCCTTGGCGAGGAAGTAGACGTTGCGCGGCATGAGCGCGCCCATCAGCACCGAGTCGATGACGGACTGGTGGTTGCTGGCGAGGATGGCCGGGCCGGTGGCCGGCACGTTGTCCAGTCCGCTGACCTTGGGCCGCCACAGCAGGCGGGACACTGGAGAGATCGCGAACTTGCCGACCGCATACAGCGCGGACAAATGCCCTCCACCAGGCTCAACAGACGATGCCGCCCACTGTAGACGGCGCGGGTCGTCAGGTCAGCCGCTGAGCTCACACCGTGGGCAACACCACCCGCGGCTCATGCCGCCACCTCCGCTCCGCTCCGGCGTCGGCCTGAGCAAAACCTGCAATGCCGATTCGCAGCCCTCCGCTCCGGCCCGCTCATGAGGCGACGAGCACCAGCGCGGTCGCGGCCAGCCCGAGCCCGGCGAGCTGCACTGGGCGCAGCCGCTCGCGGTCGACGAGCATCGCGAGCAGGACGGTGCTCACCGGGTACAGCGACGCGACCGGCGCGATGATGCTCAGGTCCCCGCGCTGGACGGCCAGGACATAGAGGGCGTTGGCGCTCATGTCGAGCATCCCGGCGGCGAGCAGCCAGCGCAGCGGCGTCCCGGACGGACGTGCCGCGCCCCGGCCGCGCAGCAGCAGCGGCGCGCCGAGCACGACGGCGGTGACCTGCGCGCCGAGGACCGGCCACATCCCGGCGGCACCGCCGGCGGCGTCGCTCGCGGCGGACAGGCAGATGAAGAACAGACCGAACGCGACGCCGGCGCCGAGTGCCATGCCGAGGAGCCGGGCGGAGATCCTGCCGGCACCGTCGCCGTCGCTGTCGCCGCCGGGCGCCAGGCTGACGAGCGCGATGGCAACGATCGCGCAGCCGGCGCCGGTCAGGGCGAGCGCACCGGGGCGCTCGCCGGAGAGCAGGCCGGCGGCGACGGGCAGCAGGGCGGTGGTGACGGCGCTGACGGGAGCGACGATCGTCATGGCGCCACCGGCCATCGCCCGGTAGAACACCATCATCCCGACCATGCCGAGCGCGCCGGCGGCGGCGCCCCAGCCGAGGGCGCCGGCGTGCGGCGCGGCGGGCATGAGCACCAGGAAGAGCAGCAGCAGTGGGATGCTGGCGGCCTTCGACAGCACGACCACGGTCTTCGAGTCGACGCGCTGGCTGGCCTTGCCGCCCGCGAAGTCGCCGACGCCCCACACCAGCCCCGACAGCGCGGCGAGCACGATCCCGATCACGCGAGCCTCCGTACGGTGATCGTGTCTGCGTCGAGCAGGTCGGCGAGCATCTCCGCGGCCGGCGTAAGGTCGGTGTCGAGGCCTTCCAGGAGGAAGACGGCCGAGGTGGTGGCGGCGGTGACGGCGGTGCGGCGGCCCTGGCGCCAGTTCCACCGCCGGCAGGTCACCCCGAGGTCGTCGCGCCAGATCACCTCGCCGGGCTCCGGCGTCTCCACGACCGGCGCGCCCTCCTTCACCGTGTCGAACGGCTCGTCGCCGGCGGCGAGCACGAGCCGCTCGGTGCCGGCGAGCGCGGCGCGGTCCTCGCCGCCGATCGGCACGGCGAAGCGGATGCTGACGGCGTTGTACGCGTCGACGATCCGGTCGATCACGGGCACGTCCCCGCGGGCGGCCCGCTTGCGCAGCGCCTCCGCCGAGCACGGGGTGCGCTGCGGCTTCGCCCCGAAGGCCCGGTAGACGTCGCGCCATGCCTGCAACGGAGCGTCGAGCGGCAGGCCGGGACCACCGGCGTCCTTGATCGCCTGGTGCAGCACGGCGCCGTCGCTGGGACCGTTGCGGAGTCCGTCGGCGAGCACCGCGAGGACGGTAGCCTCATGGCCCACGGACCGGCACAGGTCGAGCACCTCATCGGCGATGGCGAACATGCCGCAGTCGTATCACGATATTGACTGTGAAGGAAAATATTTTGACCGACGATGTGGCGCAGGTCGCCCAGGCGGCGATCGCCAGGCACGTGAAGGCGCTGCGGCAGGGCCGGCGCTGGTCCCTCGACGAGCTGGCCAGCCGGTCCGGCGTCAGCAAGGGCATGCTGGTGCAGATCGAGGGCGCGAAGACCAACCCGAGCATCGGCACGCTGTGCAGGATCGCGGAGTCGTTCGGGGTGAGCATCGGCCGGCTGCTGGAGTCGGAGCCGGAGCCGGTGGTGCGGATCGTCGGCGCGGACGAGCCGCCCGTGCTGTGGCGGGGCGGCGCCGGCGGGACCGGCAGGCTGCTGCGCGGCGTGAACGACCCGGCGTTCGTCGAGGTCTGGGAGTGGCGGATGCCGCCCGGCGAGACGCACGACTCCGGCGACCACTCCTCCGGCACGCGGGAGCTGATCCACCTGCGGGAGGGCTCGCTCGTGGTGACGGTCGACGGCTCGCAGTACACCGTGCGGACCGGCGAGACGATCGACTTCCGGGCCGACCGCCCCCACACCTACCGCAACGCGGCAGACGTGGAGGCGGTCCTCACGATGGTGGTCGTGATGCCCGAGGGCGAGTTCGACCGGCGGGCGCCTAGGCCTTCGTCACCTTGACGACGACGGCCTGACCGTCGCCGACCTCTCCGGCGAAGCCCTGGGGCACCGCCCCCAGCGACACCGTGTCGGCGAGGACCTCGCCGGCCACGAACGCGCCGTGCGCGGCGAGCACCGCGTCCAGCCCGTCGCCCTGCACGAGGACCGTGACGCGGTCCGAGACGTTCAGGTCCGCGTCCCGCCGGGCCTGCTGCACGACCCTGACCAGGTCGCGGGCGAGCCCCTCGGCCGCCAGCTCCGGGGTGACCGTGCTGTCGAGCACGACCACGCCCTCGCCGCCGGGCAGCGGCGCCGACTGGGTCGGGTCCGCCGCGACGAGCTTCAGGTCGTACTCGCCGTCCTGCAGGGTCACGCCGCCGGCCACGACCTCGTCGCCGGCGTGCTGCCAGTCGCCGGCCTTGACCGCCTTGATCACCTGCTGGACGTCCTTGCCGAGGCGTGGGCCGAGCACCCGCGGCACCAGCGTCAGCACCGGCGTGCAGTGCGCGGCGACGTCGCCGGTGAAGACGACCTCCTTCACGTTGACCTCGTCGGCGACGAGCGCGGCGAAGGGTCGCAGCGCCTCCGCCCGCGGCGTGGCCACCGTCAGGGTCTGCAGCGGCAGCCGTACCCGCAGCCCGCGGGCCTTGCGCAGGGAGAGCGCCGCCGAGCAGACGTCCCGCACCGCGTCCATGTCCGCGACCAGCGCGTGGTCGGCGGGGAACTCCGCCGCCGACGGCCAGTCGGTCAGGTGCACCGACCGCTCGCCGGTCAGGCCGCGGAAGATCTCCTCCGCGGTCAGCGGCGCGAGCGGCGCGACGACCTGCGTCAGCGTCGACAGCACGGTGTAGAGCGTGTCGAACGCGTCGTGGTCGCCGGACCAGAACCGGTCGCGGGAGCGGCGCACGTACCAGTTGGTCAGCGCGTCGAGGTAGGACCGGACCGTCCCGCAGGCGCCGGACAGGTCGTAGGCGTCCAGCTGCGCGGTCACGGTCGCGACCAGCTCGCCGGTCTTGGCCAGCACGTACCGGTCGAGCAGGTGCGCGCTGTCGGCGCGCCGCCGGGCGGTGTAGCCGTCCGCGTTGGCGTACAGCGAGAAGAAGTACCAGACGTTCCACAGCGGCAGGAGCACCTGCCGGACCGCGTCGCGGATGCCGACCTCGGTGACCGGCATGTCACCGCCGCGCAGCACCGGCGACGCCACGAGGAACCACCGCATCGCGTCGGAGCCGTACTCGTCGAACACCCGGTAGACGTCGGGGTAGTTGCGCAGGCTCTTGGACATCTTGCGGCCGTCCTCGCCGAGGAGGATGCCGTGGCTGACGCAGTTGTTGAACGCCGGGCGGTCGAAGAGCGCGGTGGCCAGCACGTGCATGGTGTAGAACCAGCCGCGGGTCTGGCCGATGTACTCGACGATGAAGTCGCCCGGGTAGTGGTGCTCGAACCAGTCCCGGTTCTCGAACGGGTAGTGGACCTGCGCGAACGGCATCGAGCCCGACTCGAACCAGCAGTCGAGGACCTCCGGCACGCGGCGCATGACGGACTGCCCGGTCGGGTCGTCCGGGTTGGGCCGGGTCAGGTTGTCGATCTCGGGCCGGTGCAGGTCGCCGGGGCGCACGCCGAAGTCGCGCTCGAGCTCGTCGAGCGAGCCGTACACGTCGACGCGCGGGTACTGCGGGTCGTCGGACTTCCACACCGGGATCGGCGAGCCCCAGAACCGGTTGCGGCTGATCGACCAGTCGCGGGCGTTGGCCAGCCACTTGCCGAACGAGCCCTCCTTGATGTGCTCCGGCGTCCAGGTGATCTGCTGGTTGAGCTCCACCATCCGGTCGCGGAACGTGGACACGGCCACGAACCACGACGAGACCGCCTTGTAGACCAGCGGCGTGTCGCAGCGCCAGCAGTGCGGGTAGGAGTGCGTGTAGGAGTCGTGGCGCACGACGACGCCCGCGGCCTTCAGGTCGCGGATGACCGGCTTGTTGGCCTCGAAGACCTGCAGCCCCTGGTACGCGGGGACGACCGAGGTGAAGCGGGTGTGCTCGTCGACGGTGACGACGGTGGGGATGCCGACGGACGCGCAGGCCGCCTGGTCGTCCTCGCCGAAGGCGGGCGCCATGTGCACGACGCCGGTGCCGTCCTCGGTGGTGACGAAGTCCGCGCCGATCACCTGGAACGCGTTGGGGGTGTCGGCGAGGAAGTCGAACAGCGGCGTGTACCGGCGACCGACCAGGGTGGCACCCTTGACGGTTTCGACCTGGACCGCGCTCGCGAGTTCCTTCTCGTAGGCGGCGACGCGGGACGATGCCAGGATGAACCGCTGCCCGTCCTCCTCGAACACCGCGTAGTCGATGTCCGGGCCGACGGCCAGGGCCAGGTTGGACGGCAGCGTCCACGGGGTCGTCGTCCAGGCGAGGATCTTCTCGCCGCTCTCCAGCTGGAAGGCCACGGTCAGCGCCGGGTCCTGCCGGTCGCGGTAGACGTCGTCGTCCATGCGCAGCTCGGTGTTGGACAGCGGGGTCTCGCAGCGCCAGCAGTACGCGAGGACCCGGAACCCCTCGTAGACGAGACCCTTGTCGTGCAGGGTCTTGAAGGCCCACATGACGCTTTCCATGTAGTCCAGGTCGAGCGTCTTGTAGTCGTTGGTGAAGTCGACCCAGCGCGCCTGGCGCGTCACGTACCGCTCCCACTCGGCCGTGTAACGCAGCACGGACTCCCGGGTGGCGGCGTTGAACTTGTCGACGCCGAGCTGGAGGATCTCCGCCTTCGTGCTGATGCCGAGCTGCTTCTCCGCCTCGACCTCGGCCGGCAGGCCGTGGCAGTCCCACCCGAAGCGGCGCTCGACCCGGAAGCCGCGCATCGACTTGTACCGCGGGACGACGTCCTTCGCGTAGCCGGTCAGCAGGTGGCCGTAGTGCGGCAGGCCGTTGGCGAACGGAGGGCCGTCGTAGAACACGAACTCGTTGGCGCCGTCGACGCCCGCGTCACGCTGCTCGACGGAGGCCTCGAAGGTCTTGTCGGCGGCCCAGTAGTCCAGGACGCCCCGCTCGACCTCGGGCAGGTCGGGGCTGGCCGGCACACCCTGCGCGGCATTGTGCATCGGATAGGCCATCGGCGGTCGCACTCCTCGCGTGACGTCAGCTGTCTCGACTCCACGCGGGGACGAACCTTCACAGGTCCGCGGTACCACCCCGCTTGCCACCTGACGGTGGCCGCTCGTTGGCCGGCTGTAACGGACCGGTGCCCGTCCGGTTCTACTGAGGCCGCCGATGACCGGCGGCCCGTTCTTCCGGAGGCTCGCCGGTGATGGCCGGGTCGACGCCTGTGCATCCAGGGTACCGCGTCGCGCATCCAGGTTTCCCCGGCTGCCATAAAGAATAGTAAAGAAACCTTGACATTAATTCCCCGCTGGAGTTTCGTGACACCAAACGTCGACGCCCATCGACGTCACCCCCACCTGGAGCCACGATGCGTCCACGCACTATCGCCCTGCTCGCGGGCACCGGAGCGGCCGCGCTGACCCTCGCCGGGGTCGTGATCGCGCTGCCCGCCTCGGCCGCCGAGCTGCTCACCAACCCAGGCTTCGAGACCGGCAACGCCAACAGCTGGAGCTGCGAGCCGTCGGCCGCGGTCACCTCCGGCGGCGCCCGGTCCGGCAGCTACAAGCTCACCGGCACGCCCGGCGGCACCACCGCCCGGTGCCAGCAGACGGTGTCCGTGCAGCCGAACACGAAGTACACCTTCTCCGGCTACGTCAACGGCTCCTACGTGTTCATCGGCGTCACCGGCGGCGTCGACGCCAGCACCTGGACGCCCGGCACCGGCGGCGCCTACTCGCAGCTCTCGGTGTCGTTCACCACCGCCGCGACGCAGAAGACGGCGGTCGTCTACGTCAACGGTTGGTACGGGCAGCCCGCCTACACCGCGGACGACTTCTCGCTGAACGGCCCCGGCGGCACCCCGCCGACGACGCTCGAGCCGACCACCCCGTCCGCGTCCCCGTCGCGGTCGACCTCGCCCTCGCCGTCGGTGTCGCCGTCGGTCTCGAAGTCCCCGTCGACCTCGCCGTCACCGTCGACCTCGACGCCGCCCAGCCCGCTGCCGAAGCACTTCCTGACCGGCTACTGGCAGGACTTCGTCAACAGCGCGGCGAAGCTGAAGCTGCGTGACGTCCCCAGCGAGTACGACCTGATCGACGTCGCGTTCGCCGAGACCGGCTCGCAGCCGGGCCAGCTGACCTTCGCGGTCGACCCGCAGCTCGCCTCGGCGCTCGGCGGCTACACCGACGCGGAGTTCAAGTCCGACATCGCCACCCTGCATGCCCGCGGCAAGAAGGTCATCCTCTCCGTCGGCGGCGAGGCCGGACGGGTCAGCGTCGGCGACGCGACCGCCGCGACGAACTTCGCCAACAGCGCGTGGGCGCTGATGCAGCAGTACGGCTTCGACGGCATCGACATCGACCTGGAGAACGGGCTCAACCCGACCTACATGGCGCAGGCGCTGCGCTCGCTGCGGGCCAAGGCCGGCGCGAACCTCATCATCACGATGGCGCCGCAGACGATCGACATGCAGTCCACCGGCGCCGGCTACTTCGCGCTGGCACTGTCCATCAAGGACATCCTCACGGTGGTCTACACCCAGTACTACAACTCCGGCGCGATGCTCGGCTGCGACCAGATGGCCGCGTACTCGCAGGGCACCGTCAACTTCATGACCGCGCTCGCCTGCATCCAGCTGGAGAACGGGCTGCGCCCCGACCAGGTCGCCCTCGGCCTGCCGGCCGGCCCCGGCGCCGCCGGCGGTGGCGTGGTCGCCCCGGCGCTGGTCAACCAGGCGCTGTCGTGCCTGGCGTCCGGCACCAACTGCGGCACGTTCAAGCCGCCGCACACCTACCCCGGCATCCGGGGCGCGATGACCTGGTCGATCAACTGGGACGTCACGAACGGCAACAACTTCGCCAAGACCGTCAAGCCGCACCTGGCGACGCTGCCCTAAGGCTTTCTTCCCCAACACAGTGAGGAGGGCGGGTGTCCCAGCACCCGCCCTCCTCGCCATTCAGGTCTCGCCCATTCAGGGTGATTTTTATTCCGCGAGCTCCGGGAACCACAGGGCGATCTCACGCTTCGCGCTGTCCACCGAGTCGGACGCGTGCACGAGATTCTCCCGGTTGGACAGCGAGAAATCGCCGCGGATGCTGCCCGGCGCGGCCTTCCTGCCGTCGGTCGAACCGATCAGGGTGCGGATGACGGCGATCGCCTCGTCGCCCGAGACGACCAGCGCGACGAGGTCGCCACTGGTCATGAAGTCACGCAGCGGCGGGTAGAAATCGCGCTCCACGTGCTCGGCGTAGTGCTGGTCGGCGAGGGTCCGATCCATGGTGCGCAGCCGCATCGCGTCGATGGCGAGGCCCTTGCGCTCCAGGCGCCCGATGATCTCGCCGACGAGTCCACGGCGCACGGCATCAGGCTTGATCAAAACGAGCGAACGCTCGGCCACGACGTGCCTCCAAGATGGGTCCGGTTCGCCCCCGAGCCTACCCAGCGTCACTGAACCCGACCCGCCCGGGTGCCGAAGACTTCCGTTCCGGCGATGATCAGGCATAGCCTGATGTCAGTCGTCTGGGGAGGTCGACTTTGCCGTCCAGCAATCGTGCGCAGGACACCGGCACCAGGAAACTCGTGATCGCACTGCTCGTCGTGGTCGGTAGTTTCCTGGCATTCTGCGGACTGGGGATGACCAACGCGTTGGTGGTCGCGTTGGGCATCATCCTGGCCGCGGCCGGTCCGGTGCTGATCCTTGTCCTCAACTCGCGCAACAAGGTGCGGCAATACGTCTACGGCACAGCGAGGGTCGCCGATATCTCGCCCCGCCCGACGACCGACGGACGCACCGCCCGCGGGCGGCTCAAGCTCGTCGTCAGGGCGACGGGCATCAACGGCGTCACCGTCTCCACCGTCGACCCGGCCATCCCGCTGGACAAGTGGCCCGACGCCGGCGCGACCCTGCCGGTCCAGGTCCTCAAGGGCAACCCGCGCAAGCTCGCCGTCGTCTGGGACAAGGTCCAGTCGCACCAGGACGCCCAGGCGTCGGAGCGGCGCCCCTCCGGCGGCGGCGGCGGCCCGCGCTACTCCGTCGACGGCGACGAGTTCGACGTCGTCGACTCCCCCACCGACGACTACGAGCGCGAGCGCGAACGCGCCAGGGTCGCCGCCGGCGGCGCTGTGGGTGGTCCGGCCGGTGGCCCAGTCGGGAGCTCAGTCAGGGGGCCAGGCGGTGGCTCGGTCACGCCCTTCGAGCGGCCCGCCGAAGACCTCCCGCCGGACAACCGGCCCACGCTCACCGACCTCCCCCCGATCGCGGCGCCGGTCATCGAGCCGGTCCGGCTGTCGGGGCGCGGTGACCGCACCGGCCAGACCCGGCCCGCCCAGCGGCCGACCTCCCCCGCGCCCAGCGGCACCGGCACCGGCGACCCCGCCGGCACGTCGGGATTCGCGGCACCGGCGGCGGTCGCCTTCACCAAGACGGGCTCGCAGGCCACCGGCTCGCCCACCGCGAGCGCTTCGCCCACGGCAACCGGCTCGCCCACGGCGGCCGCCTCACCGGCATCGGCCGGCGGGCAGGCGGCAACCGGCGGGCAGGCGGCGACCGGGGAGCACGCGCTGGCCGGGGAGCACGCCGGGGTCGGGACCGTCACCGCCGCGCCCGTCAGCGGGGCCGGGATCGCGGATCCCGCCGCCGACGCCCAGGCCGCGCACGCGGGTGTCGTGACCGAGGACACCCCGCCGATGGTGGTGCGCCTGCCGTCCAACCCGGTGCGGGGCGGCGCCCGGCGCCGACCGAGCCCGCGTCCCCGCCCCGGCACCCACGACCGCGCACCGGCGAGGACCGTGGAGCCGGCGGTCACGCCCACCCCGGAGGAGACCCCGGCCGCGGTCACGGAGGCCGCACCATCGTACACGATCCCGGAGGCGGGTTCCACCCTCTCGCCACCGCCGGACCTGCCGTCCTCGGACCTGCCCGAGCCCGTCGCCGCCGACCAGCCTTCTGAGCAGGCCTCGGAACAGGCTCCGGAGCTGACGCCCGCAGTGCAGGACGTCGAAACCGCCGTCGAGGGGGGTGTCGAGCAGCCCGCCGACGAGCCCACGGGCGCCGCCGCCCTTCCGCCGGGGATCACCTGGTGGCCCGACCGCGAGACCGAGCAGCTGCCGACCCGGCTCCCGCACCTGGAGCACATCCAGGTCCACGACGCCGAGCCGCCCGCCGACCCTGCACCCGCCGACACCGCTCCCACCGACACCACTCCCTCGGACTCGGCCCCGGCGGACAGCAACCCCGCCGACCCCGCGCCCGTGGGCGGCACTGACGAGTCGGCCCCCGTCGTGGGGCCGGCACCGGTCGTCGGGCCGTCGCCGGTCCTCGGGCCGTCGCCGGCCGGGCCGCCGACGCCGCTGCGGTCGGCGAACGAGGCCGCCGCCGGCGACCCGGCGAGCAACGGCAACGCCACCGTCCGCCCGTGGGGTACAGGCGACGCCGGCGGGCGCACGACGTCGGCGTGGTCGAGCAACGGCCACTCGCGCGACGCCACCCCGCCCGGCACCGGCGTGTTCGGCGCCGCGCCCGCGTGGCCGACGCCCGGCACGGCGCTGCCCGGCGGGAGCGGCGACGACGATGACGAGGAGCCGGTCGCCCCGAACCCTTACGCCACGGAGCACTACGTCGGCGACTCGCCTGAGGACCAGCTGGAGGAGCAGCCGCCGTCCGAGGGCGCGGTCGGGCAGTTCCTGGCGACCGAGCAGCGGCAGCAGCCCAACCCCCTCGACGGCGTCAACGGGGTGAGCATCACGCTGATCGTGTCGGACCTGGAGCGGTCCCGGCGGTTCTACCGCGACACCCTCGGCCTCACCGAGCTCGACAGCGGCGACACCGCCGCGGTCCTCGCCACCGGCGACGCCAGGGTCGTGCTGCGCCGGGTCGCGGACATGCCGCCGGTCGACCGCCGGGTCGTGCACCTCAACCTCGAGGTCCCCGACGTGTACGAGGCGTACGAGCGGCTCCGCGAACAGGGCGTCGACTTCGTCCACCGGCCGCGGGTCGTGCCGCAGGGCGAGCAGCTGGAGCTGTGCTCGGCGACGTTCCGCGACCCCGACGGCCACGCGATCGCGCTGACCAGGTGGGAGCTGCGGCGCTAGCCGGAGTAGCGGCGGAGGGTCTCCTCGGCGGTGCGGCGCATCAGCTCGCGCAGCTCCGCCGGGGCGAGCACCTCGACGTCGGGGCCGAAGCGGCCCAGGTCGACCCGCACGTGCTCGAAGGTCTCGATCGGCAGGACGATCTCCACCCAGCCGTCGGCGTCGGGCGGGCCGGCGGTCTCGCGCAGGGCCCGTTCGGCGACCGGGCCCAGCATCCACCACATGCTCACCGCGCGGGGCCCGACGCGGACGGTGGCGTCGCCCCCGCGGTACAGGGTGCGCTGCAGCCGATCCGACCAGCCGGTCCAGTAGTCGCGCAGGTCGAAGCCCTCGGGCCGCTCGAACCGCTCCGGCAGCACGTCGACGGCGTCGACGCGGGAGATCCGGTAGGCGTTGACGCGCTCCCGTCCGCGGGCGACGACGTACCAGGCCGTGCCCTTCAGCACCAGGCCGAGCGGCTCCAGGCTCCGTTCGACCTGGGTGCCGTCCCACTTGCGGTACGACACCCGCAGCCGCCGCTGGTCCCACACCGCGCCGGCGACGGCGTCGAGATGCGGCGGCGCCTCCGGGTCGCGGAACCAGCCGGGCGCGTCAACGTGGACGCGCTCCTGGATGCGCGCCGCCATGGTGCGCTGCTCCAGGGGCATCGCCGCGAGGAGCTTCAGCTGCGCCGCGTCGAGCGTCGGCCCGAGGCCCAGGTGCCCGGCGGTGGCGCCGCTGCCGGCGAGGAAGAGCGCGGCCGCCTCGTCGGTGGTCAGCCCCGTCAGCGTCGTGCGGTAGCCGTCGACGAGCTGGTAGCCGCCGGCGGGCCCGCGGTCCGCGTACACGGGAACCCCTGACGCGGAGAGCGCCTCGATGTCGCGGTAGACGGTGCGGATCGAGACCTCGAGCTCGTCGGCGATCTGCTGCGCGGTGAGCCGGCCCCTGGTCTGCAACAGCAGCAGCGTCGAGAGCAGCCGGCTCGCCCGCATGCGTCAGGGTTTGTTCGCGTAGACGGCTCGCCGCACGTACAACACGTAAGCCCACGTCAGGCCGAAGACGATGCCGAGGGCGAGCAGGGACCAGTGCAGGACGCCGCCGGCGAGCAGCGCGACCGGCACGACCAGCGCCGCGTGCCACGCCCATCCGTGCCGCAGCAGCCCGCAGAGGGCGAAGCTGAGCACGGCGAGCCCGCCGCAGAGCCACAGCGCGCCGGCCGACTGGCCGAGCTTCGCCAGGGGCAGCAGCGCGAGCAGCAGGACCAGGCCGAACACGACGAGCGCGGACGCGCCGACGCCGCGGACGGCGCCGCCGGGGTTCTTCAGGCCGGTGGTGCTCATCGCTTCAGCAGCCCGCGGGCGTCGGCGACGGTGACGACCGAGCCGGTGACGAGGATGCCGATCGAGCCGGGGATCGCGTTGTCGGACTCGGCGAGCGTGACGGCCGCGTCGATCGCGTCGGCGAAGTCGGGCACGACGTGGACCCGTTCGGGCCCGTACAGCTCCTCGGCGATCGCGCCGAGCTGCGCGGCCGACATGGCCCGGGGCGAGCTGTTGCGGGTGCAGACGATGCTCTCGGTGATCGGCTCGAGCAGCTCCAGCATGCCTTCGACGTCCTTGTCGGCGAGGGCCGCGACGACGGCGACGAGGCCGCTGAACGCGAACTCCTCGTTGAGCGCGCGGACGGTGGCCTGCATGCCGACCGGGTTGTGCGCGGCGTCGACGAGGATCGGCGGTGACTTGCGGACCCGTTCGAGCCGGCCCGGCGAGGTGGCGCCGCCGAACCCCTCGCGGACGGCGTCGGCGCTCAGCGCCCGCTCGTTGCCGGCGCCGAGGAACGACTCGACGGCCGCCAGGGCGATCGCGGCGTTCTGCGCCTGGTGCTCGCCGTGCAGCGGCAGGAAGACGCCCTCGTACGTGCCGGACAGGCCCTGCAGGGTGAGGACCTGCCCGCCGACGGCGAGGTCGCGCCGGACGACGCCGAACTCGCGGCCCTCCCGGGCGATGGTCGCGCCGACCTCGGCGCAGCGCTCCAGGATCGGGCGCATCGCCTCGTCCGGCTGTGCCGCGCAGATCAGGGTCGACCCCTTGTGCACGATGCCGGCCTTGGCGAGCGCGATGTCCTCGATGGTGTCGCCGAGCCACTCGGTGTGGTCGAGGCCGATCGGGGTGATCACGGTCGTCTGCGCCTGCAGCACGTTGGTGGAGTCGTCGGCGCCGCCGAGGCCGACCTCGACGACGGCGACGTCGACGGGCGCGTCGGCGAACGCGGCGAACGCCATCGCCGTGGTCATGTCGAAGTACGTCAGCGGCGCGTCGCTGCGCGCGTCCAGGTACTCGGCGAGGGGCTGGACCTCCTCGTACACCTCGACGAACCGCTCCTCCGTGATCGGCTCGCCCTCGATGCTGATGCGCTCACGGATCGTCTGCAGGTGGGGGCTGGTGTAACGCCCCGTCCGCAGGCCGTGCGCGCGCAGCAGCGAGTCGATCATCCGGGCCGTCGAGGTCTTGCCGTTGGTGCCCGTCAGGTGGATCGCCGGGTACGCCCGCTGCGGGCTGCCCAGCGAGTCGAGCAGGGCCTCGATCCGGCCGAGGTCGAACACCATCCTGGTGAAGCCCCGGCCGTTGAGCTCCTGCTCGACCTCGTTGAACCGGCTCATGCCAGCGCCTCCGCCGCACGCCGTTGCCCGCTCCGTTGCCAGCTCACAGCGCGTCCAGCTGCCCGTTGATCCGGGCCAGGTCGGTCTCGGCGGCGGCGAGCCGCTGGCGGATCTTCTCCACGACCGCGTCGGGTGCCTTGTCGGTGAACGCCGGGTTCTCCAGCTTGGCCCGGCACTGCGCGGCTTCCTTCTCCGCGGCGGCCTTGTCCTTGCCGAGCCGGGCCCGCTCCGCGGCGACGTCGATCGTGCCGCGGGTGTCGAGCTCGACGGTGACCCCGACGCCGACGCTGAGCTTCGCGGTGGCCGCGAACTCCGCGCCGGGCGCCTCGAGCCGCGCCAGGGACCGGATGAGGCCCTCGTGCGCGGACAGGCCGGCGGCGTCGAGGCCTTCGAGCCGGGCGACGACCCGCTGGGCCGGCTTGACGCCCTGGTCGGCGCGGAACCGGCGGACCTCGGTGACGACCCGCTGCAGGTCGGCGACCTCCCGCTCGGCGGCGTCGTCCACCAGCGCCTGGTCGGCGACCGGCCAGGCGGCCCGCACCAGCGTCGGCGCGCCGGTCAGCGTCGTCCACAGCTCCTCGGTCACGAACGGCGTGATCGGGTGCAGCAGCCGCAGCAGCTGGTCGAGCACGTGGCCCAGCACCCGCTGCCGCTGCGGCGTCATCGCGCCCTTCGACAGCTCCAGGTACCAGTCGCAGACGTCGTCCCACGCGAAGTGGTAGAGCGTGTCGCACACCTTCGCCAGCTCGAACGCCTCGAACTGCTCGTCGACCTCGGCGATGACGTGCTGGAGCCGGGACAGGATCCACCGGTCGACGGTCGACAGGTCCTCGGTGGGCAGGTCACCCTCGACGGTCGCGCCGTTGGACAGGCCGAACCGGGTGGCATTCCACAGCTTGTTGCAGAAGTTGCGGGCGCCCTGCACCCACTCCTCGCTGACCGGCACGTCGGCGCCGGGGTTGGCGCCGCGGGCGAGGGTGAAGCGGGTCGCGTCGGCGCCGAACCGGTCGATCCAGTCGAGCGGGTCGACGACGTTGCCGAACGACTTCGACATCTTCTTGCCGTGCTGGTCGCGGACCATGCCGTGCAGCATGACGACGTCGAACGGCTGGCGGCCGTCCATCGCGTACAGGCCGAACATCATCATCCGGGCGACCCAGAAGAACAGGATGTCGTAGCCGGTCACCAGGACGCTGGTCGGGTAGAACTTCGCCAGGTCGGGGGTCTCGTCGGGCCAGCCGAGCGTGGAGAACGGCCACAGCGCCGAGGAGAACCACGTGTCGAGGACGTCCTGGTCCTGCGTCCAGCCCTCGCCCTCCGGCACCTGCTCGTCGGGGCCGACGCACACGACCTCGCCCTGTGGCCCGTACCACACCGGGATGCGGTGACCCCACCACAGCTGCCGGGAGATGCACCAGTCGTGCATGTTGTCGACCCAGCCGAAGTAGCGCTTGGTGAGCTCCGGCGGCTCCACCCGGACCCGGCCGTCGCGGACGGCGTCGCCGGCGGCCCGCGCCAGGGGCTCGGTGCGCACGAACCACTGCAGCGACAGGCGCGGCTCCACGGTGGTGCCGCACCGCTGGCAGTGGCCGACGGCGTGGACATACGGCCGCTTCTCCGCGACGATGCGCCCCTCGGCGCGCAGCGCGGCGACGACGGCGGGCCGCGCCTCGAAGCGGTCCAGGCCGAGGAACGGGCCGTGGACGGTGATGACGCCGTGCTCGTCCATGATGGTGAGGCTCGGCAGGTCGTGCCGCTGGCCGATCTCGAAGTCGTTGGGGTCGTGCGCGGGGGTCACCTTGACCGCGCCGGTGCCGAACGCCGGGTCGACGTGCGCGTCGGCGACGATCGGGATCCGGCGGCCGGTGAGCGGCAGCTCGACCTCGGTGCCGACGAGGTGCTTGTAGCGCTCGTCGTCGGGGTGCACGGCCACCGCGGTGTCACCGAGCATCGTCTCGGCCCGCGTGGTGGCCACGACGATCGCGTCGGCACCCTCGCCGTAACGGATCGAGACCAGCTCACCGTCGTCGTCGGAGTGCTCGACCTCGATGTCGGACAGCGCGGTCAGGCACCGGGGGCACCAGTTGATGATGCGCTCGGCCCGGTAGATGAGGCCGTCGTCGAAGAGCCGCTTGAAGATGGTGAGGACGGCGCGGGACAGCCCCTCGTCCATGGTGAACCGCTCGCGGCTCCAGTCCACGGAGTCGCCGAGGCGGGTCATCTGGCCGAGGATCTTGCCGCCGGACTCGGCCTTCCACTGCCAGACCTTCTCCACGAACGCCTCGCGGCCCAGGTCGTGCCGGGACTGCCCGGACGTGGCGAGCTGCCGCTCCACGACGTTCTGCGTGGCGATGCCGGCGTGGTCCATGCCGGGCAGCCACAGCGCCTCGAAGCCCTGCATCCGCTTCCGGCGGATGATCGCGTCCTGGACCGTGTGGTCGAGGGCGTGACCGATGTGCAGCGAGCCCGTCACGTTGGGTGGGGGCAGCACGATCGTGAACGGTGGCTTGTCGCTGGCCGTGTCGGCCTTGAACAGACCGTCGGCCACCCATCGCTCATACCGCCGCTGCTCCACCTCGCCGGGCGCATACTGGGCCGAGAGCACCGAGGCAGTGGGGGCGGTCGGCTCGGCGCTGCCGGGCGTCCGTTGAGTCTCCGTCACAACAGCGAGTCTAGAACTTCGCGCGTGGGGTCTACGCTCGCCATTGCCCCCTCACTCAGGAGACTGATCGACGGTGACTTACCCGCCCCGCCCGTCCGACGACGAGCCCCACTCGCAGCCGTTCCAGCCCCAGTCGTACGACCTGGCGCCGGAGTTCGGCACGCAACAGGCTCCGAGCGGCGGGTCCTACCCCCAGCAGCCCGGCCCGTACGGCCCGCCGCAGTCGTATGCGCAGCCTCAGCAGCCGTACCAGCAGCCGGCGTACCAGGACCCGTACCAGGCGTCGGCACCGCCGTTCCAGCCGTCTGCACCGCCGTTCCAGCCCGCGGCGCCGTTCCCGGGGCAGGGCCCGGCCTTCCCGCCGCCCCCGCCGCCGCGCCGGGGCAAGGGGCTGAAGATCACACTCGGGATCCTGGGCGCGCTGTTCCTGATCTGCGCGGTCGGCTGCGGCGTGTTCCTGTACCCGATCATCGACGCGTCCGGCACCACGGTGACGGCGCCGGAGACGCTGCCGGGCGGGCTGAAGAAGGAAACCTCCGACGAGATGCAGACGATCGTCGACCAGATGGAGCGTGATCTGCGCAACGACGTCGGCGACGTGGACGAGGTCGCGGCGGGCATCTACAGCACCGGCGACCCGCAGAAGCTGGTCGTGATCGTCGCGGCGACGTCCACGGTCGTCTTCCCCGACGACGAGATCGAGGACGCGTTCAAGGGCTTCAACTCCACCGGCGGCAGCCTCGGCGGGCAGACCAGCTACCCGGCCGGCGACCTGGGCGGCACGGTGAAGTGCGCGAGCGGCACCGAGGACGAGCTGCCGATGACCCTGTGCGCCTGGGCCGACCACGGCAGTGTCGGCATCGGGGTGTTCATCGGCCGGGACCTCGGGGAGGCCTCGGACCTGTTCCTGCAGATCCGCCCGGCGGTGGAGTCCCGCTGATCGCGTTTTCCGCTGATGTACCGGTGGGGTCGGGCCGCTGCGGTCCGGCCCCACTGTGCGTGCGGGGCCTTGCTAGGCTGCGCCGATGGTCGATCTTCCGGGCATCTCCGACGCGGATGAGCCTGATGACGAGCCGCGTTCTTCCGTCAATGTGAAGAAGGTGGCCATCGTCTGCGGGGCCCTCGCCGGCGTGGCCCTGCTGGGCTCCGCGGTCGTCTACGGCCCGACGGTCTGGCGGGTGACCCAGCAGAGCGACACCAAGGTGTCCACACCGACGCAGATCGGCTCCTACACGCTGTTCTCCACCGACGAGGCCGCTCAGGCCTCCGAGTACGTCCGGGACGCGATCGTGACCGAGGTCAGTCTCGACGACAGCCTCGGCGCCATCTACCGGGAGCCGAACGGCTCCGAGACCCGCACGGTCATCCTCGTGGCCGGGACCGGCCGCATCTGGAAGCCGGAGCGGTCCCTGGACGGTGCCTTCAAGGCCGTCGCCGGCGCGGACACCGCGATCCGCGGGGTTCATGACGTCGACGCCGGCGACCTGGGCGGGGTGGCCCGGTGCGGCGAGATCGACGACAAGGACGGCGTGATCGCCGTGTGCGGCTGGGCGGACAACGGCTCGCTCGGCGTCGTGGTGCTTCCCGGCAGCAAGGCGGCGGACGCGGAGAAGGCCCTGTCGACGATCCGGCCGGCCGTCGAGAAGCGCTGACCCCGGCTTTCGCTTTCAGCGCCTTCTGGCGCTATTTCCTGGTCTGGAAATGCGAGTAGCCCCAGCCGGATGGCTGGGGCTACTGCGAAATTTTGTCCGGCGGCGTCCTACTCTCCCACACTCTCTCGGGTGCAGTACCATCGGCGCTGAAGGGCTTAGCTTCCGGGTTCGGAATGGGACCGGGCGTTTCCCCTCCGCTATGGCCGCCGTAACTCTATGAACCTGTCAACCACCGCACACCCCAG
>NZ_JBEXUD010000040.1:0-111119 GCF_040614215.1 Dactylosporangium sp. NPDC006015
AAGGAGTACCTCGCCGGCTTCTGGGTCTTCGAGGCGCCCGACCTCGACGTCGCCCTGAAGATCGCCACCGGCGGGTCACGGCCGGGCGAAGGGGCGGACCTCGACGCGGCGGTTGCAGGCCCGCGAACCCTCGGCGGCGATCTTCAGGGCGACGTCGAGGTCGGGCGCCTCGAAGACCCAGAAGCCGGCGAGGTACTCCTTCGTCTCCACGTACGGGCCGTCGGTGATCAGGCCCGCGCCGTCGCGGTTGTCGAGGACCGTCGCGGCGCTGGGCGCGGCGAGGCCGCCGGCGAAGACCCAGTGCCCCTCGTCCCGCATCCGGTCGTTGAACGCGTCGATCGCGGCCATCTCGTCGTCCCTGGGCACGATGCTGTCGTCGAAGAGGACGGAAACCAGGTACTGCATCCTCGGATCATCTCCCGTGGTCCGGGCCGCCCTCGTCGGCGGCGCTCATCCCATCTACGAACACGTCCCGCCCGATCCGACAGGTTCCTCAGGAATCTCCGAGGACGAGCAGGTCGCTGTCCATTGTGATGTGGCCCGGGTCGTCCCCGGCGGCGACCGCGCGGTCCAGGGCCGCGAAACCGAGCCGGGTCTCCTCCTCGGTCAGGTGCTCGAAGGTGGAGATGGCGCGCAGGCGGAGCCGCCGCGCGTAGGCGGCGAGGTCGGTGGCGACCGTCTCGCGGATCCGGTCGAGGCCGAGGACCGTCAGGCCAGCGTCCTCGAAGAGGCCGGTCACCTCGGCGACCGTCGGGAACATGCGCAGCTCGACGTCGCGGGCGCTGGGGAAGAACCGGTGCCAGTACAGGTCGGGCAGGCGGTCGGCGAAGGCGCTGCGGACCAGGACCCGGCCGCCCGGGCGCAGCACCCGGTGGATCTCCGCCGCCGCGCCGGGCCGGTCGACGATGTGGTGGAAGACGAGGAACAGCAGCACGACGTCGCAGGAGTCGTCCGGCAGCGGGATCGCTTCCGCGCTGCCCGCCAGGTACTGCACGCGCGGGTGGGGGGCCGCCTGCTCCCGCATCCGCCCGGACGGCTCGACGCCGTAGACCGGGCCGCCGAAGGTCTCCGCGAGGATCGGGGTGAAGCGGCCCGTGCCCGAGCCGAGGTCCAGCACCGTCAACGGGTTCGCCGCGCCCGCCCACCTGGCGAACACCCCGGACCAGAGCCCCGCGGTCCCTTCCGGCAGCGCCCGCCCGGCCGAGTACACCGAATGCTGCCGTACGTCGTAGTCAACCCGCTCCAGCATGGCCACCGTCCTCGAGGTTGCCGGCGGCCTGGGCCGCGACCGTGCCGTCGAGGTGGCAGTGCGACTCGTGCCGCACCCGGGTGCCCTCCCCGCAGCGATCTGACGATGAGTGTGACCGTACCCGTGCGGCCGGGCCCGCCGTGCCCGGCCGCTCCGAACTTGTGGCTCAGGGCGCGGAAAGCGCCTCGGTCGGTGACAGCCGGCTGGCGCGGATCGCCGGGTACAGGCCGGCGACCCCGCCGACGAGCATCGTCGCGGCGACGGCACCGGCGGTCGCCCACGCCGGGACGACCGAGGGCCACGCCTGGTAGGTGGCGTAGCCGGCGGTGACGGCGACGCCGAGCACCACCCCGCCGAGGCCGCCCATGGTGGACAGCAGCAGCGACTCGACGAGGAACTGGAGGCGGATCTGTCCGCGGGTGGCGCCGAGCGAGCGGCGCAGGCCGATCTCGGCACGGCGCTCCAGGACGGAGATGACCATCGTGTTGGCCACGCCGACGCCGCCGACCAGGAGGGCCACCGCGCCGAGGCCGAGGAGCAGGCCGTTGAGCGTCGTGTCGGCGGCCCGGCGGGCGGCGAGGACGGCCGACGGCTTGGACACCGCGACCGTGCCGGGCGCCTGCGGGTTGGCGGTCGCGGCCAGGACGCCGTGGACCGCCTCGATCTGGCTGTCGCGGGTCCGCGCGTAGACGGTGCTGGCCCGGCCGTCGAAGCCGAACGCGGTGGCGGCGACGTCCCAGCCGATGAGCACCGCCGCGTCCAGCTCGGGGGCGAGCGCGACCGGGCGCAGCACGCCGATCACGGTGAACCGTTCGCCGCCGACCAGGATCTCCACGTCGGGGCTGGCCCGCCCGACGCCGAGCCGCTCCGCGGCCGCCGCGCCCAGCACCGCCGCCGGGTACCGGCCGGTCAGGCCGTTGAGCCAGGTTCCGCCGCGCACCGTGGCGCCGACGGTCCGCGGCAGGCTCTCCCGCGCGGCGAGGACGGTGAGGCCGTTGGTCTCCGCCCGGTTGATCCGGTCCGTCCGGTACACCTTGGCGCCGGTGACCTTCCCGGTCGCCGAGACGCCGGTGACCGGGCCGATCCGCGCGATCATCGCCTCGGCCTCGGCGGGCAGCTTCGCCGCGTCGCCCTCGACGGTGCGGCCGGGCGCGACCGTCAGCAGGTTGGTGCCGAGGGCGGCGAGCTGGCGGTCGAGCTGTTCCCGGGACGAGGAGGAGATGCCGACGACCGCGACCATCGCGGCGATGCCGATCGCGATGCCGAGCGCCGACAGCAGCGCCCGGGTGGGCCGGGTGCGCAGGCCCGCCGCGCCGACCCGGACCACGTCCCGCACGTCCATGCGGGCCGGGGCGAGCTGGGCCGCGGTCACGATCGCGCCGCCGTCGCGGAGTCGGCGACGACCAGGCCGTCCCGCATGTGGACCTGCCGGTCGAGCGCCGCCGCCACCGAAGCGTCGTGGGTGATGACGACGACCGTGGTGCCGCCGGCGTGCAGCTCCCGCAGCAGCGCCAGGATGCCCCGCCCGGACACGGTGTCCAGGTTGCCGGTCGGCTCGTCGGCGAGCAGCAGCGCCGGCCCGCCGACCACGGCGCGGGCGATCGCGACCCGTTGCCGCTCGCCGCCGGACAGCTCGTGCGGCTCGTGGTCGAGGCGGTGCCCGAGTCCGACCCGCTCCAGCGTCGCCTCCGCCCGCCGGCGGCGCTCCTTCACCCGTACGCCCGCGTAGAGCAGCCCGTCGGCGACGTTGTCGAGTGCGGGCACCGCGGCGGCGAGGTGGAACTGCTGGAACACGAAGCCGATCCGGCTCGCCCGCAGCGCCGACAGCTGCCGGTCCGACAGCCGCGACACGTCGTGCCCGTCGACGGCGACCGTGCCCGAGGTGGGCCGGTCGAGGGTGCCGAGCATGTGCAGCATCGTCGACTTCCCGGAGCCGGACGGGCCGACCACGGCGACCAGCTCGCCGGCGCCGACGCGCAGCGTGATCCCGGCGAGCGCCCGGACCCCGCCCGGGTACTCCTTGGTGACGCCGGTCAGCTCGATCATCGCGGCATCCCCACGGTCATGCCCTCGCGCAGGCCGTCGCCGGTGACCTCGACCCGGCCGTTGGCGAACAGGGCGGTCTCCACCCGCACGTACCGGGTGCCGGAGCCCTCGACGACCTCGAGGCCGTAGCCGCCCTCGGCGAGCGCGACGAGCGCCGCGACCGGCACGGTCAGCACGTCCTTGTGCTCGGCGGCGGTGAACGTCACGGTGACCACGGCCGCCTCGACGCCGGTCGCGGCCGACGGGTCGCCCAGCGACACGATCGCCTCGATCTTCGTCAGCGGCGGGCCGTCCTGCTGCTCGATCACCGTGTACACCCGCTCGACCCGGCCGGGCACCGTCCGGCCGTCGGGCATCTGGACCTGGACGGCGACGCCCTTGCGGGCCAGGCGCTGCTTGGACACGTCGAGCTTGACGGTGATCTCCCGTCCGGTGCCGGTGAACCGCAGCACCTCGTCGCCGCCCCCGGTGGACGCGTTGACGCCGGCGGTGACGGTGTCGACGCGGATCGCCCCGGGCGCGAACAGGACCCGGCCGAGCTCGACCTGCCCGGTCTGCGGCAGGTGGTTCGCCTGCTGCCAGCGGCGTACCGCGGTGGCCGTCGTCGTCGAGTAGTTGTCGTCGACCGTGAACCCGGTATAGCCGAGCGCCCGCAGGTTCGTCTCCAGCTGCCGGACGTCGGCGCCGACGACACCCGGGGCGAGCGTCCGGTACGCGGCGACCTCCCCGAACAGCAGCACGACCGGCGCGTCGTCCACGCGGTACACCGGCTGGCCGCGGTCGATGACGTCGCCGGCCTGCGGCAGCCGGGTGAGCACGCCCGGGATCCGGCCCGCGAGGGCCGTGGCGGGACCGTAGCCGAGGCTGCCGGGCTCGTCGTCGGTGTCCAGCATCGTCGTGCGGGTCACCTGCGCGGTGGCCGGCGGCAGGTCGGACGCGTCCTGGGTGCCGGTGTCGCCGCCGCCGAACTGGAACCCGGCGAGCCCGACGGCCGCCGCCGTGGCCGCGCCCACGACCCCGGCGACCGCGGCGGCCTGCCCGCGCCGTCTCACCGGGTCACCGCGGGGCCCGGCGTGCAGGACCGGACGTGGTCGTCGCACAGCAGCGGCAGCGACCCGGCCGTCAGCGACCTGCTCATCGGGACGCCGCCGGGGACGGGGTGAACGAGCGGACCTGGTCGTCGCAGAGGCGCTTCGTCTCCTCGTACCGCGGACTCTGGCGGATCGCGTCCGGCACGACCGCCCGTCCGTCGGCGTCCGGGTCGGGAAAGTCGGGGAAGCCGTGCGCCCGCATGCACCGCGAGAACTCCCGGGACTTCTCCACCTTCGCCGCCGCCTCCGCCGGCGGGAGCTGCGGCAGCAGCGGCGCGCACGCCGCCTCCGCGGCCACCAGCTTGTCGTTGCCGACGGCGGCCTTGTCGACCGGGCCCATCCGAATGCTCGACGCGCTGACCTCCGGGTCGCCGAGCGGGACGCCGTGCTCCCGCATGCACCGCGTGTAGGCGATCGCCTGCTCCTGCAGGCTGCCGGTCGCGGTCGCGCTTGGCCTGGACGTGCCGTCGACCGTGGCGACACCGTCGTCGCTGCCGGCGTTCGAGCAGGCGCCGGCGCACGCGGCGAGCAGGAGCGGCAGCACGGCCCGGGCGAGGAGTCTCGTTCTCATGGCGGCCAGTGCAGCAGCGGACCGGCAACGCGGGCGTCACAGCGTCTGTAACGCTGGTGTTATCCCCGCCCACCGACAATGGCAGGGAAAGGACGGTCCGGTGCGGGTGCTGCTGATCGAGGACGAGGCGCTGCTGGCCGAGCAGGTCGCCGACGGGCTGCGCGACCACGGCATGGCGGTGGACGTGGCCGGCGACGGGCTGGACGGGCTGCACAAGGCCGGCGCCAACCGGTATGACGTGGTGGTCCTCGACCGGGACCTGCCGCTGCTGCACGGCGACCAGGTCTGCACGGCGCTCGCCGCGGGCGGCAGCGACGCGCGGGTGCTGATGCTCACCGCCGCGGGCGAGGCGGCGGACCGGGTCGCCGGCCTGATCCTGGGCGCCGACGACTACCTGCCGAAGCCGTTCGTCTTCGACGAGCTGGTGCTGCGGATCCGGGCGCTGGCGCGGCGGGCCAACAACGCGCCGCGGGTGCTGCAACGCGCCGACCTCACGTTCGACACCGGCCGGCGGGTCGTGACCCGCGGCGGGCGCATCATCCCGCTCACCACGAAGGAGCTGGCCGTGCTGGAGATCCTGATGTCCGCCGCCGGCGCCGTGGTCAGCGCCGAGGATCTCCTCGAGCGGGCGTGGGACGAGCACGCGGACCCGTTCACCGCGACCGTCCGGGTGACCGTGGCGCGGCTGCGCAAGAAGCTCGGCGACCCGCCGCTGATCGAGACGCTCGTCGGCGCGGGGTACCGGCTGTGAAGACGCACCGGCCCCGCCGCTCGATCCGGCTGCGGCTCACCCTGGTGTACGCGGTGATGCTGGTCCTCACCTGCGCGGGGCTGCTCGCGCTCAACTACGCGCTGCTGTACAACAGCCTCTACACCAACGTGCACGGCCCGACCGCGGCCGAACTGGCCGTGATCCAGCCACCCACGGACGGCTCGGAGGGGGCCGACAAGTTCGAGGCGGTGAAGCGGGAGCTGGCCGAGACCGAGCGGCTGCGCCGGCGCGAGCTGCTGCACACCGGGGAGATGTCGGTCCTGGCGCTGGCGTTGACGTTCGTCGCCGGGGTCGGCGTCTCGTGGATCGTCACCGGCCGCATGCTCCGGCCGCTGCGCACCCTGACCACCACGACCCGGCGGATCTCGCAGGACCACCTGCACGAGCGGGTCGCGCTGGCCGGTCCGGACGACGAGCTCAAGGAGCTGGCCGACACCTTCGACGCGATGGTGACCAGGCTGGAGGGGTCGTTCAACAGCCAGCGGAGGTTCGTCGCCGACGCCTCGCACGAGCTGCGGACCCCCCTCGCCATCGTCCGGACGGGCGCGGAGGTCCTGCTCGCCAAGCGGCAGAGCACGCCCGAGCAGTGGCAGGCGATGGCGACCCGCGTGCTCACCGCGACCGGCCGGGCCGAGCGGCTGCTGGACGGCCTGCTGGCCCTGGCCCGCAGCGACAGTGGTGCCGTCACCCGCGAGCCGCACGACCTGGCGCTCGCCGCGGCCACCGCGCTCGGCGACGCGGACCCCGAGGCCGTGGCCGCCGACCTGACCGTCACCACCGACCTGCGCCCGGCGCCCGCGCTCGGCGACCCGGCCCTGCTCGACCAGCTGGTGCGCAACCTGGTGGACAACGCGGTCCGGCACAACGTCCCCGGCGGCTGGGTCGACGTGACGACCGGCGGCCCCGACGGCCCCGGCGGCCCGGCGGTCGTGGTGGTCCGCAACAGCGGCCCGGCCATCCCGCCGGCGGAGGTCGACCGCCTGTTCGAGCCGTTTCAGCGGCTGTCCGCCGGCCGCCCGGCGGGCGGCCGCTCCACCGGCCTGGGCCTCGCCATCGTCCGGTCGATCGTCCGCGCCCACGGCGGCACGGTCGTCGCCGAGCCACAGGACACCGGCGGCCTGACGGTCACCGTCACCCTGCCACCGCCGCCGTGACCGGGCCACCGGCGGGTGCCCGGGTGTGGCAGGAACGCCTGAGCGGCCGGGACCAGGCGTGGGTCAGGCACGGTCCGCGGGGTCTTCCTTCGGGTAGCAGGCGACCGCCAGGCGGAACCCGTCGCCTTCGGCGCCGCCGTAGCGGGTGAACAGGTCCTGCAGCGTCTGCTGCAGCTCCTCGAGGAACGCCTTGCGCTGCTCAGGGCGCACCTTGATCTCGCCCGACACGCCGATCGACGGCAGGTCCGGACGGGTGAGGTCGAGCGCGGCGATGTCCGCCTGCACCTCCTCCATCAGGTCGACCAGGTGGCCGAGGCTGAGCAGGTCGCGGGCCTGGCGCAGCCCGATCCGGCCGACCAGGCCCGGGGACAGCCAGTAGGACCGGCCGGCCGCCTGATAGATCCCCTCGTGGATCCCGCGCACCCGGCGCTCGGCGACCTGACTGACCAGGCCGGCCTCCACCAGGCGCTTCACGTGGTAGTAGACCCGCTGCGGGGTCTGGTCGAGCTCGACCGCGACCTCGGTGCAGGACCGGGGCTCGGCGAGCCGCCGCAGCACGTCGATCCGCTGCGGCTTGAGCAGGGCCTCAGCCTGCTCGATCTGGTCGAGGTAGACGACGTCTCTCATGACAAGCCAAGTCTTTACGTACAAGATTTTTTTGTCAATAGGCACGCCGGAGGAACCCGGCATCCTCCACGGAGGCCGGGCTCAGTGGCAGTGCGGCTCCTGCCGGTCGCCGACCGGGGTCACGGACGGCCTGGTCCACTGGGGCACGGGCCGGCCGTCGCGGCGCCACCTGGTGTACGTCGGCTCCTGGGGCCAGCCGTCCGGGGACGACTCCCAGGCCTCCTGGCGGCCGTAGGCGGTCATGTCGAGCAGCTTGTGCGAGCCCATGATGGCCTCGACGCCGCGGCCGGTGGTCTCGTACGTGAGGAAGAACCGGTCGCCCTGGCGCAGGTAGCAGGCGATGACGCCACCACCGGCGTAGGCGGGGTCGTCGATGCCGTAGGTCGAATACCAGCGGTGGGTGTAGCCCATGAACTCCCGGAACGGGGCCATCTGGTAATACGGGCCCTCGCCGAAGACGGCGAACGAGATGCCGCGCTCCTCCAGGTAGGCGGCGTCGTGGAAGTCCCAGATGGACGCGGTGCAGCCCTCGCACTGGTCCTCGAACGGCTTGTCCAGGTGCCACATGTGCTTGTAGACGACCAGCTGGTCGCGGCCGGCGAAGATGTCGGCGAGCGGGGTCGGGCCGCCGGCCCCGACCAGGGAGGTCGGCGTGACCTCGGTCATCGGCAGGCGGCGGCGCGCCGCGGCGATCGCGTCGCCCTCGCGGGTGTGGGCCTTCTCGCGGGCCAACAGGCCTTCCCGCTCGCGCAGCCAGGTCGCGCGGTCCACGACCGCCGGGGTGGGCGTCACATCATGGGAAGCGGTCATGTCCAGTATCCTAAACATAGTCGAACCTATGTTCACCAGAGTGAGCCGGGATGAGCCAGAGTGTTCCGGAGCGATCCAGGGTGAGCCGGAGCGGGGAGGGGCGAGGCGCGCGTGCCGGTCAGGCAGGGCTACGGCGACCACGGCGACGCGTGCCGCGCCGCGAACGCGCTCGACCTCGTCGGCGACCGGTGGACGCTCATCATCGTGCGGGAGCTGGTCCTCGGCCCGAAGCGCTTCGGGGACCTGCAGGACGCGGTCCGCGGCATCACCCCCGCCGTCCTCACCGAGCGGCTGCGGTCGCTGTGCCAGGCCGGCATCGTCGACCACGTCGTGCTGCCCGACCTCGCCCGCACCCGGGCGTATGTCGCCACCGCGTGGGGCCGCGACCTCGAGGGCGTCCTGGCGGCCCTCGGCCGCTGGTATTCCGCCGGCCCCGACCCGGCCACGACCGGCGGCATGACGCCCGACGCGGTCGTCCTCGCGATGCGGACGATGGCCCCGGAGGCGCCGGGCGAGGTGCCGGCCGTCGTGCTGCGCCTCCACGACGCCCGGCGCGCCCACCCGCCCGTCCGTGTCTTCCACACCGTGGCCGAGGGCGGCGCCGTACACGTGAGGACCGGCGAGATCCGGGACCCGGCCGCGACCGTGACGGCCGACTCGACCGCGTGGACCCACATCCTCTTCGAGGGCCTCGGCCTCGACGCCGCGGACATCGACGGAGACCAGGGCGCCGTCGCCCGGCTCGTCGGCCTCTACACTCCACCGGCGTGACCCTCGGCCCCGACGCGCAACAGCTGCTCCAGGCCATGACGGGGCCCGCCCCGGACGACCCGCGGTTCACCGGCGAGCCCCCGGACCTGAGCCGCGTCGGCGACGAGGAGCTCGGCGCCCTGTTCGTGGCGGCGTGGCAGGTGGCCCCGGAGACAACACAAGGGGCAACACAAGGGGCGACACAGGAGACGGCACCGGCGGCGGTCACGGCCGCCGGCGCGGTGCGGCTCGCGGTCCAGGAGCGTTCGCCGGCGTTCACCCCGACCGCGTGCACCGACCTGTTCCACACCATCGCGGAGCGCGGGTTCAGCCCCGGCGTGGCGGTGGCCGCGGTGCTGCGCTGCACCGGCCCGCTCCCGCCCGATCTCGCCGCACCGGCGGCGGTGCTGGCCCGCGACGCCCGGGGGCTCGGACGGCTCGTGCTGGCCGCCCTGGCCGGGCCCGCCGTCCACGCGGCCGTCAGCGCCGGGGTTCGGGCGGACCTGGCCGGCGACCCGCTCGCGGCCGCCGAGGTCGAGGAGGTGCTCGCGCTGGACGTGGCGGGACGGGCGGTGGTGGCCGAGGCCGACCGGCACCGGGACATGGGCGGGGTGGCGGCGCTGCCCGACATCATCGACCGGCTCGCCGGCCTCCCCGGGTACGGGCCGTTCGCCCGCACCGCGCTGGAGACCGCCGGCGCGCGCATCGTCGACATCCACAGTGGACGGACCGCGTACGCAGCGGACAAGGCGTTCACACCCCTCGAGGTCGACGTGCTCTGGCGGGCGTGCCAGGTGGCGCTGCTGCGGGACGAGCCTTGGGTGGGCGAGGTGCTGCAGCGGCTGCTGCCCGGCGCCGTGGTGGCGCCGACCTCGGCGAGGACCGCACCGTCCCAGGCGGCCGGCCACGCCCTCGCCCAGGCGGTGGCGGCCTGGCCGACGCCGGAGTCGGTGGCGGCGCTGCGGGCGGCCCGCACCGCGGCCCGCCACGCCGGTCTCGTCAAGAAGCTCGACCGGCTGGTGCCCGTCGCGGAGCAGGGCCTCGCCCGGCGGCCCGCGATCGCGCTGCGCCTGCCGGCCGGCGCCGCCCCGACCCGGGCCCAGCTGACGACGATGACCCACGCCCTCGAGGGCGGGTACCTCGGCGACGTCAGCTTCCCGTGGGAGCGGTGGCACGCCGACGTGCCCGGCGACCTCGCCGCGCGGCTGATCTGGGAGGCCGAGACCGCGCCCGGCCGGTGGGAGGCGGCCCTCGGCGCGCCGCCGCGGGGCGGGCGGGTGCGGCTGTGGCACCCTGCGCGGGCCGGCGCGGCGGACCGGGCCGCCTGGCGGGACACGGTCGTCGAGCGGCGGTTGACGCAGCCGGTCCGGCAGGCGTTCCGCGAGCACTACCCGGCCAGCGACGGCACCGAGACCGACATGTTCGGCGGGTACGCGGTGGCGATCCGGCCGCTGCTCGGCGTGGCGGTGCGCGACGGCTGGCGCGGCGAGCACGGCGCCGGGCTGCTCCGCCGCGACCTGGGCCGGTGGCGGGTGGCGTTCGCCGTCGACGGCCCGCTGCACCGCGGAGCGTCCGGGTTCGGCTTCACCGGCGCGCTGCACCTGCAGCACCGCGACGGCAGCCAGTGGTGCCCGGCCCGGTTCACCGACGCGCCGCCGGTGCTCGTGTCGGAGGCGCTGCGCAGCGTGGACCTGCTCGTCAGCGTGGCCGCGTTCGGTCTCGACGACGACCCGCGGCTGCGCGACGACGCCCGCTGGCAGGCGCTCACCCGTCTCGCCGACCGGCCGCTCGGCGAGCCGGACCGGATGCGCCGCGCGGCGCTGCGCCGGATCCTCGCCGGCGTCGACGGCGTGTCGTTCGGCGACCGGCACGTCCACGTCGGCCCCTACGCCGTGCACCTCGCCACCGCCCGCGTCACCCGCGACGGCGACCCGGTCGCCACCGACGTGCGGCACCGGGTCCCCGCCTCGGCGGTGCCGTGGCTACCGTACGACGAACACCTGCTGGAACGCGTCGCCCACACGGTCGTCGCGCTCGCCCACTGATTCGGGGTGCCCGGATGGCGGTCCTCTACGTCGCGCTGCTCGTCACCGCCGGATGGGCCGGGGCGGGACTGCCGCGCCCGGCCGGGCCCGCGAAGGTGCCGGTGGCGACGCTGGTCTCGGTGGCGGTCGTCGCGGTCGTGTCGGGGCTGCAGCTGACGGTGGCGCCGGGGCTGTTCGAGGCGCTGCGGCGGGACCGGACGGCGATCGCGGACGGGCAGGTGTGGCGGCTCGTCAGCTCGTTCGTCGTGCAGGACAGCGGCTGGACCGGCACCGTCTTCAACCTGGTCGCGCTGGCCGTCCTCGGCACGCTCGTCGAACGCCGCTGGGGCGCGGCGCGGTGGCTCGTGCTCGCCGGCACGGTGCAGGTGCTCGGCGGGCTGTGGGGGCTCGTCGTCCTGCCGGTCGGCGCGGGCAGCTCGCTGGTCGACTTCGGCCTCGCCGCGTCCCTCGCCGCGGCGGCGCTGGTGCTCGGCACGTCGGTCCAGGTCCGGGTGCTGGGGACGGTGAGCCTCGTCGCGGCGCTCGTGCTGCTCGTCCTCGGCGACGTCCACGGCGGGGCCGCGACGCTGGGCGCGGCGGCGGGTGTGACGCTCGCCGTCCAGCAACGGCGGTCGATAGGCTCGGTGCATGTCTGACGGGGAGACGCTCGGCATCGACTTCGGCACGTCGCACACCGTCGCCGCCCTCGCCCGGGCCGACCCGCACCGCGCCGTCGAGTTGCTGCTCTTCGACGCCTCGCCGCTGCTGCCGTCCGGGGTGCACGCCGAGGGCGGCGAGCTCCTCGTCGGGCGCGACGCGCAGCGCGGCGCGCGGCTCGACCCGTCGGCCTACGAGCCGCACCCGAAGCGCCGCGTCGACGACGGTGCGCTCCTGCTCGGCGGCGCCGAGGTGCCCGTCCGTGACGCGATCGCCGCGGTGCTGCGGCGGGCCGGGGGTGAGGCCGCCCGTACCCTCGGCGGCGCGACACCGTCAGGGCTCGTCCTGACGCACCCGGCCGGTTGGGGGCCGCGGCGGCGGCAGCTCCTCGTCGACGCGGCCGCGGCGGCCGGCCTGCCCGCACCGCGGCTGGTGCCGGAGCCGGTCGCGGCCGCCGTCTCGTTCACCACGGTGCTCGGCCACCGCGTCGACGTCGGCAGCACGGTGGTCGTGTACGACTTCGGCGGCGGCACGTTCGACATCAGCGTCGTGCGGCGCACCGGCGGCGACCCAGGCGGTGATGCATGGGACGTCGTGGCGGCCGACGGCCTCGACGACGTCGGCGGCGTGGACCTCGACGCGGCGGTCGTCGACTGGGTCGGCCGGCAGGTCGCGGACCGCGATCCCGCGCGGTGGCAACGGCTCGCCTCGCCCGGCTCCGCCGTCGACCGGCGGCACCGGGCGACGCTGTGGGAGGACGCCCGGGCCGTGAAGGAACAGCTGACCCGCGGCAGCAGCGCCGGGCTGAGCGTGCCGCTCTTCGACGTCGACCTGCACCTGACCCGCGATGAGCTCGACACGCTCGTCCGGCCGTGGCTGGAGCGCACCGTCACGCTCACCACGGCGACGCTCTTCACCAGCGGGGTCACCGCCGACCGGCTCGCCGGGGTGTTCCTCGTCGGCGGGTCGAGCCGGATCCCGCTGGTCGCCACGCTGCTGCACCGGGCGCTGGGGGTGGCGCCGGTGGTGCTGGAGCAGCCCGAGCTCGTCGTCGCCAACGGCAGCGTCCACACCGTGGGCGCCGCACCCACGCCCGCGGTGGCGGCTCCGCTTCCGGTCGATCGCACTGTACGGGCGGCTGCCCCTCCCCCGCCTCCACCGCCGGTCGCGCCGGTCGAACCCGCCACCGCCCCGGTCGAAGCTCCCACGGCCGCTCCTGTCGCCGGTCGTGACAGCGTCCCGGAAGAGCCGGTCACGGCGGCGCGGCGGCGGGTCGCGCACCCGGTGCTGCTCACCGCGGCCGGCGTCGCCGTGCTGCTCACCGCGGTGCAGATGGCGCAGTTCCGGACGCTGTTCGGCGACCTCAAGGCCCGCTCGCCCGGCTCCACCGACTTCGGGATCACCGTGGAGGGCGTCGCGTATGCGGCGGCGCTGCCGCTGCTCGCCCTCATCGCCGCCGTCCTGGCGGCACGGGCCCGCTCCTGGCCCTGGGCCGCGGCGCTCACGGCCACCGCGGCCGGCACCGTGCTGCTCCTGCGCGCGACGCGGTTCGTCCACGACGGCGACGGCGGCGTCGAGCGGCACGACCTGCTCGGCTGGCTCCGGGACGCCACCACCGCCGGCGGCGCACCCGGGTCCGCCTTCATCGCCGTACTGTGCCTGCTCGCCTGCGCCGCACCGGTCGCGTGGTTCGCGGTCCGCGGCGCGGGCCGGCCGGCACCGGACCGCGTCCGGCCGGCGCTGCTCGCCACCGCGGTCACCGCCGTCCTGCTCGCGGTCGCCAGCACCGCGACGATGGTCCTGGGCCGCGCCAACCCGGTCCGCGCGAAGTTCTCGCCGTTCACGCCGTTCACGCCGATCACCGTCATCGACGCGTCCGGACCCGGCCGCAACGTCCACCGCGGCCTGCTCGGCCTGGGCGTCGTGGACTGGCCCGGCAACCACGTCGGCCCCCAGCCGTGGCAGATCAGCTGGATCCTCGCGCTGCTCGCCGGCGCCGCCGCGCTCGCGCTCGCCGTCCGCGCCGGCCGCCAGGCCTGGGCGGTGCTGACCGGCGGCGGACTGCTCGCCTCGGTGGTCGTGGCCGTGCTCGCCGCCGGCACCTACCTCAACAGCCGCCAGCCCCTGCTCGCGGTCCTGCTCCTCGCGGTCACCATGCTCGCCGCCGTCCCGGCGGGCCAGTACGCAATACGCTTCCACGCCGTCGCCCGGACATGACGGCGCAGGGTTCCGTCGAAGTTTGCCGGGACCCTCTTGCTCCGGCGAAGGCATTGACCTACGTTGAGCATCGACATCCACCGGGGGCGATGTGCTGAAGCACGGCCGCGCGCCGGTGGCCCATGCGATCCACGGGGGATTCGATGACGTCTGTCTGGAAGAAGTCTGCCCAGAGCCTGCTCGCGGTGGCGGCTGTTGCCGCGTCTGTGCTCTTCGCGCCCGCCGCGGGCCACGCGGCACCCTCCTGCTCCCCGGTCGCACCGACCGAGGCGGCGGCCGCCGCAACCGCGAAGGCCTGCGGGATCACCGTCGAGGCGCTCGACCACCGCTCCGCCACGAGCAGCCTGCAGGTGCAGGCCGACGGCACCGCCGTGCTGTACGTGTCGACGTACGCGTGGACCCAGGTGTCCAGCGGCTACCCGACCACCTCGTTCTGGACGACCAACCGGGACGCCATGCGCTCCGGCCGGGAGTACGGCACCACCCGGGCGTGGCGGTCGTTCGTCCGCTTCGACGGCCTGGCCCCGGTCGCCGGCACCCAGATCCTCAACGCGACCGTCACGCTGACGCTCAACCACTCGGCCTCGTGCGCCGCGACGCCGGTCGACCTGTGGAAGACCCAGGACCTGACCACTCCGGCGACGACCACCTGGGCCAACTCGCTCGGCTACTGGCAGACGAAGGTTGCGTCGGTCTCCACGGCGGCCAACACCACCTGCGGCTCGGCGCCGCACGCGGTCACGTTCAGCGGCGGCGTGACCAACGCCGTCCAGCAGAAGGCCGCCGGGGGCGGTGCCGACATCACGTTCGGCCTGCGCGCCCTGGACGAGAACGACCAGCTGCAGTGGAAGAAGTTCGCGCCGACCGGCGCGTTCCTCGAGATCTGGTACCAGACCGCCTGACGGTGGACTGATCACCCCATCGGTCATCAGTACCGGCGGACGCCGGGCACTCCTCGTGGAGGATGATCGCGGGGTGGACATCGCAGACACACCTCGCGTCATGAACGTCGCGCGCGGGGACGGCGGGGTCCGATGAGCGTGCTGGTCGTCGGCGCGGTCAACGTCGACCTCGTCGTCCACACGCCGCGGATCGCGCCGCCCGGCGAGACGATCATCGCCACCGGGTCGACGACCGTGGCGGGCGGCAAGGGCGGCAACCAGGCCGTCGCGGTGAGCCGGCTCGGCGGGGCGTGCGCGCTCGTCGCCCGGGTCGGCGCCGGGTTCGACTACGGCAGCCTCGACGGTGTGGATGTGACGCGGGTGCGGCAGGACCCGGCGCCGACCGGACTCGCCATCGTCATGCTCGACGCCAGGGGCGAGAACGCGATCACCGTCGTCCCCGGCGCCAACGCGAACCTGGCACCCGACGACGTCGGCGAGCTCACCGGCGCCGGCGTCGTCCTGGCCAGCCTCGAGGTGCCCCTGGAGACCGTCGCCGAGGCGGGCCGGCGGGCGGCCGCGGCGGGCTGGACGTTCGTGCTCAACCCCGCGCCGACGGGGCCGCTGCCGTCGTCGCTGCTCGCGCAGGTCGACGTCCTGGTGCCCAACGAGCACGAGCTGGCGCTGCTCGGCCCGCCCGAGACCCTGCTGGCCCGGGGTGTCGGCACGGTGGTCGTCACGCTCGGGTCGGCCGGCTGCCGGGTACACCGGCCGGACAGCGTCACCGAGTTCCCTGCCCATCCGGTGCGGGCGGTCGACACCACCGGCGCCGGGGACGCGTTCTGCGGCGCGCTCGCCTGGGCCCTCGACGCGGGCCGCGACCTCGACGACGCCGTCCGGCTCGCCTGCGCCGCCGGCGCCCTCGCGACCCGGGCCGTCGGTGCCCGCGCCAGCCTGCCCACCGCCGCCGAGGTCACCGCGCTGGCCGCGAGCCTGCGAGCGTGACGGCTAGTTCCGGGTGACCGGGAGCGCCATCATCTGGTCGCCGTCGCGGCTGCGGCTGTAGTGCACGGCCTTGCCCTCGCGGGCGCGAACGAGCAGGCCGGCACCGAGCAGCGCGGCGAGGTGGTAGGACACCGTCGACTTGCTGAGCCGGTGCCGCCGGCTGAGCTCGGTCGTGGAGCGCGGCACGTCCAGGTCACGCAGGATCGCGGCCCGGTGCGCGCCGAAGAGCTGGACCGGGCCCTGCACCTGGGCCGGCGGGGCGGGGGTCGCCCGCAGCGCGTACTGCACGAACGAGTTGGCGGGGTCACCCAGCTGGATGTTCAGTCCCGGCCGGCCGAGCAGCGACGGCACCAGCGGCAGGCCGGTGGCCGACAGGTCCCACGTCTCGCGGAACGCCACCCGCAGGTCGATCGCCGCGCCCGACCAGTGGATCTTCGGGTGGAGTGTGTTGACGGCGTGCCCGATGCCGTGCCGGGCCATGAGCCGCGCGCGCATCGCGACCTCGGCGTCGATGGCGGCGCGGACGGTGGAGATCTGCTCCGCGAGGACGGTGTCGTAGAAGTGGCGCAGCGCCCGGGCCGCTCGCCCGGCGAACGTGCCCTGCTGCACCGCGTCGCGCACCTCCCGCGGCAGGTTGCCGGGCAGCATCCGGACGGCGTCGGCGGCCGGCGTCGCACGCACCTGCTCGAGCTGCTGCCGCCAGGCGGCGTCCCAGTCCTGCTCCGGCGGGCTCGGCATCAGCAGGTCCGGGACGTAGTGGCGGTAGGTGCGCAGTACCGCGCCGACCAGGGCGACATCGCGGTCCCGCAGCGCGAAGCGGGCCGCTGCGCCCGGGTCGCCGAACTCCCGGTGCCGCTCGCCGCACGCGGCCAGGCGCAGCCACTCCAGGGTCTCCGCGACCGGCGACGGCGTCAGCCGCACGTATGCGAGGCCCGGACCACCGACCGACACCGAGATCACCGTCGAACTCTACCGACTCGCGCCACGCCTGGCACCGTTCGACGAGGTTCGAACGGATTGCGGGCCGCCGCCGCGGCGTAGTGCACTGCGTACGGCGCTTCGCCGGGTTCAACGGGGGACCCGGCGACGCACCCTCGCCGGCCGTTCGGTGACCGGCTTGACGCACTGACAATGGGTGCGTTACGGTCGGTGCATTACCGACAAAAGATTTTTTCGGCTGTGCTAAGGTGGGTTAGCCGGCGCGCCACCGGGACCGAGCACCGCTTCCACGGCGCCGACGGGCCGCGGCGGCCCGGCGCCCTCCCCGAGGTGGTCGGCCTGCTGGTCCTGCTCGTGGTGTTCACGCGCCTGCACGCGGCCGCCGGCACTGACGCCGCCGCCGCGACCTCGAACGCCGTGGCGCTGCAGTCGATCGAACGCGGCCTGCACCTCGACGTCGAGCGCGGCGCCAACCACTGGCTCGACGGCCACCTGCTCCTGAGCCATGTCGCCGTGTACTTCTACCGCCTGTACTACGTGGCGATCGCGGGCGTCCTGCTGTGGGTGTACCTCCGCCACGCCGCCGTGTACCGGCACGTGCGCCGCACGATGGTCGCGATGCTGCTGCTCATCCTGCCGGTCTACTGGGCGGTGCCGATGTCCCCGCCGCGCTTCGCCCTGCCGGGCGTCGTGGACGTCGTCGCCCTGTACGACCTCTTCGGCGACGCCTCCACCGACACCACGAACGGGCAGAACCACTACTCGGCCATGCCGAGCCTGCACGTCGGCTGGTCGCTGTGGTGCGCGTACGCCGCCTGGACCGCGCTGCGCCCGGCCCGCCCGCGCGTGGCCCTGTTGCCGTGGCTCTTCCCGCTGATCATGGCCGCCACCGTCCTCACCACCGGCAACCACTACATCCTCGACATCGCCGGCAGCGTCGTCCTGCTGCTCGCCGCCGTCGCCGCCGCGCTGCTCTGGCGCCGCCTGGCGTCGTCCCGCGGTGGCCGCCCGGCCGCGCCGGACGGCGGTGCTCCCCCGGCCGCGCCGGGCGGTGGCGTTCGCCCGGCCGCGCCGGGCGGTGGCGTTCGCCCGGTCACGCCGGACGGTGGCGCACCGGTCGTCGCCGGATCGGGTCCGTCTGCGGGCGCCTCACCCCGGGTCAGGCGGCGGTGGCGCCCGTCGGCGCGGAGTCTGCCGGGGCGCCGGGGGTGGGGCGGCGGGTGAGGACCTGGGGGCCGGAGGGCGTGACGGCGACGGTGTGCTCGGAGTGGGCGGTGCGGGAGCCGTCGGCGGAGCGGATGGTCCAGCCGTCCTTGTCGTACTTGATCTTGTCGGTGGAGCGGCAGAACCAGGGCTCGATCGCGATGGTGAGGCCGGGCTCGAGCTTGATGCCGCGGCGGGCGCGGCCGACGTTGGCGACGTGCGGGGCCTCGTGCATGGTGCGGCCGATGCCGTGGCCGCCGAACTCGCCGTTGACGCTGTACCCGTAGGAGTGGGCGACCTCGGCGATCGCGGCGGAGATGTCGCCGAGCCGGCCGCCGGGCTGGGCGGCGTTGATGCCCGCCTCCAGGGCGACCTCGGTGGCCTCGATGAGCTTCAGGTCGGCGGGGTCGGGGGTGCCGACGACGAAGGACAGCGCGGAGTCGGCGACCCAGCCGCCGATGCCGACGGCCATGTCGATGCTGAGCAGGTCGCCGTCGCGCAGCACGTAGTCGTGCGGCAGGCCGTGCAGGACGGCGTCGTTGACCGACAGGCACAGCACGTTGCGGAACGGGCCGCTACCGAACGACGGGGCGTAGTCCCAGTAGCAGGACTCGGCGCCGCGCTCCTTGATCCGGCGGCGGGCGTGGTGCTCGACGTCCATCAGGTTCACGCCGACCGCGGCGACGCCGCTCAACTCGGCCAGCAGCTCACCGACGAACTGCCCGGCCACCGCCATCCGGCCGATCTCGTCGGCGGACTTGAGCTCGATCACGACGCCTCTCCCCACTTCCGTGTGCGGTATTTTTATACCACACACGGTCCGGGGCGGTATCCTGCTCGCATGGTTCGCCAACCACTCTCCGTCGAACAGATCGCCGCGGGCCAGCGCCTCGGAGCGGCACTGCGGGCCGCGCGGGCGGGCCGCAGCCTCGTCGAGGTGGCCCTGGCGGCCGGCATCTCCCCCGAGACGCTGCGCAAGATCGAGACGGGCCGTCTCCCGGCGCCGGCGTTCGGCACCGTGGTCTGCCTGAGCCAGGCCCTGGGCGTCCCCCTCAGCGACCTGGCCGACGCCTGGCTCCCCGACACCCCCGTCCGCCAGGCGTCGTAACTTTCACGTCGCCGCTGGCCGTACAGTGGCAGCCGACCCGATTCGTTGACCGCCGTCGATGCGGTGAGCCAGTCTCGGGCCATGCCCGGAACTCGATCGCTGCTTCGGCTGGCGTCCGTCGCCGGCACCGCCATGCTCGCCGGCGCCCTGCTGGTGGCCGTCAACGACGCCAACGGCAGCGTGGCGGTCACCCCCGCCCCGCCCGCGCCCTCAACCTCGGGGACACCCGACACCTCGCCGTTCCCGCCGACCCCGCCCACGAACCTGCGGGCGACGGCCGTCACGTCCACGTCGGTGACGCTGAGCTGGACCGCCTCGAGCCGCGGCTGCTGCGCGGTCACCGGCTACGACATCACGTCCATGCCGGCGTTCAACGACTACGGCCGGGTCATCGCCGTCGGCGACGTCACCACGGCCACCGTCACCACCGACATCCGGCCGGGCCAGCAGTACACCTTCCAGGTCTCGGCCCACGACGGCCTCGGCCACCGCTCCGGCGGCTCGAACACGGTCGTCGTCGTCACGCCGGTCACCGACACCGGCCCGGACACCGTGCCGCCCGCCGCGCCGACCGGCCTGCGGGCCGACCCGACCAGCGGGCCCAGCACCACGCTGACCTGGTCGCCCTCCACGGACAACGTGGCCGTCACCGGCTACAACGTCTACCGCTTCGACGGCGTGTTCATCTCCACGCTGCTGGCCACGGTCCCCGGCACCACGTACACGGCGGCGGTGGTGTCGCCCCGTGACCAGTTCTACGTCCGGGCCCGCGACGCGGCCGGCAACGTCTCGATCGCCTCCAACACGGTCGTCGTCACCGGCGGGACCGGCGGGCCGGGCAGCCCGTCCGCAAGCTCGCCGCCAGCGCTGTCGTGCCGCGCCACATTCACGTACACATCGGTGTGGGCCAACGGGTTCGTCGCCGACGTCACGGTCACCAACACAGGGACGACGCCCATCTACGACTGGGTCATCACCTTCACGTTCCCCGGCGACCAGCGCGTCACCCAGGCCTGGAACGCCACCTCCAGCCAGACCGGCGCCGCGGTCACCCTCACCCACGCGAGCTGGAACCGGGTCATCCCGCCTGGCGGTTCGGTGACCGTGGGCATGTACGGCACCCGGACCGCACCGCCCACCCCGCCGCCGACCGTCTACGTCAACGGCGTGCCCTGCACCGCCTGACTGTCCACTTGCGACTCCCGCACCTCCCACCCGTTTCGCCTGGTAAAGTAGACGGCTCCGACGGGCGGGAGGTGCGGGATGCGAATCGCTTCCGTCCTGCGCACGACCGCGGTCGGCCTGGCGCTGAGCGCGTGCGTCCTGCTGCTCGGGCTCTCCCGGGCCCACGACGCGCTGCCCGGCGACACGTTCCAGTTCGCCCGCGGCACGGTCGCCATCGCCGCGGCCGGTGCCGAGACACCGCACGGCAGGAAGCTGCCCGAGTCGCGGGACCTGCGGTCCGGCGCGCCGCACTGGCTCGCCGTGCTCCCACCCGTCACCGACGCCGACCCCGTCCTGGGGCCGGCGTGCCGCGGCCCGGCCGCCGCCATCGTCCACGCCGGACGGCCGGCGGCGGCGCCGACCTGCCGGGGCCCACCCATCTCCTGAGCGTCCACGTTGTCCGCAGCCGCGACCCTGCCGGGGTCGACGGTCTCGTCGCGTTGACCCTCAGGAGGTCGTCCGTCATGAACCCCACACCACCGATCACGCCGGCACGCCGGCGCCCCCGACCCGGATCCCCACCGCCGCCGGCGCCGCGCATGGCCACCCGGCGGAGCGTCCCGCGCACCACCAGCGCTCCCCTGCCCGGCATCGGCACGCTGCACGTGCTCGCCGCCCGGGACGGGCACCACGTCGGCGTCATCCGGCACGACGACGACCGGCGGGAGCTCGTCGTGTACGACCCGGCCGACCCGGACACCCGCCTCACCGGGGTCCTGCTCACCGCAGCGGAGGCCCGTACCGTGGCCGAACTGGTCGGCACGACCGGCCCGATGACGCACTGCGCCCGCCTCGACCGGCACACCGACGGCGTCGCGGTGCTGCAGGTCCTCATCGGGGCGGACTCGCCGCGGGTCGGCAGGCCCCTGACCGGCACCGGCGTCGCCGGCACGACCGTCATCGCGGTGGTCCGTGACGAGCACGTCGTGCCGTCCCCCGGGCCGGACCTGCGGTGCCGGGCCGGCGACATCGTCGTCGTCATCGGCCGGCCGGACGCCGCGTTCGAGGTGATCGACTCGGTGACGGCGGCCTGATGTACCGCTTGCTGTATCGCCAACAGGATCGCTGAGTGCCCTACCGCCGGACGCACCCGGGTGGTGCCATCGAGTGCACCGAGCAACCATGCTCGTCGATGTTTCCGGAGGCGGTCTCATGCGTTCGCTGTGCAGGCGGTACATCGTGACGGCGCTCGTCGGCATCGTGGGTGCGGCGGCGTCCGCCGTGCCCGCCGGCGCGGCGCCGTCACCGCTCGTCGTCGACCAGGCCCGCGCCGACGAGCTCGTCTCCCTCGCGGGCGCCGACCAGGCGACCTTCGGCGGGGTGAGCGTCGACGAGGCCGGCAACGTCCTGACCATCCGGTACGCGCCGGGCCGGCTCGCCGCGGCGCGTTCCAAGGTGGGCCCCAGCGCCGCCGGTCAGGGCGGGCGGGGATGGCGGGTCGACCTCGTCCCGGTCAGCCACAGCCTGGCCGAGCTGGACGCGGTGCGCCAACGCGTCGGCCGGTGGCGGCCCGGCGGCGGGTCACTGTCGGAGTGGTACGTCGACGTCACCCACAACCGCGTCGCGGTCGGCGTGACGGAGCTGTCGCCACGGCTGGTGGCCGCCGCGCGGGCGGAGTTCGGCGACCGGGTCGCCCTGCACCAGGCCGCGCGGGCGAACCGGGCGAGCCGGAACGCCGACTGGAAGCCCTGGGCCGCCGGGATCCGGATCACTTCCGGCGGCACGGCCTGCACCGCCGGGTTCTTCGTCGAGGTGCCCGGCACGCCGGCCACCCGCAGGATGGTCACGTCGGGCCACTGCTTCGCCAACGCCGCGGTCGTCTCCAACAACGGTGTCTCGATCGGCACGGTGACAAGCCGGACGCTGACGGACAACGGCAAGGACGTCGAGTACGTCCTCGGGACCTTCACGCCGTGGACCTACAAGGGCCCCTCGACCAGCGACTACGGTGACACCATCCGCGGGACGAAGGCCTCCGTGGTCGGCCAGACGTTCTGCACCAACGGCGCGTTCGGCGGCGAGGTGTGCTCGGGCACGGTCGACGCGACGAACCTCTGCGTGCTGATGACCGACGGCATCACCACGTGCAGCCTCGACCGGCTGGTCAGCGGCGGCGGCGTCATGACCCGGCTGGGCGACAGCGGCGGCAACGTCTTCACCTATGACGCGGCCGGGCTGAAGATCGGCGGGATGATCGTGGCCATGTCGCCGGGCGGCACCACGACGTACTTCCACCCGGCCGCCGCCGTGACGCCGATGGGCTGGCGGGTCTCCGTCGGCTGACGCTCAGCGCGCCGTGGTGAAGTGCCGCTCCAGGCGGTCGAGCAGCGCGGTGCACCGGCGGACGTCGCCGAGGTCCTCACCGAGGGCCTCGGCGAGCTCGCGGGCCCAGACGGCGCGCAGCGTCCGCAGGTTGGCGGCGGCGCGTTCGGTCGGGTGGACGGCGACGCCGCGGCCGGCGGTGGCGCGACGGGCGACCATGCCCTTCTCCTCGAGGCCGCGCAGGGCGGTGCTGACGTTGGTGCGCTGGAGCCCGGCGCGGTCGGCGATCTGGCTGGGCGAGGCGCCCGGGAAGAGGTCCACGACCCGCATCACGTGCCGCTCGGTCTCGGTCATGGGCACGACGTCGGGGCCTTCCGGTGTACGGGCGCGCACCAGCCGGCCGACATTGAGGATCAGCTGCGCCAGGTCGGCGAGATCGGTGTCGTTGCCCACGGTTCACATCCTAGTGGATTATGACATCATAGTTATGTGCTGATAACCCTTGCCGGCGAGGACCTGCGCCGCGGGCGGCGGGCCCGGCTGGCGGTGGTGCTCGGCTCGCTCGCCGCGTTCGGCCCGCTCACCATCGACATGTACCTGCCGGCGATGCCCGGCATGGCGCACGACCTGCACACCAGCGCGCCGCTGGTGCAGCTGACGCTGACCGTCTTCGTGGTCGGGCTCGCCGCCGGCCAGGTGATCGCCGGCCCGCTGTCGGACGCCTGGGGACGCCGCCGGCCGCTCCTGCTGGGCCTGGCCCTGTACGTCTTCGGTTCCCTGTGGTGCGCGTTCGCCCCGGACGTCGGCTGGCTGATCGCCGGCCGGGCCGTGCAGTCCCTCGGCGCCGCGACCGGCGTCGTGCTGTCCCGCGCGATCGTCCGGGACCTCTTCGAGGGCACCGCCATGACCCGTTTCTTCTCCACGCTCATGCTCGTCAACGGCGCCGCCCCGATCCTGGCGCCCGTCGTCGGCGGCCAGCTACTGACGGTCGCGACCTGGCGGGCGGTGTTCCTGGTGCTGGCCGGCTTCGGCACCGTCCTGTCCGTCGCGGTCGTCCTCGCGCTGCCCGAGTCGCTGCCCGCGCAACGCCGCCGGTCCGGCTTCCGCGACACGCTGCGCGCGTTCCGGACCCTCGGCACCGACCGGCACTACCTGCGGCACGTCCTGGCCGCGGCGCTGATGTTCGCGGCGGTGTTCGCCTACATCTCCGGCTCGTCGTTCGTTCTGCAGGAGGTGTACGGGCTGAGCGCCCAGCAGTACAGCCTCGTCTTCGGCGGCAACGGCCTGGGCATCGTGCTCTTCGGCCAGCTCAACGGGCTGCTCGTCGGCCGGGTCGCGCACGAGCGCACGCTGCTGCGCGGCGCCCTCTGCGTCGCCGTCACGGGCGCCGCCGGCGTCGTCGTGGCCGCCGTGGCCCGCCTGCCGCTGCCGGTGCTGCTGGTCTCCCTGTTCGTCGTCGTGTCGATGCTGGGCGTCGTGCTGGCCAACGCCACCTCGCTCGCCCTCGCCGGGCACGGCGCCTCCGCCGGTGCCGCCTCCTCGCTGCAGGGGCTGCTGCAGTTCCTGGTCGCGGGCGTCGCGGCGTCCGCCATGAGCCTGGCCGGCCAGGCTTCCGCCGTACCGATGGCGGCGACGATGCTCGTCTGTGCCGCCGCCGCGCTCGGCGTGCTGACGCTTGCCCGACAGCCGGTATCTGCCCGGTCCGCTCCCCCGTCCTCGCCGTGACCTTGTTCAGCCGATGTACGTGGCGACGAGCGACGCCGCGGTCGGCGTCACGCGTATCTCCGTTGTCCGTAGCCGCGGATGCTCCAGCCAGAACATGCGTGCTTCGTCGAGCTCTCCTGCGTGTCGGGGCGGCCAACTGGTCATGGGAGTGAAGTCGTCGATCACCACCACGGCCCCTCGGCGGAGCCAGTCGGCCGGTTCGAGCGGTGGCTCGTCCGCCTTGCCCTGGCCGCCGCCGTCGAGGACCAGCATGTCGAACGGCGCCTCGTCAACCAGCTCGCGCCAATCACCGCAGCGGACCTTCACCCGCGAGTCATCCGCGAACAGCTGTTGCGCTCGCTGGGCTCGATGCGGTTCTCGTTCGATGCTGAACAGTTGAGCGTCAGGATGCGCCCCGCTGACCATCCACGCCAGGCCGACGCCGTACCCAGTGCCGGTCTCGGCGATGCGTCCGGCGCCGATCCCGGCGGCCAGCAGCTGCAGCAGGCGACCGTGCTCAGGCAGGCACGACGCGGTGAAACCAGCGCCGCGGGCCGCCGCCACCGCGGCGGCGACACGGTCCGGCAGATCAAGCTGAGTCTCGTGCCGCGCGGTTCCGCCGATCGCCATAGCCGAATGATGCCGTATCCCGTCACGATGCCGGCGGGTCCGCCGGCCTGGCTCGCTGCGGATGGATCGTCTCGTGCCGGGCGAGCATCGCTACGAACTCGGCGATCTTCCGGGTGCGCGTCTCGGCCCGCTTGACGGTATTGACCCGGCTGATGAGGGAGAAGCGGTTGGTCTTGGTGAGCACGTCGAACATCGCCTGCGCCGCTGGGTCGGCGGCGATCGCGGCGCGCAGGTCGGCCGGCACCTCCGCTTCCGACGACGGCGCATAGGCGGCTGTCCACCGCCCGTCGGCCTTCGCGGCGTCCACCGCGGCCCGGCCGGCGGGCAGCATCAGACCGGCCGCCTCCAGCCGGGCCACGTTGGCGACATTGCGCTGGGACCAGACGCTGCGGGGCCGGCGCGGGGTGAACCGCCTCCAGGAACTCCCCTCGTCGCGCTTGCGGGCCTGCCCGTCGATCCAGCCGAAGCACAGTGCCTCGTCGACCGCGTGCTGCCAGGTCAGCGTGGTGACGGAGCCGTCCTTCCTGGTCAGCGCAAGCCACACGCCAGGGGAGGCGGTGTGGTGGTCCAGCAGCCACGCGCGCAGCGCAGCGCCGTCAGCCACGATCAACTCGTCCAGTTCGGTTCCTGCCACCACCACAGGCTAGTGGAACGATCATGCTGGGCGGCGCCGCCGAGTCCGCTGGGCTGGACGGACTACACCGTCGGTTGAGCTGCCGTCAGCTCGGCTGACCGGCTCGGGTTCGGGTTCGGTGTGGCGCTGGACGGCGTCGCCGCCCGCTCCACGACGTGGGCAGCCAGGAGGGTTACCAGGGTCAGCAGGGCGAGGAAGGTACGCACCAGGTGCAGTCGCTGCCAGCGGCTGCGGACCTCGGTCCAGTCGGCTGGTGGAGCGTCCGGGTTCCACGTGTCGCCGATGGCGTTGAGTGGCTCCAGCCGGCTCACGGTCAGCCCGATGGTGACCACGATGAGCAGGATCGCCACGACCGCCGCGACGAAGGCCGGCTTCGAACGGCCGTAGCCCAGCACTGCGGTGAGGGTCAGCAGGCCCACACAGGTCAGCAACATCGGTGGCATGGCCCGGCTCATATCGGTGTTCATGGCTTGCCACCAGCGCGTGTAGGCGTCGGCGGGCAGGCGGGTCACGCTCGGCGCGATGACCACGAACAAGACGCCGCCGGCATACAGCGCGACGAGCGCCGTTGCCAGGGCACGCACGACCTCGAACGACCAGGTACGCATGACCGAACTCCACTCGATTGGATTGACTTATATTGAATAGAATCTCTTCCACTGAAAATTCTGGCAACATGGTGTCCGATGACCGACAAGCCCAAACGCCGGTACGAGAGCGAACTCCGTCGCGAGCAGTCCGACGGCACGCGCCAGCGAATTGCCGACGCCGCCCGGGAACTCATGCTCGCCCGCGGTTACGCCGACACCACCATGGGCGACGTGGCTGCCGCAGCCGGGGTTGCGGTCCAGACGCTCTACGCCGCCTGCCCCGGAGGAAAGGCAGGCCTGGCAAAGCTGGTCTACGACACGACCCTGGCCGGCGACGCCGCGCCGGTCGCGATGAGCGAGCGGCCGGCCGTGGCGGCGATCATCGCCGAGCCCGACCCAGCGCGCAAACTGCGGCTCTACGCCAGCATGGTGGCCACCACCGCCGAACGCATCGCCCCGGTGCACGCGGTGCTGCGCGCGGCGGCCGGCGGCCTGGGTTCACTCCTGCAGGAGTCGGAGGCCCAGCGCCGCACCGGGACTCGCGGCCCAGCCGGCATGCTCGCCGCAGCCGGCGCTCTGCGACCCGGCGTCGACGCGGACCGCGCGGCCGACATCATCTTCGCGCTGACGTCGATCGAGGTCTTCGAACGACTGACAACCACCTGCGGCTGGCCCATCGACGACTACGCCGACTGGCTGACCTCCACGCTCACCGACGCGCTGCTGCCACACCAGCCGGTTCGGCACACGCAGCCCGCGGACTGACCCACGCCGGCTAGGCCTCGGCGAGACGCTTGACATGGGCCGCACGCTGCTGCAGCAGCCGTCGCAGGTACGGCGCAAGCAGCACACGGGTCACCAGGAACCCCACCGGCCCCAACGGCGCACTGACCGCCATGCGGTCGGTCATCCGCGTCCGGCCGCCACCGAGGTCATCGAACAGGTGCTCGTGACGAAGGGCTCGGAAGGGCCCGCGGACCTGCTCGTCCGTGAAGCGGCGCGGAGGCTCGTACGCGGTGATCCGGCTGGTCATGCGCCACACGCGGCCGAAGTGGCGCGCCCGGAAGGTGACCTCGTCCCCGAGCTCGACCCGCCGCCGGCCCGTGCTCGTGGTGGCCGTCTCCCCGCTCGCCGCCAGGGAAGCGGCATGGACGTCCATGTCGAGCTCCAGGCCGAAGACCACGTCCGAGGCCGCATCGATCTCGGTCACCACCTCGATCAACGCATGCACCCCGCAAGCGTATGACGACCCACAGGAACGCCCACTCGCCGGCAACCGAATGGCACGAGCTCGAACCCGCCACCGGCTCCAGACTCGCTCCCGCCCTCGACCTGTTCATGAAGACCGTCACCACCGTTGAGATCCGCAACCGCGGCGCTCTCGCTCTCACCTTCGACGGCGGCGAGATCCTCATCGGCGTCGACGCCCGGTTCGAGTCCTGGCACCTGTCCGGCCACGGCGTCGACAACATCCTCGTCGGACCCGGCGGTCACGCCGACTGGCAGCAGCCGGACTGAGCAGATCCCGAAGTGTCACTGCCGTGCTTCAGAGGTCAGTGACACGGCCGTCGTCGGCGAACACCGCTACGGCGTTCAGCAACCTGCGCAGGAAGTCGTCGAGCGTCTCGGCCACCACCGTGACGTCGACGTTGAGGGCGCCCTCGTACACGCCCGCCAGATAGGAGCACTCCCGCAGCCGGAAGACCCTGCCGGTGGCACCGACCGCGACCGCGTAGAGCGTGCCGCCGCCGTCGCTGCCGAAGACGACCACGTCGACCTCGCGCTCGAACGGCCGGCCGATGCGGTCCGGACGCCCGTCGTCGTGGTCCAGCGCGTTGAGGATGTAGTCCGGCTCGAACATGAACAGGCCGTTGGCGATGTCCGGCAAGCAAACCGCGCCGACCAAACCGCACACGCCGACCAGGTCTTCAGGGATCCAGGGCAGGCGCGACCGCAGCGCGGTGAGCTCCACCTCCGGTGCGGGCGGCCCGATCGTGTGCGTGCCTGGCTCGAACGGAAACGTCGACACGATGGCGCGCAGCGCCCGCGTGACGGCCACCTCGATCGACGCCCTCCAACCTGCCAGGCCTTGCTCGTCCAAGCGGCATCCCTCCAGTCCGGCCGCTCCACACGCGGGCATCGTCCGGTGACGCCTACGATCATCACCGTGGCCGAGACCGTGATGCTCATGTTCAGCTACTTCGAGCACGACTGGGACGAGAGTCTTGAGGGTGCTGAGGCGATGGATGCGGAGCTCATGCGGCGCGTCACCGAAGGTGCGTGGATGCCGTACAGCGGCGACGAACCCGACCCGGAGAACATCGCGACGATCGAGGAGCTTGAGGGCCGCGCCCGCGAGGCGGTCGACGAGTGGGACGTGCCCGACGACGTCGTGCGCATCCCGATCGAGAAGTTGCGGGCCGTCATCGACGGCGGGGGCTGGACGTTCGTCGCGGGCGAGTTCTCCGAGTTCGAAGGGCACCACAACGACACCGAGTACGTCGTCAAGCTCACCCGGCAGCCGGCATGACCGAGTCCGTGCTGCTGATGTTCAGCTACTACGAGCACGACTGGGACGAGAGCATCGACAACCCCGAGGCGGCGACCACGGAACTGATGCGGCGCGTCACCGAGGGCGATTGGACACCGTACAGCGGCGACGAACCCGACCCGGACGACATCGCCACGATCGAGGACCTCGAGGCCCGCGCCCGCGAATCGATCGACGCGTGGAACGTCCCAGACGACGCCGTCCGCATCCCCATCGACAAACTGCGGGCCATCATCGCCGACGGAGGCTGGACGTTCGTCGCCGGCGAGTTCACGGAGCTCGTCGGAAACCACCACGACACCGAGTACGTCGTCCAACTCACCCGGTAACCGCCGCGGGGTAGGGTGCGCGGCGTGCTTGGTGGCCTTGACGCAGTTGCCTGGGGCGAGCTGTCTCACGCGTACGGCAGCGCGGGCGACGTGCCGGACCTTCTCCGGCAGGCGGCATCCGAGGACAACGAGGAGGCCATCTCCGAGCTGCACGGCAGCATCTTCCACCAGGGCACGGTGTACCCCGCCACGGCGGCCGCGGTGCCGTTTCTCGCGGAGCTGGCAGCGGTGGCCGCGGTCCGTCGGGCTGACTTCGTCTGGATGCTCGGCATGCTCGCCGACCCCCAGCACGCCTCCGGTGCCGCCTTCCCGCAGGTACGGGCGGCGGTCATCGACCAGTTGGAGCCGCTGACGGGCCTGCTCGACGACGCCGAGCCCGCGGTCCGCGAGGCCGCCGCGTATGCCGCCACCAGGGCCGGCGTCGCCGCCGGAGCGTTGTGGCAACGGTGGGCGGTCGAGGACGACCCGAAGGCGCGGGCGGCCCTGGCACTCGCGTTGGGCGAGGTGGATCCCGGCGCCGCCGAAGCGGCGCTCGGCGAGGCTGCCCTGCGCGGCGGGCCAGCGGTCAGCGCGGCGGCCGCGGTGGCGTTGCTCCGGGCCGGCCTGGATTGGCCGGCGGGCACGGTCCCCACCGTGGTGGCCGCGATCGACGCGGGTGCGACCGTCGCCTGGCCGTGGACCCGCGGAGCGGAATGGTTCGAAGACCTCGCGACCCACGAGGTGGTCCAGCACATGCTGCGGTCCGGCAACCCGCGGACCCGCGAGTCCGGGCTGTGGGCGTTGAGCGCGCGGAGCGACGCCCGGCGGTCGGCGCCCGCGCTGCTCGTGCCGATGGTCGCGGCGCTGCTCGACGATCCGGATCCTGACGTCCGCGATCAGGTGATGCACGTGCTGCGCCGGGCGGGCGCCGCGGCCGGGCGGTTCGCCGATGTGGTGGCCGACGTCGCCGCCCGCTTCCCCGACACGGCCGGGGCGCCGGGATTCACCGTCGAATACCGGGCGGTCGAGACGTTGCACCGGCTCGGTGACCCGCGCTGGGTGGTGCCGGTCTGTGCGGCGGCCGCCCGAGGGCACCGGTTCCGGTTCGCGCCCGGCGCGGTCCGCTGCACGCCGGAGGTCCTGGCCGCGGTGCACGGACGGCTGGTCGCCCGTCCGGCGGACGCCGAGGTGCTGGCCGGGATGGTCGGGCACTGGGGCGCCGGCGCCACCGTGCTCGTGCCGGCGCTGGCCGCCGCCTTGCCGCACGCCGGTCCGCAGGTCGCTCAGGCGCTGCTGCTGTTGGGTCACGACGAGCACGCCGCCGTCCCGTACTGGCGGACTCGAGCGACGGAAGTAGGTGACCTGGACGCGGCGCTGGCGGTCCGGCGGCTGACCGGGGAAACCGACGTCGTTGTCGACGCTCTCCGGGTCGCGCTCACCAGCGGTGCGGGGCCGTCGATGCCGGACCTCCGTGACCTCGGCGATGCCTTGGCCTCCTTGCTGACCGTCGCGGCCCCGTTCCTGACCGGTGTCGCCGCGCCGGTCCACCCACAGCGCGACCAACAAGTCCTGGCAGCCAGGGTGGTGGCGGCGGTGGCCGGTCCGAAGGAGGTGCTGCCGACCGTGGAGGCGGTGCTGGCCGCCGGGGACACGCCCGCGCGTCATGCCGCGGACCTGATCGCCGACTTCGCGCTCGGCTCGCCCGGCTTGGTCGCCCGCTTGGAACCGCTGCTGCGCGACCGCCTTGGTGACCGCTGGAGCAGGCTGTCGGCCGTCCGGGCGCTCGCGAGGCTCGGCGTGCCGACGGCGGAGTTGGCCGAGCCGCTCGGCCGCGGGCTCCTCGACTACGACGGGCGCTCGGCGCTCCCGCTCATCGTGGAACTGCACGCGGTCGAGACGATTCCCGTCCTGGAAGCGCTCCTCGACGGCGACGACCGCTCCGGCGTGGCCAGCTCCGCCGACGACGTCGTCTGGGCCGACGAACTGTTCCAGGAACGCATCAGCGAAGCCCTCGGCAGCCTCAGGCGGGACACGGCCGGGCGGCGTCCTCGATTTCGGTGATCTCTGCCCCGGTAGTGCCGCTCCGGGCCGCCGCACCCCACCGGTGACGCGGCCGCTACGGCTTGGGGGTTGTGGGGGGTTTGGCGCAGTCGTCGCCGATGTCGAGGGTGTGGTCGGGGCGCAGGATGGCGTCGGCGGGTTCGGATTCGCTCGGGTGCGGGGTGGCGGGTGCCGGTTTACCCGGGGCGAGCAGGCCCTTGTCGGCGCCGGCGCAGTCCATCCATGCGACGTAGGAGTCGGTGTCGGCGATCCACATGCCGCGGTCGTTCTTGCGGACCTGGTCGGGCTTCGGAAACTCCCAGCGGATGCTGTCGTGCACGGCGGCGATCGGGGTTGGCTGGCGCACGTCGAACGCGTAGACCCAGACGAAGTTCGTGGTGATGCGCAGGGTCTGGACGCCGTCGACCTTGGCGGAGTCGAAGGTGACGCGGCCGCTGACCCGGGGCTGCTCGTCGGGGTCGAGTTTCGTGGACGGGTCGATCCAGGTCACCGCGTTGATGCGGGTGGCGCCGGTGAGCCACTTCGTGGTCCCGGTGCGGGCGTTCGGTGCCAGCAGCGCGAGGAACGCGGAGTTGTCGTGGCCGACGAGCATCTTCTGGTCCAGGCGGCCGGCCACCAGCGCCTGGTGCACCAGTTGCAGGTCCGCGCTCACCTCGGCCTGGCTGAAGCCGGTGACGGCGGTCGCCGGCGGCATGGTGATCCCGGCGTCGCCCTTGGGGTACGTCGCGGCCGCGGTGCCGTCGAACGGGCCGGTCGGGGCGGCGCTCGCCGAGGTGGTCACGGAGATGCCGCTGGGCACCGGTTGGGTCGGGTAGGCGGCCGGACCGGTGTCGCCGCCGCCCGGATCGGACGTGAACGCCGCTCTCACATACGGGAAGGCGGCGGCCAGGAGCACCGCCGCGGCGACGGCGCCGGCGATCCAGAGGGTCGTCTTGGTGACCTCGGACCAACCGAAGGACCATCGGAACAGGCGCGCCACGCGGCCCCAGCGGTGGGCCCGCTTCGCCCGTCGTTCGACGTCCTTGGCCCAGTCGTCAAGCCCGTGGAACGGGTCGTCGTCGTGGTCGTTCATTGTGCTCTCATCCGCCCGGGCTTGATCATCTGGCGGCACAGTATGCACGACGGGCCGGACCCTGGACAGCCGTCCCGCGGCGACGGCACAGCCACTATCTGGGACGGCGTGATCGGCACCGGGGCGCCACGAGCGCCTGCCAGAACGCCAGGTCGTGCGCCGTCGCTTCCACCAGGTGGGAGGTGTGCGGGCATGGTGTGGGAAATTTGGCTCCGGTACCCACTGTGAGAAACCTGGGCTGCACCGCTAAGGTGCACCGACAGGCCGGGCCAACGCTGTCCCACCGTATTCCGATGCACCCACAGGCAACGGTGGAGGTCAGGCATGCCCGATCCGATGGGCTTCATGAAGTACCGGCGTCAGCTGCCGCTGCTGCGTCCTGTGACCGAGCGGGTCGCGGACTGGCGCGACGTCTACCAGCGCGCGGACTCGCAGCTCATCCACGAGCAGGCCGCCCGGTGCATGAACTGCGGTGTCCCGTACTGCCACAACGGCTGCCCCCTGGGCAACCTGATCCCGGACTGGAACGACCTGGTCCGCACCGGTGACTGGGAGCGCGCGGCCGACGTGCTGCACGCGACCAACAACTTCCCCGAGTTCACCGGGCGGCTGTGCCCGGCGCCGTGCGAGGCCGCCTGCGTCCTCGGTATCGGTGACGACCCGGTCACGATCAAGCAGGTCGAGGTCGAGATCATCAACCGCGCCACCGACGGCGGGCCGCTCAAGCCGTTCCCGGTGGCGGCGCCGTCGGGGCGCAGCGTGGCCGTGGTCGGGTCCGGCCCGGCCGGCCTCGCCGCCGCGCAGCAGCTGGCCCGCGCCGGTCACGCGACCACGGTGTACGAGCGCAGCGACGCCATCGGCGGCCTGCTGCGCTACGGCATCCCGGACTTCAAGTTCGAGAAGCACCACATCGACCAGCGGGTCGCCCAGCTCGAGGCGGAGGGCGTGACGTTCGTCACCAGCTGCCACGTCGGCGAGGACGTGTCGCTCGCGGACCTGCGCAAGCAGCACGACGCCGTCGTCCTGGCCTGCGGCGCGCTCGACGCCCGTGACGTGCCGGACACCCCCGGCCGCGAGCTGAGCGGCATCCACCAGGCGATGGAGTACCTGGAGGGCGCCAACCGGGTCGTCGCCGGCTCGCTGGACGCCCCGCCGATCAGCGCCGAAGGGCGTCACGTCATCGTCGTCGGCGGCGGTGACACCGCGGCGGACTGCCTCGGCACCGCGCACCGCCAGGGCGCGGCCAGCGTCCAGCTCGTCGAGGTCGCCCCGCTGCCCCCGCCGCAGCGCGACTCGGCCCGCAACCCGTGGCCGACCTGGCCGATCATGCTGCGCAGCGGCTCGGCCCACGAGGAGGGCGGCGAGCGCAACTTCGGCTGCGCGATCCGCCGCTTCATCGGCACCGAGGACGGCAAGCTCCGGGCGGTCGAGCTGGTCGACGTCCTGCTCGGTCCGGGCTTCACCCTCACCGAGGTCGAGGGCACCATCCGCGAGATCCCCGCGGACCTGGCCCTGCTGGCGATCGGCTTCGGCGGCACGCAGGACGGCGCCCACCTCGAGCAGGTCGAGCTGACCCGCAACCGGCGCGGCACGATCGACACCGACGCCGCGTGGCAGACCGACGCGCCGGGCATCTTCGTCGCCGGCGACGCCCGCCGCGGGCCGTCGCTGATCGTGTGGGCGATCGCCGAGGGCCGCTCCGCGGCGGCGGCGGTCCACGAGTACCTCGGCACCGGCGGCGCCCTGCCGTCGCCGATCACCCCGTCCTCGATGCCGCTCGCCGCGCACTGAGCGCACCCGGCGACACCGTGCAGGGCGGAGCGGCATCACCGCTCCGCCCTCCCCCTTTGCGCACCGGGTCCGGCCGGCGCCGTCAGTCGTCGATGGCGAACATCCCGGCGGGGATGCCCGGGGCCTCGTACTGGCGCCAGATCCGGCGGAAGCCGGGCACCTCGAGGTAGCGCCGCACCGCGGCGAGGCCACTGAGCCAGCCGGACCAGCCCGGGTAGGGCGGGTTCTCCACGTCGAACCCGCTCTGCACGAACGTGAGCCGGGTCCGGCCGCCCGAGCCCTCCAGCTCCCAGGTGGAGGTGAGCCCGTCGGGGAACCGCAGCGACGCCCGGCGCCCCGGCTCGAACTCGACGAACCTGACGCCGCCCGACGGGTCCAGGTCGAAGCCGCCCATCGCGAACCGGCCGTCCACCCTCGGCTCGATGTCGACGCGGACACCGGACCACCTGGTGTAGCGGTCCGACTGGGTGAGCGCGTCGAACACCGCCTGCGGCGTGGCGTCGATGACCACCGAGCCCTGCAGCTGCAGTGAGGTGTAGTCGCACTTCGGGGTCAGCTCGCGCCCCGCCAGGTGGTCGTGCAGGTTCTCCAGGGCGAGCGTCCAGAACGTCTGCAGCTCACCGCGCGGCCCCGCCATGTCCGACAGGACCTCCGCGAAGGTCGGCAGGTCCGTCTGCGTCAGGGTGAGCAGCGTGCTCTCCGTGCCGTCGGCGCCGGCTTCGTGCTCGGTCAGGGTGATCTCGACCGTGGTCTCGACACCGCCGACGGTCCAGGCCAGCCGCAGGCCGCGCTCGTCGGCGGACAGCACCCGCTGCCGCGGCTCGGCACCGTCGGGCGTGTGGCGGCCCCAGAACTGGAACCGGTCGGGCAGCGTCACCTCGGCGTGCTCGGCCAGCCACACCCGCAGCGCGGCCGCGTCGGTCAGCGCGGCGTGGACCACCTTCAGCGCGGCCGGCATGACCGCGCTCAGCCGCAGATCACTGTGCTCTGTCAGCTCTGTCATTGGGATCTCCTTCGGTACTGCCTACTGGAGCCGCCGAGTTGGGCGAGGTCACTCATGCGAAAGCGAGTCTTTACGTAAAAAGATGTTTTGTCAATCGCCCACGCGCAGCCCGTCCGCCGCCGTGTGAGGCCTGTGTGAGGCCCGTGGCGAGCACGTCCGGCAGTCGCCGCGGCGGCGGATGCGGTACGCGGCCGCGGCGACGGCCAGGGCGGCGCCCCATACCGGCCACAGCAGGGCGGGGCCCATCATCGCCAGCTTGTCCGGGTCGGGGTCCAGGTACAGCACGCGGGCGAACATCAGGCCCGCCGACGTGACCGCCATCGCGACGACGACCGCGGGGACGACGGCGAGGGCGACCGGCACGCGGCATCCGCGCAGCAACGGGATCCAGCGCGGGAACCGTTCGCCCCACGGGCGGATGAGGCCGAAGGTCAGCACCGAGCCGATGAGGCCCATGCCGCCCAGCGCCGCGCCGCCCCACCAGATGCCCGGCATCTCCTCGGCCATGTCGCGCAGCTGGGCGGAGCTGAAGCCGAGGGGGATGCCGAGGGCCCAGGCGAACCGGGTCGCGGCGTACACGACCGGGACGCCGGCGGCGACCCACACCGCGGCCCTGCCCCAGCGCGCCGGATTCCGGCCGGGGGGCTGAAGGCCGGCACGGCCGCAGGTGGTGCAGGCGCCGCGGCGGGCGCGGCGGTGGGCGAGCGCGGCGAGGGCGAACAGGGCCCCGCCGGCCATCAGGATGCCCTGGTGCAGCACCGGCCACGGCAGCTGCGAGGCGACCGACACCCCGTCGGGCCAGCCGAACGGCTTGCCGGCGAGCAGGACCGGGACGTGGCCGAGCGCGACCAGCGGCCGGTAGTCCGGCACGACGACGCCCAGAGCCAAGGCCACGGTCCAGGCGGCGGCCTCCAGCGCGGCACCGGCGCGGGCGGGCACCGCGAGCCGGGCGCCGGCGGCGAGCAGGCCGGCGACGAGGGCGGCGCCGAGCGCGGCCGCCGCGACGACCGGCGCCGCCGTGGACCGGTGGACCCCGCCTAGGATGGACAGGCCCTTCGCGATGCCGGGGTCGGGGTCGGCGGCGCCGAACGGGAAGCCGGCGCCACCGGCGGTCCAGTGCAGCGCGAGCAGCCCGTACGCGAGCGCCCAGCCGGCGGCCAGGGCGGGCCAGTTGATGCGTGGTGTCATGCGTCCAACCCTCGGCGGGCGGGCGGCGGCGGGGCATCTGCCGAAGGACGGATTCCCGGGGCCGGGGCGGGGCCGGCTCTGCCGTTCGGCGGACCGCGGCGCCGCCGGCGGGTCTCTACGCTGATCGGGTGAGCGTTGCGATCGGGGCCCTCGCGGTCGTGCCCGCGGCGGCCGCGGGCGGCGCCGTCGTGGTCGCGGCCGTCGTCGCCGCGACCGGCCGGCCTGACCGGCGGGTGTGGCCCGCGCGCCTCGCCGTCGCCGCCGGGGCGGTGTCGCTGGCCGCGACCGGGCGCATGGCGGTCGCGCCGCCGGACTACGGCGACGCCGCCGGCTGGGCCGGGATCGGTGAGTGCGGGGCGCTGCTGGCGCTCGTGGTGGCCGCGACCCGGTGGGCGCCACGGCGCGCCGCGGCCGCCGGGGTCGGCGTCGCCGGGCTCGCGGTCGCCGTGTGCGTGCTGCGGTTCCTGCCGTCGGACTCGCTGCTGGACGCCGTCGGCGCCTGCGCGCTGTGGGCCGGCGGGCCGGCGGTCGCCGTGGTGATCGGTGGATACCCGCGGCTCGCGGAGGCCCGCCGCCGCGACTCCGTGGCCCGGGAGCGCCGGTCGCAGCGCCTCGCGCTCGCCCGCGACCTGCACGACTTCGTCGCCCACGACGTGAGCGGGATCGTCGCGCTCGCGCAGGCCGCGAGGTTCGTCGCCGGCACCGACCCGGCCCGGGCCCTGGACGCGCTGGCCCGGGTCGAGGCGGCCGGGCTGCGGGCGCTGGACACGATGGACCGCACCGTGGCGATGCTCGGTGACCTCGCCGGCCCGCCGGGCGCCGCGCCCGGTCTCGGGGACCTGCCGGACCTGCTGCGCCGCTTCGACGGGCCGGCCCGCGTGGAGTCGGACGTCGCCGCGCCCGAGGGCGTGCCGGCGGAGGTCGGGACCACCGCGTACCGGCTGGTGCGGGAGGCGCTGACGAACGTCCGCCGGCACGCCCCGGCCGCGACGGCGGTGCGGGTGGTCGTGGCCCGGACGCAGGACGCGCTGGCCGTCACGGTCACCAACGACGCCACACCCGGCGGCGCCCGCACGCCGGGCAACGGCACCGGACTGGCCGACCTGCGGCACCGGGCGCACCTGCTCGGCGGGACGCTGCAGGCCGGGCCGTCCGGCGACGGGTGGCGGGTCGCCGCGGTGCTGCCGCTGGGGCGGCCGTGACCACCCGCATCCTGATCGCCGACGACCAGGAGAACGTGCGGATCGGCTTCCGGCTGGTGCTGGACAGCCAGCCGGACATGACCGTCGTCGGGGAGGCCGCGACCGGCACCGCCGCGCTGGACCTGGCCCGGCACCTGCGCCCGGACGTCGTCCTCGCCGACATCCGGATGCCCGGGCTCGACGGGCTGGAGCTGACCCGGCGGCTGGCCGGCACCGGCCCGCGGGTCGTCGTCGTCACCACGTTCGACCACGACGACTACCTCACCACCGCGCTCCGCGACGGCGCCTGCGGGTTCCTGCTGAAGCGGTCCGGGCCGGCGCTGCTGATCGAGGCGGTCCGGGCGGCAATGGCCGGCGACACGCTGATCAGCCCGCAGCTGACCGTCCGGCTGCTGCGCCGCCTCCAGCCGCTGCCCTCGGCGGCGGCCGGCGTCTCAGGGCTGACCGGCCGGGAGCGGGACGTCGCCAGGGCGGTGGCGGCCGGCGGCACCAACGCGGAGATCGCCGAGTCGCTCAGCATCTCCGCCGGGACGGTGAAGACCCACGTCGCCAGCATCCAGGCCAAGCTCGGCGTGCGGAACCGGGTCGGCATCGCCGCCCGCATGTGGGCCGTGGGCGAGGCCGGCGGCCCGCCCGACCCGGCCGGCTGACACCGGCGGACGGCGGACGGTCGCAACCGGGGTGCAGCCGGGGAGCGGCCCGCGAGCCGCGCTCAGCCCCGGACCGTGCGCCCCGATGTCGTGGTGTCGGACGACGGCCAGGCATTCGAGGGGCGGCGGCAGTGCAGCGTTCGCAGCGACGGCGGTGGTACGCCGTGACCGGCCTCGCCGTGATCATGCTGGGCCTGACCGGGCTGAGCGTCACCGGGGTGGCGCAGACCCGCCGGTCGGCGGCGGCCGTCAGCAAGGTGTGCGCGCTCGCCGCCGCGTACGGCCGCATCCACGACGCCGTCATCACCGAGGAGCGCAGCGAGCGGCTGTACCGGGTCGAGCCAGGATCGGTCGTGCGGATGTCGCACACCACCGCGGGCGCGTCGCTGCAGGACGCGCTGCTCGACGTGGAACGGTTCGGCACCGACACCGACCGGCGCCTGGCGACTGAGCTCGGCGCGCTGCACGGGCAGTACCTGCAGGCGGTCACCGACGTCTTCGACGCCGTCGACGACGGTGACGTGGCCCGGATCGACACCGGCCGGGCGCAGTCGCTGTTCGAGCGGATCAACCGGATCGTGCAGACCGCGACCGTCGAACGGGACGCGCAGGCCGCCCGCGCGCTGCGGCACCTGGAGCGGGTCGAGACGCTCGCGTTCATCGCGACGGTCGCCGGGTTCGCGGTCGGGCTGGTGCTGATGACGGTGCTGCTGGTGGCCAGCGTGGGGTACCAGCGCCGGCTGATGCGGCACGCCGCCTCCAGCGAGTACCTGGCCTCGCACGACTCGCTGACCGGCCTGCCGAACCGGGCGCTGTTCGCCCGCCGCGCCGCCGACGCGCTGCAGGACGCGCAGGACCGCGGCGCCGGCACCTCCGTGCTGATGCTCGACCTGGACCGGTTCAAGGAGGTCAACGACACCCTGGGCCACCACTACGGCGACGAGCTGCTGCGGCAGGTCGCGGCCCGCACGAGCGCCACGGTGCGCTCCGGCGACCTGGTCGCGCGGCTGTCCGGGGACGAGTTCGCGATCCTGCTGCCGCAGGCCGCCGCGCACGACGCCGCCCGCCTGGCCACCCGCCTGCAGAGCGAGCTGCACCGCAGCTTCGTGCTCGACGACGTGACCGTCGACATCGAGGCCAGCATCGGCGTCGCGGCGGCCCCGGAGCACGCCACCACGGTCGAGGCCGCCCTGCGCTGCGCCGACATCGCCATGTACAGCGCGAAGGACACCAAGACCGGTGTCGCCGTCTACGACCCGGCGATGCAGGTCGAGGACGGCAGCCGCCTGCTGCTGCTCGGCGACCTGCGCCGCGCCCTGGACAGCACCGACCAGCTCACCCTGCACTACCAGCCGAAGATCCGGCTCAACGACGGGCAGGTGTCCGGTGCCGAGGCCCTCGTGCGCTGGCAGCACCCGACCCGCGGCGCGATCCCGCCGGCGGAGTTCATCCCCGTCGCCGAGACCACCGGACTGATCAGCCGGCTCACCCTGTACGTGCTGCGCGCCGCGCTCGGTCAGGTCCGCACCTGGCTGGACGACGGCCTGACCCTGCCGGTCGCGGTCAACGTGTCGCCGCGCTGCCTGCTCGACGCGGGCCTGGTCGGCCACGTCGTCGCGCTGCTGCGCGAGTTCGACGTGCCGGCGTCGCTGCTGCGGCTGGAGGTGACCGAGTCGGCCGTCATGGCGAACCCCGCGACCGCCACCGCCACCCTCACCGAGCTGCACGAGCTCGGCGTCCGGCTGTCGATCGACGACTACGGCACCGGCTACTCGTCGATGGCGTACCTGAAGCGCCTGCCCGTCGACGAGCTGAAGGTCGACCGCACGTTCGTCCTGCACATGGACGCCGACCACGACGACGCCGTCCTCGTCCGCGGCGCGATCGAGCTCGGCCACAACCTCGGCATGACCGTCGTCGCCGAGGGTGTCGAGGGCATCGCCCACGTCGCCGCCCTGCAGGCGCTCGGCTGCGACATCGCCCAGGGCTACCACTACGCCCGCCCGATGCCCGCGGCCGACCTCAGCCGGTGGATCAGCGACCAGCGCCCCGCCACCGTCCCGGTCGGCTGACGCCACCCGCCCCTGCCACCACACCGGAAACCGGCGGCCGCGACCCGACCGCATGCCGCATGATCACCTTATGGACCTGGACGCGCCGGTCGATCTCGCCGGCCTCACACCGGTCGAACGGACGCTGCTCCGCCTCGGCGTCATGGAATGGGAGCGCACGGACGGCGACAGGGAGACCTCCGCCCGGCTGCTGGGCTACGACGACCAGCGCCAGCTCGGAGCCGACGTCCAGCGCCTCGCCGGCCTCGTCGACGCGGCCCGCCCCATGACGCGCCGCGACTGCCGGCGCCTGCTGCTCGCGACCGAACTGGCGTTCGCCAGCGAGACGCTGGGCTGGGCCCGTGACTGGGAGGCGGACACCGGCTTCACCGACCGCGACACCAGCACCGTGCTGCGCGGCATCCAGGAGAGGCTGGCCGGCGTCGTCCACGGCTCCGCCGACCGCGTGGCGGCGGCCGAACCGTCGGCCCGACCGGCGTGGGAACCGATTCCCATGGATGCCGATGACATCTACTGGGAGCCGTTCCACCAGCGGTTCGCCTTCCGGCCCGGCATGCGATCGTGGCCCGCGATCAACGAGCCCGTGCCGTCGGTCACCTTCGACCTGGCGCCGATCTTCGCCGGCAGCCACCCGGAGTTCTCCGCGGCGGCGAGCGCCGTCGGGAGCCTCGCGCTGGTCGCGTTCGCGCGGGTGCTCGAGATCGGGACGGGCCTGGTGGTGCTCGACTGGCAGCATCAGACGTTCCGGTTCTGGCCGCATCTGTTCGCCTGCCAGCAGGACCAGCACTGGTCGACGCCGGTCGTCCCGAACGGTGACTACTCGATCTTCCTCACCGAGGACATGCGGACCGGCACGTTCGGACACCCCTGGGAGCAGACGCTCTGCGTCTTCGGCGACCGGCTGGTGCCCACCCTGGCGCCGATGCTGGAGAGCTGGCTTCCCGTCAAACGCAGCAGCCGGTAGCGACCAGCCCGGGCGGGACGGGCCGTCAGCTCACCGGCGCGGGCGCGGGCGCGGGGGTGTCGCTGAGGCGCCAGCTGTTCTTGCCGGCGGACTTGACCGCGTACATGGCCGTGTCGGCGCGGCGGAGCAGGTCGGCGGCGCCGCCCGGGGCGTCGCTGACAGCGGCGATGCCGATGCTCGCGCCGACCCGGACCGGGTTGCCGCCGATGACGGCGTGGACGGCGACGGCCTGCACCAGCCGGCTGGCGAGGCCTGCGGCGCGCCCGCCGGTCTGGCCGGTGAGCACGACGAACTCGTCGCCGCCGAGACGGCAGACGACCGCGTCGTCGCCGGCCTCGCGGGTCAGCCGGCCGGCGACGTCGCACAGCAGCTGGTCCCCGACCACGTGCCCGAAGGTGTCGTTCACCGCCTTGAACCCGTCCAGGTCGATGAGCAGCAGCGCGGTGTCGTCGCCGGTCGCGGTGAACCGCTCGATCGCCTCGTCCACGTGGCGGCTGAACGAGGCCCGGTTCGCCAGGCCGGTCAGCTCGTCGTGCCACGCCTGGTGCCGCAGTTGCTCGGTGAGCGCCCTGTTCTGCGTGAGCAGCCGGTTGTTCTCGTGCAGGGCCGCCAGCTGGCGGGTCGCGACCAGGACCAGCAGGACGCCGGTGCCGGCCAGGACTCCCCCGCGGCGCCAGTCCAGCCCGGGGCCGACGACGGCGACCAGCAGCCCGAACGCGGCGGCGGAGGCGCCGTACGGCAGGACGGTGAACGGCCGGTCGCGGCGGGCCAGGGGCGGCACGGTGCCGGCGACGCTCGCCTGGTGCTGCAGCACCGCCCCGGTCAGCGAGGACAGCTGCGCCAGCAGCAGCAGGACGGTCGGGGCGATCGGCGCTTCCTCCTGCCCGACGGGCAGCGTGGTGGCGACGCCCGACAGCGTGATGCAGGCGGCGTAGCAGGCCAGGGTCGGGCGGGTGAGCAGGCCGGCGCCGACGAGCGCGACGCGGAGCACGCCGAACCCGGCGACGAGCACCGTCACCGGCAGGGCCAGGGTCTCCGACAGCGACAGCCAGCCGAGGTCCGGGGCCCAGTGGCTGCTGACCGTGAAGTACCAGATGAATGCGGCGGTGCCGACGAGCACGATGCCGGCGTCGAGGCCGACGCGCAGCTTCTGCGACCGGCTGTGGGTGACGGTCGGGTAGCGGAACACGGCGTACATGGTGAACACGCCGGCGACTGGATAGACCAGTTGCGCGCCGTACATCGACACGGACCGCCCGCTGACCGAGGTCGTCAGCAGCGCGGCGAGGTCCACGGCCATGCCGATCGCGTACACCAGCAGCGCCCGCGCCAGGCTGACCCAGAACCGGGCGGCCGCGGGCGGCACCCCGGGGACGCGCGACGTGTGGTGCACCACGAACGTCAGCGCACCGAGCAGCCCGAGGTCGGCCAGGACCGTCACCGGCCGGGAGGCGTCCGGCGGCAGCAGCAGCCCGGCGAGCACCGCCAGCACCGCCAGCACCGCACCGGCCGGCAGCAACGCGCCGACCCCGCGAGACAGCCGCATCCTCAACCCTCCTCGCCCCCGCCAGCTGGTCGTCGGCAGACATCGGCACCGTCCGGGCCGACTTGAACAATCCCCGCACGCCCGGTCGGCCAGGGTACCGGCGGTGCGGCGCGCTTACCCGCCGCGTGGATGGGAACCAGTACCGGCGAGAGGTCCTGCGCAATCCCAGGAGGAGCAGATGCCAGCCGGTTCCAATGCCAAGCGCGAACGGCAGTACGAGCACATCAAGGAAAGCGTGAAACGGCGCGGCAGGTCAACGGACGTCGCCGAGGAGATCGCCGCGCGGACGGTCAACAAGGAGCGGGCCCGCGCGGGAGAGTCCCGGACGGCCGGCCGCTCCTCGATCAACGACGTGTCGTCCGGGCATCGCGGCGGGAAGCGCTCGCACTCGGGCGCTCAGGGACGTACGAAGGAGCAGCTGTACAACGAGGCCAGGCAGCGCAACATCAAGGGGCGCTCCGCCATGAGCAAGGCCGACCTGGAGAAGGCGCTGTCCCACTGAACGGCACCGGCCCGTGCTCATCGGCCGTCGAGGGTGATGACGACCTTGACGTCCTCGTCGGTGGCGGTGAACGCCTCCGAGGCCCGCTCCAGCGGCACCCGGCGGGTGATCAGCCGGCCGAGCCAGTCCCGGTCGGCCTCGGCCAGCGCGTCCGCGGCCGTGGCGTAGTGGCCGAGGTTGGCGTTCACCGAGCCGACGACCACGTCGTTGTCCAGGACGAGCTCCCGGTTGAGGTCGCCGGCGTCCACGGTGACGCGGCGACCGGCCGACGAGACGCCGGTGAGGCAGACGATCCCGTACGGTGCGGTGCCCGCCAGCGCGCCGAACACCACCGACCCGATGCCGGTCGCCTCGACGACCACGTCGGGGCGCACACCCGACATTACGGTGCCGATCGGCTCGTGGTGGTACACGGCGCCGAGGTCGCGGACCAGGCCCGGCTTCGGACCGGTGGTGACGCGGTCCAGCACGTGCACGTCGAGCCCCCGCCGCACGCCGAGCAGCGCGGCCAGCAGGCCGATCGGCCCGGCCCCGGTGACCAGCACGGTCTTCGGCTCGAACCAGGCGCGGGCACCGATCTTCTCGATCTCGTCCCACGCCTTCGCCACGACGCTCGCCGGCTCCAGCAGCATGCCCACGCCGGCCAGGCCCGGGTCGAGCTTCACCGCGTAGCCGGGCTCCACGGCCCAGGCCTGGCTGGCGTAGCCGTCGAGCTCCTTGATGCCGCGTTCGGTGTACCGGCCGTTGCGGCACATGTCGAACTGCCCGTGCGCGCACGCACCGCACGGCACCGGGTCCGGGCGGCGCACGACGCCGACCACCAGGTCGCCGGGCGCGAACCCGCTGCCGGACGGGGCGTGCCGAACTCGGCCCAGGGACTCGTGCCCGATCACCAGCCGCTGCCGGTCCGGCGGCGCCGAGCCGTAGTCGCCGTGGGCGATCTCCTTGTCGGTGCCGCACACCCCGACGGCCAGCCCCTCGACGAGCAGCTCGCCGTCGCCCGGCTCCGGGTCGGGGACGTCGGTCACGGCGAGGGACTGCCGTTGCCGCGGGATGACGGTCAGGGCACGCATCCGGCGCACACCTCCATGGTCGATCCGGCTGATGACGGTGGCGGGCACGCGCGGCCCGTGTGCCGCATACCCAGTGCGCGATGCATCCATGTACGGACGGCCGCGCCGCCGGTTGCTACCGGGGTGCGAGCGGGTGCAGCGCCCGCGGCGGCACCGGGTGTGCGCTGATCTCGCCTTCGGGGTCGGCGACGTACAGCCGGTCGGCGGCGACGGCCACCGCGAGCGGTACATCGGGCAGGGCGACGACGTGCCGGGCCGCGCCGGTGAGCAGGTCCCACACCGTGAGCGCGTGTCCCGTCGCGGCGGCCAGGACCGCACGGCCGTGCAGGACGCCGACCGCGGGCGCGCTCAGTTCCTGCACGGCCTCAGGCAGCGCCGGGCCGGCCGGGCGGCGCAGGGCCAGGTCGAGGACCCGGTACTCCCGCCAGTCGGTCTTCACCAGCAGCGCCGGCCGCCGGCCGAGGGCCCACGGGCCCCAGCGGTAGCCGCGCACAAACACGGGCGGCCCGACCGGCCGGCCGCCGATCGCGTCCCACAGCCAGCCGCGCCAGTCGGTCCGCGGCGAGTCGTCGTCGGGCTCCAGCCAGGTGTACGCCCCGCCGGCCACCGCGACGAGCTCGTCCACCCGCCAGCCGTCCGGCGCGCTCCACGGCGCCCGGAGCGCCTCGCCGGTGCGCAGGTCGTGGTAGTGGACGCGCCGCCAGTCGCTGCTGAGCACCGCCGGCCGCCCGGACACCACGGCCGCCGCCACGGTGTAGACGCCGTCGCCGTCCGGTTCGAACCGGCCGACCGGCTCCGGGCCGTCGACGGTGAGCCGGTGCACGATGCAGTCGTAGCCGCGGCCGCGGACGATCGAGTACGCCTCGCCGTCCGCCGCGAACGTCGACAGGTTCGTGTCGGGGCGGGAGAAGCACCAGTCGTAGGGCATCGGCCACCCGCCGAGCAGCCGGCCCGTGTCCGCCTCGTGCAGCGTGCAGGCCGTGGCCTGGTCGACCGTGCTGAACATGCCCGCGACGACGGCCACGCCGCCGACGGTGGCCGTCCGCAGGGCGCCGAAGTCCCACGTCCGCACCCGACGCATCGTACGGACTCCGGCGGGCGCTCACTCCTTCACGCCCATGTGCTCCATCGGCGGGACGCGCAGCAGGCGGCCGATCGGCAGCACGGTGGTGAGCAGGGCGAGCAGCGCCGTGCCGGCGATGACGGTGGCCCAGCCGAGGGGCGGCACGTAGGGCAGCGGTTCGCCGGTCACCGCGTGCACCACCATGGTCAGGGTGGCCAGGGCGATCGCCGAACCCATGAGGACCGCGACGCCGAGGAGGCCGGCCTGTTCGGCGTGGACCATCCGCTTCGCCTGGCCGCGGGTGACGCCGGCGAGGCGGAGCACGGCGAGCTCGCGGCGGCGGGCGAGGGCCGCGATGACCATCGTGTTGGCGGCCGCGAGGGCGGCGTAGCCGACCATGACGCCGACGAGCAGCCTGTTGAGCCAGGCGCTGACGGCGAGGTCGGCGGCGAGCTGCCGGGTCTGGCCGCTGGTGGCGACGAGCGTGCTGCCGGGGTGCCGGGCCGTGAGCGCCGACAGGTCCGCCGGGCCCGACGTGCTGATGAGGACCTCGTCGTCGACGTCGCGGGCGGTGTGGCCGGCGACCGTGTCGCGCGCCAGGGTGATGTCGCCGAAGCCGAGGCCGCGCTCATAGACGGCGACGAGGGTGAGCCGCACGGGTGTGCCGTCGCCGAGCCACAGCGGGACCGTGTCGCCGATCTCCCAGCCGTGGGTCGATGCTCTGATCGACGATGCGGCCACGGTACCGGCGGACAGCGCGGACAGGTCGCCCTGGCGCACCCGCAGGTCCATCGTGGCGGTCAGGTCCGGCCCGGAGACCGCCTGAGCACCGACCGTCTCCGCGCCGTCGAGGAACTTCACGATGACGGACGTGCGCCGTACCGACGTGGCGGCCCGGACGCCGGGAAGCTTCCGCGCGTCGTCGGCGGCGCCGACGGGCAGCCCGGCCGGGGAGACCAGGGCCTGCGAGGCGCGCAGGCCGTCGCGGCGCTGGGCGAGGGTCTGCCGTTCGAGGTTGTCCTGCAGGAACCACACGGATCCGCCGAGCCCGACGGACAGCACCAGCGCGGTGAGCACGGCGGCCGTGCCGCGCGCGTTCGCCTTCAGGTTGGCGGTCGCCAGGTATCCGCTGGTCCCCCACACCGCGCGCAGCACCGGCGCCAGCGCCTGGGCGGCGGCCCGGTTGATCCACGGCGCAAGGAGGCCGACCGCGGTCACGAACAGGTACAGCATGCCGACCGCGGCGGCGAGCGCCGCCTGCCCGCCGGCGCCGAGCGTGAACGCGCCTGAGGAGCCCGCGCCGGCCAGCGCGACAAGCCCGCAGACGAGGCGCGCCTTACCGCCGCGAGCCGGCTCGACCGCCAGCTCGCCGAGGGCCTCGACGGGGCGGATCGCGGTGACGCGGCGGGCGGCGATCAGCGCGGACAGCACCGCGACGAGCGTGGTGACGCCGGCGGCCGCGACGGTCGCGAGCAGGCCGTCGGCGATCGGGAACGTCGCGGGGACGAAGCCGCGGCCCACGAGCTGGCCGCGCACCCAGCGGGTCGCGAGCAGGCCTGCGGGGACGCCGATCGCGACGGCGGCGAGACCCACCGCGGCCGCCTCGGCCATGATCATCCGGCGGACCTGGCCGGGGGTCGCGGCGACGGCGCGCAGCAGTGCGAGGTCGCGTCGGCGGTGCCGCACCGACAGCCCGACGGTGGCGGCGACGACGAACCCGATCAGCAGCACGACGTACCCGCCGAACGCGCCGCCGGCCTGGATCAGCAGGTCCCGTGCGTCGAGGTCGGCGGAGCCCTCGGCCAGGCCGCGGTCCGCGCCGGTGTAGACCTTCGCGTCCGCTTCGGCCGCGAGCCCGCGTACCGCCGCCGCGAGGGCGGCCTTGTCGGTGCCGGGTTGCGCGACGATCCCGATGGCGGCGACCCGGCCGGGGTGCGGCGACAGGGTCGCGGCATGCGCGTCGGTGAAGAAGACCGCGGGTGCCGGCCCGTCGACGACGCCGCTGACCCGGTACGTCCGTGCGGCGCCGCCGACGACCAGGTTCATCTGCTGGCCGGGCGCCATCCCGAGCCGCCGGTCGACCGCGATCTGGTCCGCCGCGGCCGGCGGGACTCCGGCGACGAGCCGGAACGGTGTCAGTGCGGCACTGGCCCAGCCGTGCCCGGTGACATCGGGCAACCCGACCGGCACAGGGTCGTCGGCCGCGACCGTGGCGACCCCGGCGAGCCCGCGGATCCGCTCGACCAGGTCCGCCGGGACGGTACCGCCTTCGGGGAGCCGTACCGTCGACCGGACGACCTCACCGTCGAGGTCCTTGGCGCTGATGGTGATGTCGCGGTGCGCGACCACCACGTCGGCCGCGGCGTATTGGATCGGCTCCGGCCTGTACCGCAGCCCGGACTCGACCAGCGCGCCCATGGCCATGAGGATCATGACGCCCGCGGCGAGGGCGACGAGCGAGGCGACCGCCGAACCCGTCCGGTGCCGCAGCATCTTCAATGCGAGCGCGGTCATGCCGCCACCGCCCGGCGGCGGCCCAGCGACGCGAGCTGCTCGGCGATGCGCTCCACGCCCGGCTGCGGCAGGTCGCGCACGATCCGGCCGTCGGCGAGGACCAGGACCCGGTCGGCGTACGAGGCGGCCACCGGGTCGTGCGTCACCATCACGACCGTCTGCCGGTGCTCGTCGACGACGGCGCGCAGCAGGCTCAGCACGTCCGCCGCGGTCTCGGTGTCCAGCGCGCCGGTCGGCTCGTCGCAGAAGATCACCTCGGGGCGGGTGGCGAGGGCCCGGGCGATCGCGACCCGCTGCTGCTGCCCGCCGGACAGCGCGGACGGCCGGTGGTGCAGGCGTTCCCGCAGCCCGACCCGGTCGACCACGTGGTGCAGCCACGGCTGGTCGGGCCGCCCGCCCGACAGGCGCAGCGGCAGCACGATGTTCTCCTGCACCGTCAGCGCGTTGACGAGGTTGAACGCCTGGAACACGAAGCCGATCCGGTCGCGGCGCAGCTTCGTCAGTTTCGTCTCCGACAGGCCGGACAGCTCGGTGCCGCCGATCCACACCCGGCCGGACGTGGCCCGGTCCAGGCCGGCCGCGGTCTGCAGCAGCGTGCTCTTGCCGGAGCCGGACGGCCCCATCACCGCCGTGAACGTGCCGCGGTCGAACCGCACGTCCACGCCGGCGAGCGCGGTGACCGCCTGCGGTCCGGTGCCGTACGTGCGGGTCAGCTGCTCGACGCGGACCGCCGCGCCGGCGTCCTGTTCAACGTTCATGTCCATGCCGACGACGCTATGGCGGCACCCTGCCATGATCGATCCAGCGTGCTGGCGGACCGTGGTACAGCAGGCTGTACTTACTCCCGCGCTCACGCTGTGCTAACCCTGCGCTCACCCTAGGCGCCGGGTGTCCTCCAGGTGCCGCAGGACCGCCGTGACCCGCCGGTCGGCGCGGTCGTCGGGCGCGAGGCCGAGCTTGGCGAAGATGCTGCGGATGTGCTTGTGCACTGCCCCTTCGGTGACGAACAGCCGCTCCGCGATCGCCGTGTTGCCGAGGCCTTCGGCCATCAGGGCGAGCACGTCGCGCTCCCGCGGGCTGAGCAGGCTCAGCGTGCTGTCGGGGCGGGTGCGGGCGAAGAGCTGGCTGACCACCTCCGGGTCGATCGCGGTGCCCCCGCCGGCGACGCGGTGCAGCGCCTCGAGGAACTCCTCGACCCGGCCGACCCGCTCCTTGAGCAGGTAGCCGAGCCGGGCCGCTCCCCCGGCGAGCAGGTCGGTGGCGAACGCCTGCTCCACGTACGCCGACAGCACCAGCACCGCGAGGCCCGGCTGGCGGCGCCGCGCCTCGACGGCGGCCACGATGCCCTCGTCGGTGTGGGTCGGCGGCATGCGGACGTCGACGATCGCGACGTCGGGCCGGTGCTCGTCCACCGCGGCCAGGAACGTGTCCGGCGCGCCGGTGACGGCGAGCACGTCGAGCTGCTCGGCCCGCAGCAGCAGGGCCAGGCCTTCCCGCAGCAGGGCGTCGTCCTCGGCGATCACGATCCGCACGGCAGCTCCACATGTATCGTCGTCGGCCCACCGGGTGGGCTGGTCAGGGTGAACCGGCCGTCGTGGGCCTCGACCCGCCGACGGATGCCGCCGATCCCGGAGCCACGGCCCTCATCGGCGCCGCCGTGGCCGTCGTCGGTCACCGTCACGTGCAGCCGGTCGGTCCTTCTCGTCACGGTGACGGCCACGGTACCGGCGCCGCTGTGCCGGGCGACGTTGGTCAACGCCTCGGCGACCACGAAGTACGCCGTCGCCTCGACCGACGCCGCGCACCGCCCCGGCACGTCCACCTCGACGGTGCACGGCACGCCGCAGCCGGCGGCCAGGCCGTCGAGCGCGCCGGCGAGTCCGCGGTCGTCGAGCACCGGCGGCAGGATCCCGCGCACGACGGTCCGCAGCTCCGCGAGCGCCAGCTCGGCGGCGTCGTGGGCGCGGTCCAGTACCTCCGCCGCCAGTGCCGGATCGCGGGCGAGGGCCCGCCGGGCGGCGCCGAGCAGCACGGTGACCGCGACGAGCCGGTTCTGCGCCCCGTCGTGCAGCGACCGTTCGATGCGGCGCAGCTCGACGGCGTGCGCGTCGAGGGCGGCCGCGCGGGTGGCGGTGAGCTCGGCGATCCGCAGCGACATGTCCACGTCCCGCGGCGGCGGAAGCCACCGCCGCCCCGGCGCCGCCTGCCAGCGGGCGATCCGGGGGCCGAGCGCGACGGACACGGCGAGCCAGCCGGCACCCATGAGCGCGACGGCGAGCGCGTCGGGCAGCCCGTCGATGCGCCAGGTGACGTAGCCGGGGCCGCCCACGTCCGGCGGCAGCGCCCAGTAGTACAGCGGGAACAGCAGGTACTGCACGGCCGACAGCGGCAGCGCGAGCCCGATCATCCCCAGCGCGAACCCGCCCGTGCCGTGGACGGCGACGAACGCGGCATCCCGCCGGACCCACGGGTCGCGCACGGCGTCGCGCCAGCCGGCCGGCACCGGCGGCGGCGACGGCAGGACGGCGTCCCATCGCGACAGTCGCGCCCGCTCCCGGTCCGCCGCCCACCGGGCCGCCTTCAATGCCGACGGGACGGCCACCAGGCCGATGCCGGCCAGCGACGCGACCGCCGTGACGAACAGCGACAGGAACGCGCCGAGCGCGATGGTCGCCGTGCCGAGCCCGCCGACGACGCGTTCGAGCGCGTCGACGGACGTGCGCACCCGGTCCCGAATGTACTGCCGCACGGCAGAGACGATAGGCGACGAGCGGGACGGCCGGCCGCTCGCGGCCCGGAAAGTACAGCCTGCTGTACCTGCACCGGCGCGCTGGCTGGATCGCCGGCGGGCACCCGGCTGCATAGCGTTGCCGGCATGACTGACCGTTACCGCATCGAAGCCGCCGACGCGCCTGAGCGCCGCGGCATGCTCCGCCCCGTCCTGTGGCTGGTGCTGGTCCTCAGCGCCGCCACCAACGCCGCCATGTCCGGCATCGGCGCCAACCCGTTCGTGGGCGCTGTCTTCGGGCTGGTCACCCTCGCCTGCGCGACCGCCCTCGTCGTTCACCACTACCGCCACCGCGCCCGGTGACCTGCCGGCCCTCACGCTCGGCGGGCGCTGGCCCTCAGCAGGCGGTCGCGGTGACCGTGCCGGCGGCGTCGAGCGTGATGCCGTTGGCGGCGGGCGGCTCCTCGTTCAGGTAGCCGGCCGTCACCAGGTCGCCGACCGCCGCCGGCTTCGCGTTCTCGTCGGCGACGTACGCCTGATAGGCGATCTCGACGGCCCGCTTGTCGGCCTCGCAGGCGGTCGACCTGCTGTTGCCGGTGAGGTCGCCGACCGAGGTGACGGCGATCGCGCCGAGCGCGGCGACCACGACGGCCGCAACGAGCATCTCGTTGACCGTGGAGCCGGTGTCCCGCTGCTGCCGGGGCGCCGTGATGCGACGAAGCACGAGGTATTTCTCCATCAAGGGGGGACGGGGACGGGCGGCTGCGGGGACGCGGCGATCCGCCACAGCCGCCCGTCGGCTCCGGTGCGAAACGGTAGCGGTTCGGTTGCAGCCGTCCTGTCCACCGGTCGGGCACGTGTACCCACCCACCGCCCGACACGCGGCCGTCCGGCGCCCGGTCGCTCAGCGCACGGTCGCTCAGCGCACGGTGGCGGGGGCCGGGCCGGTGGAGGCGCGGACGATCAGCCGGGCCGGCAGGGACGTGCGGGTGCCGCCGGGGCGGTCGCGGTCGTTGAGCAGGTCGGCGAGCAGGTCGATGCCGGCCCGGCCGCACTGGTCCTTCGGCTGGCTGACGGTGGTCAGGGCGGGCGTGACCAGGGCCGAGGCCGGGATGTCGTCGAAGCCGATGATGCTCACGTCACCGGGCGCGGTCACCCCCCGGGCGCCGAAGCGGCTGGCGAGACCGAGGCCGATCATGTCGTTGTAGGCGATGACCGCGGTGACGCCGGCGGCCAGGACCAGGTCGGCGACGGCGACGCCGCCCTCGAAGTCGGGTGAGACGTTGCCGGCCTCGACCCCCTCGAGGCCGAGGCCGGCCGCCACAGCACGGAAGGCGCGCAGTCGCTCGCGGTTGACCCATGAGGTGCGGGGGCCGGCGACGTAGGCGACCCGCCGGTGGCCGAGGGCGGCGAGGTGGGCGAGCGCCTGGCGGATGCCGTCGGCGTTGTCGAAGATGATGGACGGCAGCTGGCCCACCCGGCGGTTGAGCAGCACCACCGGCAGGTCGCCGCAGACGGAGCGCAGCTCGTCGTCGCCGGCGCGGGGTGCGCACAGCACGAAGCCGTCGACCTGCTTGGTCAGCGTCCGGATGAGGTCCAGCTCGGTGGCGGGTTCCTCGTCGGAGTCGGCCAGCAGCACGGCGAGCCCGAACTCCCGGGACCGGCGCTGGGCGGCCTTGACGATGCCGGCGAACAGCGGGTTGGCGATGTCTGGCACCAGGAACCCGATGGTGCCGGTGCGCCCGGTGCTCAGCCCCCGGGCGATCCGGTTCGGCTCGTAGCCGAGCTGCGCGACGGCCCGCTCGACCCGCTCCCGGGTGGCGGGCCGCACCTGGTCCGGGGCGGCGAGCGCGCGGGACACCGACGACTGGGAGACCCCGGCGAGCCGGGCGACGTCCTTGATCGTCGCCGCCATCCGCAGCTCCTCACCTCGTTCTGGAAGCGGTTCCAGATCTTGTCAGTTCGTCGACGGTAGCACGAAGGCCATCGATGCGAAACCGGTCTATTGCAAGGTATTGACAAAACTCGCTGCGGCGGACCACTGTGGGAACCGTTTCCGGCGCGCTCCAACCGCCAACCCGCCCGGAGACCCAATTCGCCGCGCGCGCCGCTGCGCACACCTCACCGCCACAAGCGCAACGGATTCGCCCGCACCTGTCGAGGAGAGTCGATGCGATGAAGAGAAGGAACGTGCTCGGCATGGCCGCCGGGCTGTCGATCGGCGCCGTCGCCGCCGGACCGGGCCGGGCCGTCGCGGCCGTCGGGGAGCAGCTGGGCAACTACGCGTCCCACCTGACCGACGCCCGCAGCGTCACCGTCACCAGCACCACGGGCCAGCGGTTGCGGATCACCGCGTACGGCAACCAGATCGTCCGGGTCCGCGCGATCCGCAGCGGGGAGACGTTCTTCGCCGACTCCCGCTACGAGATGGTGGTGCCCGCCAACCACGCCGGCATGGGCGGCACCCTCACGGTCACGAATGACAGCACCAGCCTGACGATCGTCACCGGCGCGGCCGACGGCATCCGGATCGTGCTGCAGAAGAACCCGCTGCGGCTGGAGTTCTACCACCGCGGCACCGGGGCGCTGCTGGCGAAGGAGGACGCGACCCGCAGCATCACCTGGGGCGGCACCAACAACAGCGTCATCACCGAGGCCTTCGTCCCGCCGCCCGCCGACGAGCACTTCGTCAAGGCGGGGCACGGGCTCTACGGACGCTCCCCCCGAGTCGACCGCACCGGCGACGTCGTGTCGCACAACTACGGCACCGTCCGCTCCGACCAGGCGCCCGCGATCGTGCCGCTGTACCTGTCCACCAAGGGTTACGGCGTCTTCTTCAACACGACCTTCGACACCACGTTCGCCTTCGCCAACGGCGCCGCCAGGGACTACGCGTTCTCCGCGGACGACCACAACACCGCCGGCGTGCGGCCGCAGATGGACTACTTCCTCATCAACGGCCCGGAGTTCGCGAAGCTGCTGGACCGCTACACCCAGCTGACCGGGCGGCCGCGCCTGCCGCAGATCGCCATCTTCGGGCTGCACATGTCGGACAAGGGCTTCCCCGACGTCAGCGACCAGAACTGGTGGCGCACGAAGATCACCCAGCACCGCGACGCCGGCTACCCGTTCGACCACCACGTCAACGACAACCGCTGGCGCAACGGCACCGGCGCGTGGGGCGGCTCCTGGTTCGAGTTCAGCCCCACGCGGTGGCCGGACCCGGCCGGATACCAGGCGTGGGCCGCGGAGAACGGCGTCACGATGACGCTGGACTACAACCGCAACAACTCCAACCTCATGGCCGGCTGGGTCGGCGGGCCGCCGCCCGGCTACAGCTTCAAGGCCAGCGACCTCACCGGGGTGGCCGACAGCGGCTCGGTGCCCGACTGGACCAACCCCGCGACCCGCGCCTGGGTGTGGAACGTCTTCTGGACCAAGGCCCTGAACCCGGCGCTGCACTTCCCCGGCGACGGGCTGTGGCTCGACGAGACCGACGAGCTGGGCCCGATCCCGTTCAACGCCGACTCCGCGGGCGGCAAGAAGTGGTCGGAGCTGCGCAACGCGTACTTCTTCTACCTGCACAAGGGCGTCGGCGAGGAGGGCTGGGACCCGCAGGCGGCCGGCCACATCGGCACCGCCAAGCGGCCGTGGACGTGGAGCCGCGGCGCGTCGGCCGGGCAGCAGCGCTACGGCCACTACTGGACCGGCGACATCGGCTCCACCTACGACGAGATGCGCCAGCAGATCCGGGGCATGCTGGCCGGCGGGATCGGCGGCTTCCCCTTCTCCAACATCGACGGCGGCGGCTTCCACGGCCAGACCGGCGGCCTGATCCCCGAGCCGTTCTACCGCAACTGGACGGCCGCCTGGTCGAGCCTGTCGCCGATCTGGCGGCCGCACAGCGGGGCCAGCACCACGTCGCAGGGCGCGATCGCCTCCCGCTGGCCGCTCGACCAGAGCGCCGTCATCCAGGCGGACTTCCGCAAGTACGGCGAGCTGCGGTACACGCTGCTGCCGTACATCTACAGCATCGCCCACGAGGCGAGCACCACCGGGATGCCGATGGCCCGGGCGATGGTCATCGACTACCAGAACCGGCCGAACGCCTACTCGCACGACCTGCAGTACATGTGGGGGCCGTCGCTGCTCGTCGCGCCCGTCACGTCCGACGGCGGCGCGACCCAGAACGTCTGGCTGCCCGCCGGCGCCACCTGGTACAACTTCTGGGCCGACATCAAGCACGTCGGGACCGACGCGTCCGACCTGCCCTACGTCACCCACACCGGCGAGATCATCCTCTTCGTGAAGGCCGGCGCGATCCTGCCGAAGTACCAGTACGCGCAGAGCACCGCCTACCTGAACAAGCGGCAGCTGGAGATGGAGGTGTACGCCGGCGCGGACGGCACCTTCAACCTGGTGGAGGACGACGGCGTCACCGAGGCGCACCGCGTCTCCGGCGCCAGGGCCGTCACCACCCTGACCTACACCGACGCCGCGACGAGAACCGTGATCCGGCACCCGCAGGGCACCTACGACGGCGCACCCACCGCACGCCGGTACACCGTGCGCGTCCACGGCCTGACCGCCCCGGTCGGCATGCGGGTCAACGGCGGCGCGACCCTGCCGGCCTACAGCACCGAGGCGACGGCGATCACCAGCGGCGGCGGCACGGTGTGGGACGCCACCCGCAAGGTCCTGTCGATCGTCACCGCGGCGATCCCGGTCGTCGCCGGCGGCGGCGTGGCCGCCACGGTCGAGCCGAGCGGCGCGGCCTTCCCGGCGGTCACGGGCGGCACCTCCTACCCGGCGGAACGGGCCCTGCTCAGCGGCGCCGTCATCGACACCCGCCACGCGGACTACACCGGGACGGGCTTCGTCGACTTCGCCGACACCTCGGCCAGCGGCGCCTACGTCCAGTGGACCGTCAACGTGCCCGCCGCGGGCACCAGGACGCTGACGTTCCGCTACGCCAACGGCGGCACCGCCAACCGGCCCCTCGCGATCTCGGTCAACGGCACCGGCGTCAACGGCGCCCTGGCGTTCAACCCGACCGGCTCCTGGGACGCCTGGAGCACCACCTCGTTCACCGCGTCCCTGCCCGCCGGCAGCCAGGTCACCGTCCGGGCGACCACGACCGGCGCCAACGGGGCGAACATCGACAGCCTCACCATCACCTGAGCCACGGCGACCGGCTTCCGGCGGACCCGTCGCGGCCCGCCGGGAGCCGGGCTCAACCGTGGACGGCCACCGGGCGGGGCGCGGCGGGGTCCAGCGCCGTCGGCAGGCTCGGCCACTCGGCGGCGGAGCGGTGCAGCAACGCCTCGACGTCGCCGGCGGGCAGCGGGCGGGCGAAGTGGAAGCCCTGTGCGGTGCGGTACCCGAGCAGGGTGAGCTCGGTCGCCTGGGCCGGATCCTCGATGCCCTCGGCGACGGTGTCCATGTGCAGGATCTGGCTGAGCCGGATGACGGCCTCCGCGACCGCGGCGCGCTCCGGGTCGCCGCTGAGGTCGGCGACGAAGCAGCGGTCGAGTTTGAGGATGTCGACGGGCAGGCGGGTGAGGTACCGCAGCGACGAGTAGCCGGTGCCGAAGTCGTCGAGCGCCACCCTGACGCCGCGGGCCCGCAGCCGCTCCAGCTGCGGCACGGCGGACCGGTCGTCGACGAGCGCGCTCTCGGTCATCTCCACGACCAGGGCCCGCGGGTCGAACCCCTCCCGCTCCAGGACCTCGAGGATCTCGTCGGCGAGGGCCGGCCGCTCCAGCTGGATCGGTGACAGGTTGACGCTCAGGTGCAGCGAACGCCCCGGCGGCAGCTCCGCCTGCCACGCACCGACCTGCCGGCACGCCTCCCGCAGCACCCATCCGCCGATGCCGTGGATGAGCCCGGTCTGCTCCGCGAGCGGGATGAACGTGTCCGGTCCGAGCAGGCCACGCGTCGGATGCTGCCACCGTACGAGCGCCTCGACGGCCACCAGATCGCCTGACTCGAGCGCGACGATCGGCTGGTAGAGCAGCCGCAACTGCCCCGCGTCGGCCGCCCGCGCGAGGTCGTCGGCGAGCGCCGGCACCGCCTGCTCGGCGTCCATGGCGTCGGCGGTGTACTCCGCCCAGCTGGGCGTGCCCCGGCGCTTGGCGGCGTACATGGCGAGGTCGGCGCGGTGCAGCAGCTCGTTGGGATCGACGCTGCCGGCGTCGGGCCCGCCGCGCTGGGCGACCGCGACGCCGATGCTGGCGCGCAGCTCCAGGCGGTGCCCGGACAGGTTCACCGGGGCCTGGCAGGCGGCCAGGATCCGCTCCGCGACCTGGGTCGCCTCCTCGGCGCAGCCCGGCAGCACGACCGCGAACTCGTCGCCGCCGAGGCGGGCCGGCACGTCGGCGTCGCGGACGGTGCGCCGCAGCACGTCGGCGAACGCCACCAGCATCTGGTCGCCGACCTCGTGGCCGTAGCCGTCGTTGACCTGCTTGAAGCCGTTGAGGTCGATGAGCAGCACCGCGACCGGCGCACCCGTGCGGCGGTGCCGGTCCACGGCGGCGGTCAGCGCACCCCGCAGCTGGATGCGGTTGGCGAGGCCGGTCAGGCTGTCGGTGACGACGAGCGTGTAGTTCTCCCGCGACGCGAGCACCTGCCGGGCCGCGACGCCGACCGTCATGACCAGCGCGCCGAGGACCAGTCCGAGCCACGGGAACAGGCCGGCCTTCGCGGCCGCGACGACGAGCAGGGCGAAGCCGCCGGCGAGGGCGGCGTACGGCAGCCAGGCGTTGCGGCGCAGCCTGCGCCCCGCCGCGGCGCCGCCGGCGGTCTCCTGGCGCACGGTGGAGGCGAGCAGGATCAGGAACATCGGCAGGTGCAGCGCCGTCGGCACGACCGCGTCGTGCAGCGCGCCGTCGTGCACCATCGTGTACAGGAAGACCGTGTCGACGACGAGGTAGCCGGCGGTCCCTGCCAGCATCAGCACCAGCGGCCCGCGGGACGGGACGGCGGAGCCGCGCAGCAGGACGGTGCCGACCCCCACGAGCAGCACGACGTCGCCGACGGCGAACAGCACCGCCCCGAGCCGCAGCGGGTCGAGCAGGCCGCCCGCCTGCAACACCGGGCCGAGCACCAGGTACCACATGAGCATCGCGCCGGCGCCGAGCACGGTCGCGACGTCCATGCCGAGCTTCCACCGCGCCCGCCGGTCCATCGGCTCCGCGGCGAAGCTGAGCAGCCCCAGCAGCAGCACCGGCACCGCCAGGGTCCGCAGCGCCACGGCGGCGACCGTCGCGACGCCCCAGCTCCGGTCGTGGGTGTTGAACGCGACCGAGAACCCGACGCCGGCGATGATGAGCAGCGCGAGCGCGGGGCTGGTGAACCGGTACGGGCGCTTGGCGGCCGCCGACAACCGCCGGCTGAACGCGACACGCAGGTGCAGGCCGAGCGCGACGGTCTCCAGTGCGCAGATCGAGATCCCGGCCGCCTGCGTGTTGTACAGGTCGGTGAACCGGAACACCACCAGCCCGGCGAAGAGCAGGCACACCACTCTCGTCACGTTCGACACACCCATCGCACCGCCCCGGTTCGCACACGTCCGGTCCCCTATCGGAGGAGGCCGCGGCGATCTGAGCGCTTCCCGGCTCTTGTCGCGACCCGATCTATTCCTTCGCTGCACGGCCGAGTCGGACGGCGGAGATGAGGAAGAAGACGGCGCCGGGGATGGCGTAGCCGATCGCGTTGGTCAGCGCCGGGTCGTCCGCGGCGGCGCCGGCGATGAACGACCCGCCGGCGAGCACCGAGATGCCACCGCTGATGATCATCGGCCACTGGCCGCCCATGCCGCGGCGGGTGATTCCCACGGCCAGCTGCACCAGTCCGGCCACGACTGCCCACGCACCCCAGACGCGCAGGACCGCCGGGATGCCGTCCGCGCCGGCGAAGACCAGGCCGGCGGCGGCGAGCAGGCTGACGGCGACGTTCACGTACAGCAGCGCGGGCGATCCGGTGCCGCGGGAGCCCCGGGCGTCGACGACGGCGGCGGCCACGTCGAACAGCGGATAGAGCACCAGCAGCGTCCTGGCGAGCGGGCCGAGGTGCTCGGCGGTCGTGAACATCACGAGGGCCCAGGCGATGGCGAACGCGAAGCGGACGAAGTACAGCCTCCGCAGGGCGGACGCCGTCGCCTCGATGCCGGACGTGGTGAGAGTGGTCATGGCGCTTCCTTCGCTGAGAGAACGAACGTTCTGTCTCGGCCCAGCGTGCAGGCTTCGCGGAGGCCTGTCAAGACCGAACGTTCTATCTCTAAGATGGACCCCATGGCACTGGGCGGAGTTTCCGAGGCACGGCAGCGGCTCCTGGTCACCGCCGCCGGGATCTTCTACCGGGAAGGCATCCACTCGGTCGGCGTCGACCGGATCATCGGCGAGGCGAAGGTGACCCGGGCCACGTTCTACCGGCACTTCCCCGGCAAGGAGGATCTCGTCCTCGCCTACCTGCAGGCGGCCGACCAGCAGATCCGGGGCCAGGTGGACGCGGCCCTGACCGCCGGCCTCACGGCCCCCGACGCGCTCCGCGCCGTCGCGGCGTCGATCGCCGAGGGCATCCGGTCGGACGGCTTCCGCGGCTGCGCCTTCCTGAACGCCGTGGCCGAGTACCCGGACCCCGGCCACCCCGTGCACCAGGCCGTTCTGGCGCACCGGCAATGGTTCCTCGACACGGTCACCGCCCTGATGGGCAGCGATCCTCGCGCGCAGCGGTTCGTCATGCTCCGCGACGGCGCCATGGCGGCCGGCTGCCTGTCCGACCGCGACCAGGTCTGCGAGACCTTCCTCAGCGGCGTCGACGACCTCATCCGGTCCGGCGCCGGTGGTTCATGAGCGCAGCGCCCGCCCCGGGTACGCGTCCGGCAGCAGCTCGCCGTCGCGGATGACGGGCTCGCCGTTGACCAGCAGGTGCCGGACGCCGTGCGACGGTGCCGTCGAGGCGAGCACCGTCGCCTGATCCGTGACCCGGTCCGGGTCCAGCACGACGACGTCGGCGTCCGCGCCGATGCCGAGGTGCCCCTTGCGCCGGGCGGCGGGCGCGTGCGCGTGCGCGTCGAGCAGCCGGGCCGGCAGGTAGGAGCAGCGCCGGAACGCCTCCGGCCAGTCCCAGATCCCGGTCTCCCGCACGAACCGCCGCAGCGCCTTCGCAAACGTGCCGGCCGTGCGCGGGTGGGTCGCGCCTTCCGGCAGCGGCCACTGCCGCGTGTCGCGGGTGCCGTCGTTGAACGTCACCGGCAGCGCGTCGCTGGCCACGATCGTGCCCGGGTCGGCGAACGTGCCCTCCAGCAGCGCACGGTCCGACGGATCCGTCTCGTCGAGGATCTCGATGAGGCACAGCGCGCCGGGCGTGGCCGCCCTGACCTCCCGCAAACGTGCCGCGTCGGCGATCCGCTCGCCGGACGGCAGCAGCACCAGGTTGTGCGGCTTGAGCCCCCACACGTGCAGCCGTTCGGGAGCGAGGAACGCGGCACCGATGCCCGTGCACGCGGTGCCGTACGGGTACGCCTCGTACGTCACCCGCGAACCCGCCGCGACCGCCGCGTGGATCGTGCCGAGCGCCCGCTCCACATGCCGGCCCGAGGTGCTGTTGACGTGGCAGTAGTGCATCGCGACGCCGGTCTCGGCCGCGGCCGCGGTCACCTCGTCCGCGCCGTCGACGACCACATCCGGGTCGGCCTCGATCAGGTTCCGCACGTGCGCGAACACCGGCACCCCGTTGCCGCCGGCGAGCCGGGCGACGTGCAGGAACTCGCTGGGCTCGGCACGTGGCGTGTACCCGATCGGCACCCCGATGCCCAGCGCACCGTCGGCGAGCTCACCCGACAGCAGGTCCAGCCACCGGTCACGCTGTACCGGCGACGACGACGCCTGCCAGTGCTCGTTGCCCATCAGCGCCAGCACGCCGGCCAGATCCGGCACCGGCTCGACCCCGGCGAGCACCAGCCCGCGGGCCGCCGCCCACGACGCGGAGTACCCGTAGTTCAGCGGCCGCCCCTCCTTGGCGGCCCGCTGGAGCGCGACGGCCACCGGCATCAGCCCGATCTCGAGGTCCAGCGCCGTGGTCACGCCGTCGAACGCCTGCAGCCGCTGCCCGGCGATCGTGTTGACGTGGCTGTGCACGTCGACGAACCCCGGCCCGACGACCAGCCCGGTCGCGTCCACGACGACGGCACCCTCGCTCACGCTGGCAGGATCGGCGATCGAGCCGTCGCGCACGAGCAGGTCACGGACCTCGTCCGTCCCCGCCCCCGGGTCGATGACACGCCCACCACGAATCACGATCTCGGTCATGCGCCCACCCTAGGACCGCCGACGCCATCGAGGTTGGTGACCGGCGACAGTTCCGCTCCCCCGCGTTCGTACCGCCGCACCGACCTTCACGACATCCACCCATCCCGGCCACCCGTTCCACCGCCCACGGCCGCGCGTCCATCGCCGCGCCCACCTGTCACCGCCGCTACACCTGGGGCTCGAGGACCAGGTCGCGCTGGAACCAGGTGCCTGACTTGCCCCCGAGGTGGGCCGGGTCGGCAGGGCCGGCAGGCCGGTCGGTGAACTGGTCGAAGAAGTCGTCGCCGCGGTCAGAAACCGAGGCAGCGAAATACGCTCGGTTCGCCAATTCGAAGGCCAGGACCGCCGGGGCATGACCGGCATCCAACCGTTTCAGCTCGGGCATTGTCCGACCTTACCGGCCGCTTGATTCCGCAATCATGGAGGCCGTCCCCGATGCCATTGCCGGATCGGACGGAGACCCGCCGGAGGATTTCCTCCGGCGGGTCCGGGCCGTTCGTTCACGTGACGACGGCCGGTGTCAGCACCAGCCCTTGACGGCCGGGGCGCTCTGGATGGAGCCGGAGACGGCGTACACCGTCGTGCGGCAGTCCGAGCCCCCGGTCACGGTCGTGGCGGTCACCTCGGCGGTGCCTGCCTGCGCCGGCACGGTGAACTGCCGGTCGACGTAGTAGGCGCGGTACATCTGGCCCCAGCGGGGGTCGTTGTACTGCTCCCAGTACTGGCGGGTGATGACGACCCGGAAGGAGGTCTCCTCGACCGAGTTGTCCTTGAAGCCGAACACCGTGGTGCCGTCATCCGCCCTGGAGATGGTTCGCACGTCGGTCGGGGCGGCGAGGGTGGCGGTGTACGTCCTGCAGCCCAGCTGCGGGTTGCCGGGGTTCGCGGCGCCGGCGGGCACGACGCTGATCGCCCACGCGCACACCTGGTGGGTGCCGAGACCCGCCGGGACGTTGGCGTCGAAGCCGCGGTAGGAGCCGTAGGCCGGGTACGCGGCGGCAACGTCCGGGCGGTACGTGTTGGCGCTGAGGGTCTGCTTCCACGCGCCGTCGATGTAGATGTCGACGATGAGCGGCGCGCTGCCGCTGTCCCGGTCGATGCCCCAGCCGGTGACCCGCACGGCATTGCCGACGTACGTGACCGTGTCGAGCGTGCCGTGCACGGGGATGTCCCGCACCACCGGTTCGCCGTCGCCGCCGCCGTCACCGCACGCCGGCGGTGGCACCGGAACGTTGCAATTCGGCGCGGCGCTGGCCGGGCTGGACGGTAAGACGATCGCGCTGAACAAACCGGCCAGCGCCACCGCGCCGACCTGAAGAAGTCGTCGTTTCACTGCTCTTTCTCCTCTGTACGAGGTCATCTCGGTGATGACGAGAGGAATGTAGAAATAGGACGTCGCCGCCGATTCAATTCGCCGCGGACCGTGGCACGAACTGGGGAGTGGCCCGAGTGTCCAGGACAATGTTCAGGACATAATTCGGGACACCTGTCCCTGTCCGTCCGGGACACCCTGATGATTCAATGCGGCGGTAGTTGCATCGCAATTCTTCTGCAATTCCGTCCGGGAATCAGCACGGAATGGTCGGTGGTCCGGCCCCGCGACGCCCGGGCGGTGAAGCCCCCGATGGCAGGCACCCCCTCCGATGAAAGTTTCGCCGGGTTTCCAGCGGATTCGCCCGTCCACCTTGCCGAAAAGGTTTTCGGGGCGCACCGTGGCGGAGTCCATTGATGAAAGGGGATGTGATGCGGCTTCAACGGTACCGGGGCCTCGTGCTCGTCGCCGCCACGGTCGGCCTCGTCGCGGGCGGCGCGGTCGTCGCCGGTACGTCGGCCGGTGCGGCGGTCGCGGGCTGCCGGGTGACGTACACGATCAGCTCGCAGTGGCAGGGCGGGTTCGGGGCCGACGTGGCGGTCAGCAACCTCGGCGACCCGATCAACGGCTGGACGCTGACGTGGAGCTTCTCCCCCGGCCAGAGCGTCACCCAGGCCTGGAACGCGACCGTCACGCAGACCGGCACCAGCGTCTCGGCGGTGAACGCCGGCTACAACGGCGCGCTCGGCACCGGCGGGAGCACGTCGTTCGGCTTCAACGGCGCCTGGAGCGGCTCGAACCCGGTGCCCGCCACGTTCCGGCTCAACAACGTGCTGTGCACCGGCACCGCCGGCCCGACCACGAGCGCCTCACCGACCAGGTCGCCGTCGCCGAGCGCCTCCAGTACACCCGGAAACCCCGGCACACCGGGCACGAAGACGGTGCGGGTGTTCTGGCTCAAGCCGACCGACGTCGCGTTCGACCAGCGCTACCCGGACGGCATCGCGAACGTGATGCGCGAGGCGCAGCGCTATTACCGTCAGGAGCTCGGCAAGACGTTCGCCCTGAACGCCACGGTCGTCGAGACGGTCAACGGCGAGCACGACACCAACTGGTACATCAACACCAACTGCGACCCGAACGGCGACCGCTACTGGTGCGTCGTGTTCAACATGCAGGCCGAGCTGCGGCGCCGGTTCAGCCTCGCCAACCCCGACAACCGCTGGCTGATCGTCGGCGAGATCAGCGCCGAGGACGTCGGCAAGTCCGGCGGCGGCGCCGGCCCCGGCTGGGTCCTGCTCTCCGGCCACGACGCGGACGGCGGCGCCGGCCGCAACGGCCCGATGAACCGCTGGTACGGCGGGATGGTCCACGAGCTCGGCCACGGTTTCGGCCTGCCGGACTCGAGCTCCACGGACGGCACCCCGATGTCCGCGTCGTTCTACAACTACCCGAACACGCACTTCAGCCAGGCCCAGAAGAACGCCATCCTGGCCGGCCCGTACGGCAGCTTCCTGAGCTGACCACCGCCGCCGCGGATCCCCTGCCCGGCACGGGATCCGCGACGGCGCCCGGGCTGCCGATCGTGCGAGGTCGTGGGGTGCGGGGACTGGCACCCCGCCGAGGAGCTCAGTCCGGAATGTTCAGAAAATCCATGGCCCAACGCGTCCACTGTGCGTACGGGTTACACGGGTACACGTCGATCCCGGTGCCCCAATTGCCATTGGGGTCCACGGTGTCCAGGCACATGCCGGGATACTCGATGGCCTCCCACTGTTCCTGGTTCGCGGGGTGCCGCCAGCCCTGACCGGCCTGTCCGCAGGCCTCGGCCCACACGGCGTTGGCCGGGGAGCCCGGACTTGCGACCCCGTTGACGTTGTAGGTCAGGCACTTGTTCGTGGCCTTGTTGCGGAACCGCCGGTTGTTGTCGGGCTGCCCCGCGAAGCCCTCCTGACTGAACGCCTGGTACTGCACCTGCGGCTGCTCGGACGCCGCCCGGCACCGGTAGGTCTGGACATTGGCCCGCACGTTGCCGGCCGTCTCCGCCTGAATGTCGACGCACCAGGTGCGGACGTTCTCGGCCCAGCCCCTGAACTGGTAGTACACGACATTCGGCGAGGCGCCCGCAGGCGCCGCACCCAGGGCGATCGACAACGCCATGGCCACGGTCGCCACGACGCCGAAGCTGCTACGTCTGAACAAGCTCCACCATCCTCGAGTCGATGGAGCCAGACGCTATACGTGCACACTCTTCGATCGCTCTCCGCTCGCTGGCGGCTACCTGAGCGTGCAGGTGACGGCGGTCAGGGGTTGGTTCTGGCCGGTGACGACCATGCCCCAGCTGGTGGTGCCGGCGGGTGGGATGACGGCGTTGTAGGGCTGGTTCGTCGCGGTGACCCGGGTGCCGGACTGGGTCGTGACGGCGTTCCAGGAGCTGGCGATCCGTTGTGTACCGGGGAAGGTGAACGCCGTGGTCCAGCCGGTCGACGCGGTGCCGCCGGTGTTGCGGACGGTCACCTCGGCCTGGTAGCCGTCGTTCCACGAGCCGGTGACGGCGACGGTCGCGGTGCAACCACCGGCGGACCCTGAAGCAGACACAGAAGCAGACACAGAAGGTGACCGCGAGGCCGACGGGGAAACAGACCTGGACGGCGAGACCGAGACCGACGGTGAGACCGAGACGGAGGGCGAGACCGACGGTGACGCGCCCGTCGTGGTGTACGTCGCCTTGGTGTACGCCTGGCCGCACTGGGCCGAGCAGGCGTCCGGCAGCGCGAAGCTGTACTCGCGGCCGCCGAACAGCGGCGCGTCCGCCGCGTCCCTGGCCCGGATGCGGAACTGGGTGCCGCCGGAGGTGGTGCCGCCGATCACGAACGACTGGCCCATGTCGCCGTTGGGCTGGGCCGCCCGCCAGGCGCCGTCGGCGTAGTACTCGACGCCATGGATGCCGTTGGGCAGGCGGGAGACGGCGATCGCGGGCCACCAGCGCTGCGCGCCGCTGAGGAAGCCGATCTGGATGTCGCCGGAGTAGGCGGGCGCCGGGATGAAGTTCCAGGCGACGTGCCGGTTGTTCCAGTGGTTCGGGTACAGGTCGCCGAGGGTGGAGCCGTTCTTCGAGAAGCGGTTCAGCGACGCCTTGGACAGGTCCAGGTGGTACGGGTCGTCGCGGCACCAGGCGTTCGTGTCGGCGCAGCTGTCGGCGACCAGCATGTTCAGCACGCCGCCGTTGTAGGCGTCGGCGGTCCAGGATCCGTTGCGGCAGAACGGCTGGCCGAGGGCGCCGTCGTTGGTTCCGGTGCAGTAGTCGGCGATCTTCACCTGGACCCAGCGCCCGCAGTTGCGGCCGTTGTCCCACACGCCCATCTTGTCGGCCATGGCCGGCGGCACCGGCCGGGTGTTGTAACTGCCGTCGCCGGGGGTGTCGAAGACGTTCAGGGCGACGAAGTCCTGCGTCTCCAGCTCCGCCTGCGGCAGTCCGCAGCCACCGTACGGCGAGCCGAGCCCGTCGAAGTAGGTCGCGTTGCCGGTCACCGGCGCGGCCGGTGGCGGCACCGTCGCCTCGGCGGCGGGCAGTTGCAGGTACGCCACGAGCAGGGCGGCGCACGCGCCGGCGGCACCGAGGACGGCGAGCCTCTTCGTCATGGCGCACACGCTCGCGCCGCCCGCGGCCGGCCGTCAACGGTGGCAGGTCCGAACGCCGCGGTGACCTCGGCGCGCTGGCGAAACTTCCACACGCAACCTGGTGCTCTACCCGCACGCGGGCGGCTCACCCTGGGCGAGCGGCACCGTCCGCCCCTGAAGTCGGGTCATCGCGGCCAGCTCAATGTGATCAGCCGGCCGCGGCGCGGCGGGCGCGGAAGTCGCGGACCTTGCGCCGGTTGCCGCACTCCGACATCTGGCACCAGACGCCCTTGCGGTTGCGGGCGTGGTCGTAGAAGGCCCACCGGCAGTCCTCGGCTGGGCACAGTTTGAGCCGCTCCCAGGTGCCGTCGAGGGCGGCGACCGCCACGACCGCCAGCAGCCGGGCGGCGAGCGGGTCGGTGGCGTCCTCCCCCGCCGTGAGCAGCGCGGACTGGCCGCCGAGGCGCAGCCGGAGGGGCTGGGCGGCGGCGATCGCGTCCAGGGTGGCGGGGTCGCCGTCGATCGCGTCGCGCAGCGCCGTGCGCAGTGCGACGGCGTCGCGCAGGGCGGGCGGGGACACCTCGGGCAGGTGTTGCCGGCACCACGCGGCGAGGCCCGCGGCGTCGGCGAGATGGTCGGTGCCGTGCTCCAGGTCGAGCGTGTTGGCGAAGGACCGCACGATCTCCAGGGCTCCGGGTGCCTCCTGTGGTTTCATTGCGCCGCCTCCGGTAACCGGTAAACTGCTTTAAAGGTTACATCATCGAGGTGCGGACGGAGTGACGCCATGGCAGCGCAGACCTCATCGAGCCCTCCGGTCACGGTCGCGGTGGCACGCGGACCCGAGCCGGCCCGGCGCGGGCAGGGCCGGCTGGCGGGTTACGCGGCGGTGGTCGTGGCGGCGGCGCTGTGGGGGTTCGGCGGGACCGTCGCCAGCCGCCTCTTCGACGCCGGCGTCGACCCCCTGGAGCTCGTCGCGACCCGCACGTTCATCACCCTCGCCGGGCTGGCGCTGCTGGTCGGCGCCGGCCGCGCCACCCGCCGGCAGGACCGGCAGGACCGGCAGGCGGCGCCGGAGCGGGCCGGCTGGGCCGTGACCGTCGGGTTCGGCGTGTCGGTGGCGGTGGCCAACGGCTGCCTGTTCCTGGCGATCCAGCACCTGCCGGTCGCAGTGGCGATGGTGCTGCAGAACCTGGCCCCGGCCCTCGTGGTGGGCTGGCTGATCCTGCTCGGGCGGCGGCGGATGAGCCTGCCGCTCACCCTCGGCCTCGCCGCGGCGCTGCTCGGTGTGGCGCTGGTCGTGCGGCTGCCGGAGACGTCCTGGGGGCGGCTGGACCTGGTCGGCATCGGCTTCGGCCTGGCCACGGCGGCGGGTGTCGCGGCGTTCTCGGTGCTCGGCAGCGCGGCGACGCGCGCGCACGGCGCGCTGCGCGCCAACGTGTACGCGTTCGCCGTGTCCAGCGTGGTGTGGCTGGTGGTGCTGGCGCCGGGCGGCGCCCCCGGCATCACCCGGCACGGCGACCAGTGGCCGGGAATCGTGTTCGTCGGGGTGCTGGGCACGTTGGTGCCGTTCCTGCTGTACGCGTGGGGCACGGCACGCGTCGGCGCGCAGGCAGGCGCCGTGAACATCTCGCTGGAGCCGGTGTTCAGCGCGGCGCTCGCCTGGTGGTGGCTGAGCCAGCGGCTGACCGCGATGCAGATCGCCGGCGGCGTCGTGCTGGTCGGCGCCGTCATCGCCCTGCAACACCTGCGGGAGCACCCCGAATGGGAGCGACCGGATGACCCCCTGAAGAAGCAGCCGGACGACGACACCGGTCGCGGCAGATGACCGCGCCGTTACCGGTGTGTTGCCTTTGACGGAAAGCTCCCCCGGTCACCAGGAATCGACAGTCACGGTTGATGCGACTCCGGCTACTGATAGTTATGCTTCGATATCGTTGCGGTGATGCCACCGTCGACGCTCGGGAGCCTGAAGTTGGAGTCCGATGGAGCTGCGGGTGCTGGGGCCGATGGAGGTCGTCCACGAAGGCCGGCGATGGACCATCTCCAGCACCCGCAGCGGCACGGTGCTGGCCTGCCTGGCCGTCAACAGCGGCCTCGTCGTGCCGGTCACCGACCTCATCGAGGCGGTGTGGCCCGAGCCGCCACCCACGGCCCGGTCGCAGATCCAGATCTGCGTCTCCCAGCTGCGCCGGACGCTCGCCGAAGCCGGCCGCGCTTCTGCCGTGATCACCCGCACCGGCGGGTACCAGCTGCGGATGGCGCCCGAGGAGATCGACGCCCACCGGTTCGGCCAGTTCGTCGACGAGGGTCGCCGGCTGGCCCGGGAAGGGTTCACCGAGGAGGCGCTGGAGCAGCTGCGCGCCGCGGAGGCCATGTGGTTCGGCCCGGCGCTGCCCGGCATCCCGGGCGAGCCGGCCGAGGCGTGGCGGCGGCAGCTGGAGGAGGCCCGCGACACCGCGGTCGAGGAGCGGATCCGGCTGGAGCTGGCCACGGGCCGGCACGAGGAGCTGCTCAGCGAGCTGGAGCGGCTGGCGGTGGTGCACCCGCTGCGGGAGCGCATCCACGCGCATCTCATGCTCGCGCTGTACCGGTGTGACCGTCAGGCCGAGGCGCTGCAGGTGTACCGGCGGGCCCGCCAGCTGCTCGTGGAGCGGCTCGGCGCCGATCCCGGGCCGGAGCTGCAGCGGCTGGAGCGGGCGATCCTCACCCAGGACCCGGCGCTGGAACTGCCGCCGACCGCCGGTCCGGTCGCGGCGTTGCGGACATCCGCCGGGACACCCGGGCCGCCGCGGCAGCTGCCGATGGACGTGGCCGACTTCACCGGCCGCGAGAAGCTCGTCGAGGAGATCCAGGCGGCGCTGACGGCGCGCCGGGACGACCCGCAGCAGCCGGGCAGCTCACCGGTGGTGGCGATCAGCGGACCGGGCGGCGTCGGCAAGACCAGCGTCGCGGTACACGCCGCGCACGGCCTCGCCGACCAGTTCCCCGACGGGCAGCTGTACGCGAACCTCGGCGGGCGGCCCGGCTGGGAACGGGTGCCGGAGGTCCTGGCGCAGTTCCTGCGGGCGCTGGGCACCAGCGGCACGGCCATCCCGGAGAGCGTCAGCGAGCGCGTCGCCCAGTTCCGCAGCCTGCTCGCCGGGCGGCGGGTGCTGGTGCTGCTGGACAACGCCGCCGACGAGACGCAGGTGCTGCCGCTGCTGGTCAACGCGGCCGGCTCCGCGGCGATCGTCACGTCCCGGGTGCGGCTGACGGCACTGCCGGGCTCGCACCAGTTCGACGTGCAGGTGCTGTCCGGCCGGCAGAGCGCGTCGCTGCTCTACAGCATCGTCGGGCCGCGCGTCCTCGCCGAGCCCGACGAGGCCGACGAGCTCGCCGCGCTGTGCGGGCACCTCCCGCTGGCCTTGCGGATCGCCGGCGCCCGGCTGGCGTCCCGCCCGCACTGGCGGGTCGAGCGGCTGGTCAGCCGGCTGCGGGACGAGGCACAGCTGCTCGACGAGCTCGTGCACCGGGACCTGTGCGTGCGCGGCACGCTGCGGCTGAGCTACGACAGCCTGCCGCCGGAGACCCGCCGGCTGCTGCGCCGGCTCAGCGTGCTGCCCGGCGACGACTTCCCCGCCTGGATCGCGATGCCGCTGCTGGAGGCCGGGCACGACGTCGTCGAGGACTCGCTGGAGCGGCTGGTGGACGTCCGCCTGCTGGAGGCGCACGCCGACGAGACGACCGGCGCCGTGCGGTACCGCTTCCACGACCTCGTGCGCGCCTTCGCGCGGGAGCTGCTCGCCGCCGAGGAGCCCGACGGTGCCCGCGAGGAGCTCGTCCGGCGGGTCGTCGCGGGCTGGCTCACCGCCGCGGAGCTGGCGCACCGCCGCGAGTACGGCGGCGACTACACCATCGTGCACGGCACCGCGCCGCGCTGGCCGTTACCCGACCCGGTGACCGGGCCGATGCTGGCCCGCCCGATGGAGTGGCTCGAACTGGAGCGGCTCAACCTCGTCGCCGCGGTCCGCCTGGCCGGCGACGCGGGGCTCGCCGAGCACTGCTGGGACCTGGCGTTCACCCTGGTCACGCTGTTCGAGACGCGGGCGTACTACGACGAGTGGGCCGAGACCGCCGGCATCGCGCTGCACGCCGCCCGCCGGGCCGGCGACCGCCGCGGCGAGGCGGTCACGCTGCACTCCCTCGGCACCATGCACATGTTCCTGCGCAACCCGGACCGGGCCGAGCCGAAGCTGCGGCAGGCGCTGCGGCTGCTCGACAGCGTCGACGACCCGCACGCCGCCGCGCTGGTCCGGCGCAACCTCGCCTACCTGGACCGGCTGCGCGGCGACGCGACGGCGGCCCTGGACGGCTACCGGGCGGCGCTGACCGCCCTGCGGCGGGCCGGCGACCTGGTCGCGGAGGCCCACGTGCTGTCCAACCTGGCCCGGGTCCGGCTCAGCCAGGGCGCCGCCGACGAGGCCCGGGAGCTGGTCGAGGAGGCGCTGAGCATCTGCCGGTCGGTCGGGGTGCGGCGGGTCGAGGCGCAGGTGCTGCACCGCGTCGGCGAGGTGTACCTCGACACCGGCGATCTCGGTCGCGCCGCCCAGGCCTTCGAGCAGGTGCTGCACCTGGTCCGCAGCGCCGCCGACCGTACCGGTGAGGCCCACGCCCTGCACGGTCTCGGCACGGTGCACGCGAGGGCCGGACGGACCGCGCGGGCCCGGGCGACGCTGCAGCGGGCCGTGCAGGTGGCCCAGCGGGTCGCCGAGCCCGTCGTGGAGGGGCAGGCGTTGTACGAGCTGGCCCGGCTGCCCGACCGCGAGCCCGGCGAGGCGGCCGCGCAGCTGGCCGCGGCGCTGGAGATCTTCGACAACCTCGGGGCCCGCGGCTGGCACGCCCGGGCCGCCCAGGCACTGCGTGACCTGCACGAAGACGCCCCCTGATCCGGACCGGATCCAGGGGGCGCACTGCCCGTGCCGCCCGCTACCGCGGGTGACCGACGACGGCGACGGCCGGACTGCTCCAGCCCGTCTCCGCCCGGACCTGGCCGGGGCCGCGCACGACGGCGGCGGCCGGCAGGACGGCGACCAGCGCGGCGGCGGTCACGACGAACCGACGAATCATCGGGGCTCTCCTCACGTGGTGCGGACTGCGGTCGCACCGGTTCTACCCGGGCCGCTATCGTTTCGCTTTCGCCGCGCCTTCGCCGGCGTGCCGCCCCGCCGGATAGCCGCGGGATAACCGGCCGAATAGGGCGCGGGCACAACCTCCTTGCGAACGACGCGAACACGCGAATGACGCCGAACACGCGACAACGCGACAGACAGCCGACGCGAGGAGATGGCAGATGACGATCGTCGAACAGCCCGCCCGCCGCACGACGGCACAGCTCCCGCCCGCCGGGAGCATCGAAGGCCTGCAGCTGGTCGAGGTGCTCACCGGGGTGGCCCTCGACACCCTGCGGGAGGTGACCAGCGCCCGGCCGGGCCCGGTCACCGCGGGCGGGCCCGCCGCGGTACGCGAGGCCGCCGGGCGGCTGCTCGCCGGGCCGCTGCTGCCCGAGGAGCCGGGCGACCCGGTCGAGACGTTCCGGCGGTTCGTGCGCGACTTCGCGACCTGGTCCGTCGACATCAGCCACCCCGCCGCGGTGGCCCGCATGCAGTGCCCGCCGACCCCGGTCGCGGCCGCCGCCGAGCTCGTCCTCGGCGTGCTCAACCAGTCGCTGCACGCCTGGGAGGCCGGGCCGTGGGCGCTGGAGCTGGAGCGGTACGTCATCCGCAACCTCTGCGACGTCGTCGGCTACGGCCCGGCGGCCGGCGGCACGATCACCGCCGGCGGCAGCATCTCCAACCTCATGGCGATCCTGACCGCCCGGGACAGCGTGATGCGCCGCGAGTCCGGGGTGGTGCCGTTCTTCGACGGCCTCGGCGGGACGGGCCGGCGGCCGGTCGTGCTGGCCACCGACGCGACCCACTTCTCCATCGGCAAGGCGGTCGGGATCACCGGCATCGGCGAGCAGGCGATCGTGCGGGTCCCCAGCGACGCTCTGGGCCGACTCGACCCGTCGCAGCTGCAGCGCACGCTGGAGAACCTGCCCGACGACGCCGTGCCGGTCGCGGCGATCGCCTGCGTCGGCTCCACCGACCAGGGCTGGGTCGACGACCTGCCGGCCCTGGCCGACGTGTGCGGGCGGTGGGGCGTGTGGCTGCACGCCGACGCGGCGTACGGCGGCGGCGCCCTGTTCTCGCCGCGGCTGCGCGGGCGCCTGGCCGGCCTCGAGCGGGCCGACTCGGTGACGCTGGACCTGCACAAGTTCGGCTGGACCCCGGCGACCTCCGGCATCTTCCTGGTGTCCGACGCCGCGCACCTGGCGCCGCTGTCCGGGCAGACGACCACGACGCTGAACGCCGACGACGACAAGGCCGCGGGTTACATCGGCCTGTACGGGCAGTCGGTGCAGGCGACCCGCCGCGCGGAGGCGTTCAAGATCGCCGTGACGATGGGCGCGCTGGGCCGCGCGGGCATGGCCGAGATGGTCGACGGCTGCCACGACCTCGCCCGGTACGCGGCCGGCCAGGTCGCCGCGCACCCGCGGCTGGAGCTGGCCGCCGAGCCGTCGCTGAGCACCGTGCTGTTCCGGTACCTGCCGGCCGGCGCTGACGGTGACGACGCCCGGCTCGACGCGTTCAACGGTGCGCTGCGCCGGGAGCTGATGGACCGCGGGGTGGTGCTGCTGGCCCGCACCAGGGTCCGCCGCGCCGACGGCAGCCAGCCGGTCTTCCTGAAGATCATGGTGCTGAACCCGGCCACGACACCGCAGGAGATCGACGAGATCCTGGCCGGCATCGTGGCGGTCGCCGACGAGCGTTCCGGCCGCGAGGGGGCGTGAGCGATGACCGCCACCGTGCACCGGCCATCGCCGGACACCATCGCGGCCACGGCACCCGAACGGCGGTTCGCGACCACGGACTCCGCGGACAACAGCGTCCGTGACGGGATGCGGCGCCTGCCCGGCGTGCTGCAGCTGCCGCTGACGATGCTCACCGGCCGCCCGTACACGGGACAACGCCGGCTGCACCTCACGCCCACTGCCCATCTGATCGCGGCGCTGGCCTCCATGGCGGCCGGTCTGGCGCTGAGCGGGGCGGCGCTGGCCCTCGGCGGGTGGTGGCTGTGGCTGCTGCTGCCGGGCTGGGCGAGCACCCTGCACGGCGCCCGCAACCAGCGGATGATGATGTTCCACCAGTGCGCCCACCGCAACATGTGGGCCAGACGCGGGCCGGACCGGGTGCTGGGCAAGATGATCGCCGGGCTGCTGATGGTGCAGGAGTTCGAGCGGTACAGCACCGAGCACGTCGCCGACCACCACGCGCTGCACCACATGACGCTGCGGGACCCGACCGTGCAGGCGTTCCTGGTGAGCCTGGAGCTGCGCCCCGGCATGACCCGCCAGCAGATGTGGCGGCGGGTGCTGGGCAAGCTCGTCTCGCCGGTGTTCCACGCGCGGTTCCTGTGGGCGCGGGTGCGCTCCTACGCCCACGCCGCCAGCCCGCTCGAACGGGCGCTCACCCTCGCCTGGTACGCCGGGCTGGCCGTCGCGGCGACCCTGCTGGACGGCTGGGCGCTGCTGCTGCTCGGCTGGGTGCTGCCGATGACCCTGTTCTTCCAGGTCAGCAACACGCTGCGGTTGTGCGTCAAGCACACGTTCCCCGGCCGGGACGTCGAGTCCCGCCGCGGCAAGGAGTACTTCGCGAGCCTCACCAACGCCATCTGCATCGGCGAGCCGGTGCCCGCGGCCGGCCTGCGCGGCGGTGCCCGGCTGCGCGCCTGGACCCGCTGGTGGACGCGGATGCTGCTGGTGCACGTGCCCAGCCGGTACCTCGTGCTCACCGGCGACACGGTGTGCCACGACTTCCACCACCGGCGGCCGATGACCCGCGACTGGGCGAACTACATCTTCGCCCGCCAGGACGACGTGCTGACGGGCCACAAAGGGTGGCCGCCGTACCGCGAGATCTGGGGCATGGTGCCCGCGATCGACCTGGTCTTCGAGTCCCTGTCGCTGGCCGACCCGGACGAGTTCGACCGGGCGCGGCTGGCCGAGGCGAGCGACCGCGAGCTGTTCGCCGCCTTCGACGACTGACTGCCCCCCAGAGGATTCCCAAAGGAGCGAACCATGCAGCGACTCGTCATTCTCGGCGTGGCACACAGCGACGCCCACGCGGTGGCCAACCATCTCATCGCGATGCAGCTGCGCGAGTACGGCTTCACCGTCGTCAATCTGGGCGTCTGCACGCCCCTGGCCGACTTCGCCGCGGCGCTGGAGGCCAACCCCACGGCCGAGGCGGTCGTCATCGGCAGCCTCAACGGCCACGCCTACGCCGACCTCGCCGACCTGCCCGCGCTGCGGGCCGCGGGACGGCTGCACTGCCCGGTCGTGCTCGGCGGGAACCTGACCGTCGGCAGCCACAAGTCCGCCGGCGGCATTGAACGGCTGCGCGGTCTCGGCGTCGATCACATCCTCGAGAACCCGTTCGAGCTGCCGATGGTGCTCGACCTGATCCGCGAGGCCGCGACCGCTGGGAGGGTGGCGGCCGGTGTCTGAGACCGTCGAGTGGGCCGGGATGCGCATCGACCGGTCCACCGCCGCAGACCTGCCGCAGTGGCGGGAGACCGTCGACGCGCTGCGCACCTCAACCCGGCCGCGGGCCGCCGACGCGCTGCGCGCCGCACACCGCACCGGCCGGCCGATCGCGCAGCCCCGCTGCGGGGTCGGCGGCCACGAGGAGATGCTGGAGCTGCTGCGCCGCCTCGAGCCGGCCGGGCCGGGCATGCTGACGGTCACGATCGACTCGTACACCCGGCTCAAGCAGTTCGACCGGGCCGCCCAGGCGCTGCGGGAGGCGCCGGCGGACCTCAACGGCTACCCGCTCACCGTGCACGGCTGGCGGCGCGGCCGGCAGCTGCTGGACGCCGTCGGCGTGCCGCTGGAGGTCCGGCACGGCTCACCGGACGCCCGGGACCTGTTCGCGGTGGCCCTGGCGGCCGGGTTCACCTCCTTCGAGGGCGGCGGCATCGGGTACAACGTGCCCTACTGCAAGGACGTGCCGTTCGCGACGTCGATGGAGGCGTGGCGGCAGGTCGACGCGGTCTGCGGGGCGCTCGCCGACGACGGCGTGATCGTCGACCGGGAGCTGTTCGGCACCCTGACCGCGGTCCTGGTGCCGCCGTCGATCAGCCTGGCCTGCACGCTGCTGGAGGCGATCGCCGCGGTGCGGGAAGGGGTGCGCTGCCTGTCGATCGCCTACCCGCAGGGCGGCGAGGTGCACCAGGACGTGGCCGCGCTGCGCAGCATCCGTGCGCTCGCCGCGCGGTACCTGCCGCCGCACGTCGCGGTGCACCCGGTGCTGCACGAGTTCATGGGGGTGTTCCCGCGCGGCCGGGGCACCGCCGACGCCCTGATCCTCTACGGCGGGCTGGTCGCCAGGCTCGGCGGCGCCGACAAGATCATCAACAAGACCAACCAGGAGGCGTACGGGATCCCCGACGCCGACGCCAACGCCCTGGGCATCCGTACCGCCCTGATGGGCACCTCGGAGCTGCTGGACTTCGTGGCGCTGGACGAGGCCCGCATCGACGAGGAGATGTCGTGGCTGCAGCGGGAGGTCGCGGAGCTGGTCGACCCGGTGCTGCAGGACGGCGACGTGCCGGCCGGGGTCGCCGGGGCGTTCGCGGCGGGGCGGCTCGACGTGCCGTTCAGCGCGAGCGTCCACGCCCGGTCGCTGGTCGTGCCGGCCCGCGACGCGACCGGCGCGATCCGCTACCGCCGCACCGGCGAGCTGCCGTTCTCCGCGGCCGTGCGGCAGCGCAACGACCGCCTCACCGACACCGGCGCCGCGGCACCGGACCGCTTCATCCAGGCGGTCACCGCCGACATCAACTACTTCCTGACCAGCGAAGGGGTCACGTCATGAGCGCGCACCGCACCAACGCCGAGGCGACCGCGGCCGACCGGGCGCACGTGTTCCACTCCTGGTCGGCGCAGGGGGCGCTGCGACCGCTGCCGGTGGCCGGCGGGCGCGGCAGCCGCTTCTGGGACCTGGAGGGCAACACCTACCTCGACTTCTCGTCCCAGTTCGTCAACCTCAACATCGGCCACGCGCACCCGAAGGTCGTCGAGGCGATCCAGCGGCAGGCCGCGACGCTGCCCACGATCGCCCCGCACTTCGCCAACGACCAGCGCTCCGAGGCGGCCCGGCTGGTCGCGTCGCACGCCCCGGACGGGCTCACCAAGGTGTTCTTCACCAACGGCGGCGCCGAGTCCAACGAGCACGCGGTGCGCATGGCCCGGGTGGTGACCGGCCGGCCGAAGGTGCTGTCGGCGTACCGGTCCTACCACGGCGCCACGCACACCGCGATGCACCTGACCGGCGACCCGCGCCGCTGGGCCACGGACACCGGCGCCGCCGGCGTCGTGCGCTTCTTCGGCCCGTACCTCTACCGCAGCGCCTTCCACGCCACCACCGAGCAGGAGGAGTGCGACCGCGCCCTGGCCCACTTGGAGCAGGTCATCGCGCTGGAGGGCCCGGGCACGATCGCGGCGGTGCTGCTGGAGCCCATCGTCGGCACCAACGGCGTGCTCGTCCCGCCGGCCGGCTACCTGCCCGGCGTGCGCGAGCTCTGCGACCGGCACGGCATCCTGCTCATCTTCGACGAGGTCATGACCGGGTTCGGCCGCACCGGCGCCTGGTTCGCCGCCGACCACTGGGGTGTCCGCCCCGACCTGCTCACGTTCGCGAAGGGCGTCAACTCGGGCTACGTCCCGCTGGGCGGGGTCGTCCTCTCCGACGCCGTCGCCGCCGCGTTCGACGAGCGCCCCTACCCGGGCGGGCTGACATACTCCGGACACCCGCTCGCCTGCGCCGCCGCGGTCGCCACGATCACCGCCATGCGGGAGGAGGGCATGGTCGAGCACGCCGCCCACCTGGGCGAGCACCTCATCGGCCCGCGCCTGGCGAAGATCGCCGACGCCCACCCGAGCGTCGGCGAGGTCCGCGGCCTCGGCGTCTTCTGGGCCGTCGAGCTCGTCCGCGACCGCGCGACCCGGGAGATGCTCGTCCCGTTCGGCACCGCGGGCGCGCAGGGCGCCGTCGGCGAGGTCGTCGCCGAGTGCCACCGCCGCGGCCTGTGGCCGTTCGCCCACTTCAACCGCATCCACGTCCTGCCCCCGTGCAACACCACCGAGGCCGACGTCCACGAGGGCCTGGACATCCTGGACGCCGCCCTGGACCTCGCGGACCGCCACGTCACCCGCTAGCCGCATCTGCGGACCACGACACGCGACGCGAGATTCCTCCGGCGGCACGCCTGGCGATACCATCACCATCACCATCATCGGAACAGGCGACGGGAAAGTCCGCATTCAAGATTGGGCTTGAGTGGGGCGGGTCGAGCCAGCCGCCGCGACAGCGGCCGAGTCTCTCGAGGCATTGACGAGCGAGGCAACCGTAGCGCTCTCGACGATGCCTTCGGCCACGCGCGCCACCGCCGTCTCGGGCACCGGCTTCTTCGTCACTCCCGACCTGGTCGCGACCTGCGCGCACGTCGTCGCCGGCGACGTCACCGACCTGCCCGACTTCGTGCGCGCACGCGACACGGTCACCGGTGAGAAGCTCACGCTGCGGGCCGTGCCGGAGCTCTACTTCCGGCACCGCGACGGCATCGACCTCGCTCTGCTCAGCATCACCAGGTCCGTGCCGGCCGCGGGCCGCGCGTTCGTCCTGCCGTCGACGGATCTGGTCGCCGGGGACCGGCTCTGGACCTGCGGGCATCCGGCGGGCGACGTCCCCGCCGGCTTCCAGTACCAGGGAACGTCGCGACACAAGCTCAGGCCGGCCGGCCGGCTGCCGCGGCTCTTCGGCGCCCCGCTCCAGGGCACCGCCAGCGGCAGCCCTGTCGTCAACCTCCGCACCGGGGCCGTCTGCGGGCTGCTGTGCCTGTCCGACGACGGCGGCGGCGCGCACCTCGTGCCGATCGGCGCCGTGCTGGAGCGCTGCGCCGAGGCCCAGGCCCTGCTTGACGCCGGCGCCACCGCGCACGGGCGCTGGCTGGCCCGGCTCAGCGACGAGCAGCTCCTGGCCGGGGCGTGGCCGGTGCCGACCAGGCGCCTGCGCGGCTACCTCGACGCCGCCGAGAAGGCCGCCCAGCGCCACCCCTACCAGGAGCTGATGGTCCCGCAGGACCACGGGGCGCACCGGATGCCGACGCTGTCGGAGATCTACGTGTACCAGCTGGCCACCGGCGAGAACGAGGAGGCCCGCGACGGCATCGAGGCGACCGACCTCGTCCCGATCGCCGCGGATCAGATCTTCGAAGGCACCGGCGACAGCGTCCTGCTCGGCGACGCGGGCTCGGGCAAGTCCAGCCTGCTGCAGTCGGCCGTCTGGACCTCGGTGCAACGCTGGGAGCGGGACGTCGACACGGTCGTGCCGGTGCGCGTCCGCGCCGCCCAGCTGCTCGGCAGGAAGATGCTGCCGGAGCTCGTCGCGGCCGCCGTCAACGAGGAGCTCGGCGCGGTCGGCGCCGGTCAGCAGTGGCCGGCCGGGTTCTTCGCCACGCCACCGATGGCCGGCGTACGGTGGCTGGTCCTGGTCGACGGCCTCGACGAGATCATCGAGTACCGCGACCGCAAGGCGGTCATCGACAAGATCGTGGGCTTCCGGGCGCTGTCGGACCGTGCCGCGCACCGGTTCGTCGTCGCCACCCGGCCGCTGACGGAGATCGACCACTACGCCGGCCCCGACTTCACCCCCGCGGCCTTCCGCCTGCTGCCGTTCACCGATCAGCAGTTCGTGCAGTTCGCGCAGCGATGGTTCGAGCACCTCGGCTCGCCGGAGCCCGGGGACCGGGCCACGGACCTGCTCGACCGGATACTCGGCGGCGGCCTCGACGACCTGTTCCGGATCCCGCTGGTCGCGATGATGATCTGCAAGCTGGTCGCGGACCGGCCCGGCGACGCGCTGCCGTCCTCCAGCATCGAGCTGTATCAGCGGTTCGTGTCCATGCTGACGGAGCGGCTCTTCCGCTCTGATCTGCGCGCGTCGCTCAACCGGGTGGCCGGCGACTACGGCGCCGAAGCGCTGCCCGCGGTCGACCGGCTGCTGAGCCAGGTCCACCCGCTGGCCTGCCGGCTGGCCTGGCGGCAGCGCACCGATCAGCGCACGGACGCGCTCGCGGCGATGGTGGAGTGGACCGCTCACCTGCGCCCCCCGCACCTGCCGGACGGCACCTGGCGGGTGCTGGTCCGCGAGACGCTGCGCCGCACCGGCCTGCTCGTCGAGCGCGACGGGCGCTTCCAGTTCCTGCACCACAGCATCGCGGAGTTCCTCGCTGCCCTGCACGTCGACGCCGACCGGCGCCTGCGCACCGACGAGTTCGCCGCCGTGTTCCGTGCCCGCCGGGGCGGCTGGTCCGCGGCGCGGCCGCGCTGGCGGCACCCGTACGCCCGGTTCCTGGCGTTCCTGTGGCGGGACCGCGAGGACCTCGGCGAAGCGCTGCGGCACATCGCCGCCGGCGGCGGCCTCGACGGGGGCCTGTTCATCGCGGCGCTGCGCCACGACGGCGTACCGGTGCCGCCGGCCGCCCTCGCGACGGCGGTGAAGACGCTGACACCGTTCGCCGGCAGCAACCGCGACCTGCCCAGTCGACGGTCCGCGATCGATGCGGTGACCGTGCTCGACCGTGCGGCCGGGGCCCGCCTGCTGGTCGCGGCGGCGACCGATGCCGCCGTGGACAAGCTGGGACGGCGTTGGGCCGTCGAGACGCTGGCCGGGCTGGCCGACCGGCGGGCCGCGGCCCGCCAGTCCGCGCACCGCCGCGACGGCGTGCCCCGCGATCACCGGTGGGCGCTCAGGGTGCTCGCGGCACGGCCCGGCCCGGCGGGCGCGGACCTGCTCGCGAAGCTCGCGGCCGACCGCAGTCTGGACGAGGTCGACCGGGAGTGGGTGTTCCAGGCGCTCGAGCGGGCCGGTGACCCGCGGGTGGGAGGGCTACGGCTCTCTGCGAAGGGCGTGTACCCCGTGGGCCTCACCGAGCCCAGTTCGCCGGTGGACGCGGCCCTGCTGTTCGGCACCGCGCCGACCGGCCGCCGGGTCCGCGCGCGGTTCGCCCGGTTCAACGCGCCGTGGCAGAGCCCGGCGGTGAGCGAGGTGCTCGAACCGCTGATCGCCCAGCACAGGGCCGTCCACCCGAAGGCCGACCTGCGGCTGCTGCAGCGGGCGTATGACATGGCCGAGCACTTCCACAGGGGGCAGTACCGCGAGTCCGGCGACCCCTACATCACCCACCCGCTCGCCGTGGCCACGATCCTCGCCGACCTGGGCATGGACACCACGACCCTGGTCGCGGCGCTGCTGCACGACACGATCGAGGACACCGACTACACGATCGAGCGGTTGCAGCTCGACTTCGGCGGCGAGGTCACGCTGCTCGTCGACGGCTTGACCAGGCTCGACAAGGTCAAACTACGCGCCGCGGCGAAGCCCGAGACGATCCACAGGATGATCGTCGCCACGGTCAAGGACCCGCGGGTGCTGGTCATCAAGTTCGCCGACCGGCTGCACAACATGCGGACGCTGACGTTCGTGCCCCGCACGAAGCAGGAGCAGAAGGCCAAGGAAACCCTGGAGATCCTGGCGCCGCTGGCGCTCCACCTCGGCATGAACGCGATCAGGCGGGAGCTGGAGGACCTCGCGTTCGCCACGCTCTTCCCGAAGCGGTTCGACGAGATCAGCCGACTCGTCGCCGAGCACACCCCGCAGCGTGACTCGCTGCTGCGCTCGGTCACGCAGAAGGTCGCCACCGACCTCAAGTCAGCGAAGATCAGGTCGGAGGTCACCGGCCGGCCGAAGCACCTGTTCTCCATCTACCAGAAGATGATCGTCCGCGGCCGCGACTTCGGCGACATCTACGACATGGTCGGCGTGCTCGTCCTGGTCGACACGGTCCAGGACTGCTATGCCGCGCTCGGTGTCATCCACGAGAACTGGCAGCCCGTCCCGGGGCGGTACAAGGACTACATCGCGACGCCGAAGTTCAACATGTACCAGTCGCTGCACACCACCGTGATCGGGCCGAACGGCAGGCCGGTCGAGCTGCAGATCCGCACCTACGCGTTGCACCGCACCGCCGAGTACGGCATCGTCGCGCACTGGCGCTACAGCGCGGGCAGGGACGCCGCGATCGCCGAGCCCGGGACGGGACCGGCGGAGTTCCTCGACGCGCTGCGCCTCGACCTGTCCGGCCGGGAGGTCTACGTCTTCACGCCCAAGGGCGACGTGATCGAACTGCCGGCCGGCGCGACGCCCGTCGACTTCGCCTACGCCCTGGACACGGACATCGGCCACACGTGCATCGGCGCGCGGGTCAACGGCAGGCTCGTGCCCTTGGAGGACGCCCTGTCCAGCGGCGACGTCATCGAGGTATTCACGTCGAGGTCCGAGACCGCCGGCCCGGCCCGGGAGTGGCTGGGCTTCGTCAAGAGCCCCGAGGCCCGCACCGCGATCCGGCGGCACTTCGACGAGAACGCCACAGGGTGAACCATGCCGATCTGGCCCTGCACATCGGCACCCTCGTGCCCGCCGGCTGGGGGTCGTGGAAGCTGCTGATCGGCGAGGAAGTACATGCTGAACATGTCGTGCGTGTGCCGAACCCGCCGATGACGGTCCCGGTCGGGCGCCGTGAAACACTTGCGTGAAACTGTTACATCGACGGGGGCGGGGCGGTGGAGTCGCGGACGACGAGTTCCGTGGCCAGTTCGACGTGCAGGGCGTCGAGCTCGTGGCCGCCGATCATGCGCAGCAGCATGGTCACCGCCATCCGGCCGAGCTCGGCCAGGGGCTGGCGGACCGTGGTGAGCATCGGGTGGGTGGCGCGGCTGACGTCGATGTCGTCGAAGCCCGCCACCGACAGGTCGGTGGGCACCCGCAGGCCCCGCTCGGCGGCCGCCCGCAGGATTCCGACGGCGATCTTGTCGTTGAAGCCGACCAGCGCCGTCGGCGGGTCGGGCAGGTCGAGCAGGTCGCAGGCGGCGGTGTGGCCCTGCGCCTCGTTCGGCTCGGTGACGAAGCGCAGCAGCTCGGACGGCGGCAGGAGGCCGAGCTCGATGAGCGGCGTCACGTAGCCGGCGAGCCGCCCGTCGTTGACCGACCACTCGCGGGGCCCGCCGATGATCCCGACCCGGCGGTGCCCGAGCCCGACCAGATGGGCCATGAGGCTGCGGGCGCCCGCGAAGTGGGCGGAGGAGATGGCGACGACGTCGCGCGGCGGCGCGGTGCGGGGGTCCACGACCACGAACGGGAACCGCCGGTCGCGGAGCATCACCAGGTCCTCGGTGGGCTCGGGCGGCAGGATGAGCACCGCACCGCGCACGCCCGGCCGGTCCGGCAGCGCGGGGAGCGGGCTGCGGCCGGCGGCGCCCTTCCCGGCGTTCATCATGACGCTCATGCCGTGCAGCTCGGCGGTCTCCACGACCGAGGAGACGATCAGCCCGAAGTAGTCGCTGAGCACGTACGGGCAGCGGACGAACACCACGTCGCCGTCGGTGGCGCGGCCGCCGTGCCACCCCAGCTGGCCGGCGGCGTGCAGCACCCGGTCGCGGGTGCCGGCGGCGACGTTCGCGTGCCCGTTGAGCACGCGCGACACGGTCGCGATCGACACGCCGCTGCGGTGGGCGAGATCGCGGATCGTCGCACGTCTCGGCACGTCGGCTCCTCCAGTATGTCGCCGGCAGGGGGCCCGGGATGCGGCGAAGTATAGGCAGGCGCGGCAGCGATGTAACAAATTTACAGAAAATTTGTGCTTCACTTTGATTGACTCGACACCGCATCGGGTGTGTTCTATGGAACACCCGTCACCCCCACCGGCGACCGTGCCCCGCCCGCCAGCGATGGCGCCCGGTCGTGTCCCGCCCCGGAAAGGCGCGCCCATGTCGCATGCCCACGAACCGTCCAGCCCACCCAGCGAGATGCGGCGCGGCGCCCGGCCGCGGCGCCGGCGGGGGCGGCTCGTCACCGTCGCGGCGGCCGTCAGCGTCGTCGCCGCCGCCGTGATCGTGCTGCCCCAGCAGTTCGCCAACGCCGCCAACGAGAGCGTCAACGTCTGGCTCACCACCACCTCCGACAGCGGCGGCCGCACCGTGACCCGCGGCCTGCAGCAGCAGTCCTCGGTCGTGTTCACCGCCAGCACCGGCAGCGCCAACCAGACGGTCACCGTCAACGAGGGCAGCACCTACCAGCCGTTCGAGGGCGCCGGCGCGTCGTTCACCGACACCGCCGCGTTCAACATCCGCGGCAGCGGCGCGCTGAGCCAGGCGACCCAGAACGACGTCATGACCAAGCTGTTCAGCCCGACCGCCGGCATCGGCGTCAGCGCCACCCGCAACGTCATCGGCTCCTCGGACCTGGCGCAGAACAGCTACTCGTACGACACCACCTGCTGCGACCTGAACGACTTCTCGCTCGCCCGGGACGCCGACGTGATGGCACTGACCAAGCAGGCCAAGGCCCTCAACCCGAGCATGATCGTCATCGGCTCGCCGTGGTCGGCGCCGCCGTGGATGAAGGACAACAACGCCTACAGCCAGGGCTACCTGCAGGCCCAGTGGTACAAGACGTACGCGCAGTACATCACCAAGTACGTCCAGGGCTACGAGGCGCAGGGCGTGCACGTCAACTATGTGACGCAGCAGAACGAGCCCGGCTGCTGCCCCGGCTACCCGTCGATGCAGTGGCCCGTCTCCGGCCTGCAGTCCTTCGCCAAGAACGACCTGATGCCGGCGCTGCAGGGCGCGGGCCTGAGCACGAAGCTGCTCATCGGCGACTGGAACTTCGACACGTACGACACGTGGGTGGCGCCGCTGGTCAACGACGCCGCGCTGCGCGGCCACCCGAACTTCGGCGGCATCGCCTGGCACGACTACGGCGGCAGCCCGACGCAGATGACCACGGTCCACAACCAGTTCCCGAACGTCAACCAGTACTTCACCGAGCACTCCGGCGGCACCTGGGTCGGCAACCAGCACTCCGAGGACATGTACGACCTCATCGAGTACTTCCGCAACTGGGGCCGGTCCTGGACCAAGTGGAGCCTCGCCGTCGACCAGAACATGGGCCCGCACAACGGCGGCTGCGGCACCTGCACCGGCCTGATCACCGTGCACCGCGGCGACTCGCGCAGCGGCCAGGTCGACTACACCGTCGAGTACTACACGATGGGGCACCTCACCAAGTTCGTCCGCCCCGGCGCCGTGCGCATCGACTCCACCGCGAACGCCACCATCCCCAACGTGGCGTTCAAGAACCCGGACGGCTCGAAGGCGCTCATCGCCTACAACTCCAGCGGCTCGACGCAGACGCTGAAGGTCAACTGGGGCGGCCAGTCGTTCGTGTACAGCCTGCCGACCCGGACCTCGGCGACGTTCACGTGGAACACCGCGACGGGCAACCCGACCCCGACCGCCACGCAGACCGGTGGCGGCGGCACCCGCACCGGACAGATCACCGGCATCGGCGGCAAGTGCGTCGACGTCGCCGGCGCCAGCTCGGCCAACGGGACCGCGGTCCAGCTGTACGGCTGCAACGGCACCGGCGCCCAGCAGTGGACGACGGGCAACGCCGACAACAGCCTCCGCGCGCTCGGCAAGTGCCTCGACGTGACCGGCGCAGGCACCGCCGACGGCACGACCGTGCAGCTCTACGACTGCAACGGTAGTAACGCGCAGAAGTGGACGGTGAACGCCGGGAAGCTGGTGAACACCGGCTCCGGTAAGTGCCTCGACGCGACCGGCAACAGCTCCGCCGATGGCACCCGCCTGCAGATCTGGACCTGCTTCGGCGGCGCCAACCAGCTCTGGACGCTGCCCTAGCGCACATCCGGTGGCGGCGCCCCTCCGCCCGGGGCGCCGCCACCCCCACCGCTTCCCCGCATCGACCCCGACATCGAGGGCGCGACGCTGAACAACACCACGGCGAGCTGGACGCTCGGCTAGCGCGTCAGGCGGCGAGGCCCTGCTCCGGGCGCCAGGCCGTGTCGGCGTCGAAGCCGGCCGGGGCGTCCGACGGGGTCCCGCCGCCCGGCGCGGCGATGTAGCCGACCGCGTTGTAGTGCCGCACGTACCGGTCCGGGAAGTTGTAAGACCGCAGGCGCACGCCGGCGGTGGTCGTCTCGGGGCAGAAGGTCGCGTCGGCGCGGAACAGCACGGTGTCCGCGGACGGGTCGAGGTGCACGGCGAGGCTGCGGTGGCGCAGGTACGCGCCGGGCACGTCGAGCGCCGCGAACGACACGCAGCTCGGGTCCGCGAGCCCGGGCCGGACGGTGAACGTCGCCGCGCGGCGGTCCCCGACCGGGCTGCCGGCGGTCAGGACGGCGGTGACGGTGCCGCCGTCCTGGTGGCGCAGGAACCGGTCGGGGAAGTTCACCGACCGCAGCGACACCGCCTGCCCCGGTAGCAGACCTGCGGGGTGGTCGACGACCGGCGCGAACGGGAACCGCTGCGCGGCGGCGCCGTTGCAGTCCCACAGCCGCAGCCGCGTGCCGTTGGCGGTGACCCCGTCGGGGGCGTCCAGGCAGCGGCCCGAGTTGGGGTTGAGCAGGGCGCCGTCGGCGCGGCGCAGCCACTGCTGGGCGGGGGAGCCGTTGCAGTCCCAGATCTGCAGCGGGGTGCCCGCCGCGGACGGCTCCCTCGAGGCCCGCGGCCGTTGTCGAGGCTGGTGAACATGGCGCGGCCGTTGACCGCGGCGTCGGTGCCGTCGGCGTTGCGGACCCGCTGGCCGATGAGCAGCACCCGGCCGGTGGCGGTGGTGGCGAGTGTCGGGGTGGCGGTGAGGTAACGGCCGTCGGCGGCGGTCACGACCGGGTCGAGCCGCGCCGGGTCACCCCAGGTGGTCGCGTCCGCCGAGGTACGGGTGCGGACCACGCAGTCGTACTGGCCGCCGAAACCGCACACCTCGTAGGCCAGCAGCCAGCGCCCGTCGGGCATCCGCCGCACCGCCGCCATGCCCGGCCGGTGCCCCGGCTGCGGGCCGGTGACGATGACGGTGCGCGCCGGCCAGTTCACGCCGTCGGTGGAGACCGCCTGGACGAGGACCTGGCTGCGGCCCGGCTGGCTCTCGTCGGCGAAGTACACGACGAGCCGCCCGGCCGCGTCGACGGCCAGCTCCGGCTCCCACAGCCCGCCGCTGTTGCCGGACCGGGCCACCGTCGACAGCAACCGCCAGCTGCGCCCGACGTCGTTGCTGGCCCACAGCCGGATCGCCATGCGCCGCTCGCCGCCGCCGTCCTGGCCGACGGCGCCGGCCCACAGCAGCGTGCCGGCGCCCAGCGCGCCGACCTGCCGGGGCAGCTCGAACAGCGTCGTGCAGCACAGCCCCTGCCGCGCGTCGGGGTCGGCGACGGTGCCGACCCGCTGGAACCCGCCGCCGGTGTTCTCGTAGATCGCGCCGGCCGGGCCGCCAGCCGGGAACTGGGTGACGGTGAGCAGGACCCGGCCGTTGGCGGCGCCGGAGGCCGCGAGCCGGACCGCCCGCGGGTACATGGCGGCGCCGCCGTCGACGGGCCGCCCCGTCGCCGCGCCCGCGACCGGCGCGTCGGCGAGCACCGGCGCCAGCATCGCCGCCGCGGTAGCCAGTACCAACGCGGCAAAACGCACTCGTCCCACCATCGCTCCCTTCGCACGCTGCGGATCCAGGCTCCGCGACGGCCGCCGACACATCCATCGTTTTCGAAATCTGGTGTCGAATCGAGGACACGGCGGGCGCGGTGCGTCAACCGGCGGGAGGGGTCGGGCGTCTGGGTCGTGTCATCGCACTCGATCCCTCTGGAAAGGCCACTGCCATGCGGATGACCAAGCTCCGACTGCTGTCCGCCGCCCTGCTGCTCGTCCCGGTTCTCGCCCTGCCGGGCACCGCGGCCGCGGCGGACGACCTGCCCGCCCCGACGGGCGTCACGCCCATCACGGGCACCGCGACCGTGCCGCCGTGGGACCCGCACCCGCCGACGTTGGTGGGCGTCCGGACCGGCCGGCACGACGCCTACGACCGCACCGTCTTCGACTTCACCGGCGGCACCCCCGGGTACCGCGTGGAGTACGGCCCGCTCGTCGCCGCCGGCAGCGGCGCCACCATCCCGCTGGCGGGCGCCACGACGCTGCGGGTCGTGTTCGACGGCGCGTTCGCCCACGACGTCGCGACCGGCGCGTCCACGATCGACCTCACCCGGGTGTACGACCCGCGCCTGCCGACCCTGCGCCAGATCAAGTCCGGCGGCGCGTCCGAGGGGTACATCAGCTTCGGTCTCGGGCTCGCCGACGGGGCCGGCTTCCGGGTGCTGCGGCTGACGAACCCGCCGCGGATCGCGGTGGACGTCGCGCACCAGCCCACCCAGCCGTTCACCACCGAACGGTTCCTCGGCGGCGCCGGCACCGCGGCACAGGTCCAGATCGCCGGCGTGCGGTCGGCCGCGCACCCCGGCTACGACCGCGTGGTCCTCGACCTGAGCACGGCGACCACGCCGCTGATCAGCGTCGCCTACACGGCGCCGAACCCGACGACGATCCACGTCGGCCTCACCGCCGCCACCACCCAGCGCGGCGTCGTCACCGGCCCGAACCCCGCCCCGACCGGCCTGTCCCAGGCGCAGTCGGTGTCGTTCACCGTCTACGACAACGGCACCGTGTCGGCGTTCATCACCACCCACCACCGCACCGGCTACCGGGTCATGCTCCTGACCGACCCGACCCGCCTCGTCGTGGACATCGCGTACTGAAGCGTGGGCAGCGGCGAACCGCACCGGTTGCCGGCGCGGTTCGCCGGGACCTGTGCGGTCGATCGTGTCCCCGTCGAACGGCTCAACGCCACGCACATCCGGTCGCGCAGCACCAGGTGGGCGTACCGCTGTCCGACCCATCGCCGATGCTCGGGATCGCCCGGCGCCGGCACCTGCCGGAGCCAATTGCATGCGGGTTCAGGAAGGTCAATCAGTTGCGAGGAACTTTCAAGTGCGCTGCGACACTTCAGCCGCGGCCGCGGACGAGTGGCAGAAACACCTCGTCGACGATCTCGACGAGCACCTCGTCGGGGACGGAAGGGATGCCGCGCATCGCGTACTCGGCGCGCAGCAGCAGCATCGGCGTGGCCGCGACCCTCAGGTGGACGGCCGCCGCCGGCGCCTCGCCACGGGCGGCGGCCCGTTCGAGCATCGCCAGCCAGGCCCGGTCCATGGTGTCGGCGCCGGAGCGTTCGCGCATGAGGGTGAGCAGCTCGGGGTCGTCGGCCGCGGCGGCGAGCAGGCCGCGCAGGATCGCGCCGTGCGGTGAGGACCAGGTCTGGTTCGCCCGGCGCAGCATCTCCAGCGCGTCGCCCCGCAGGGTGCCCGTGTCCGGGTCAGGCAGGACGGCGTCGGACAGGTGCCGGTACGCGGCGATGCCCAGCGCCGCACGGTTCGGCCAGCGGCGGTAGATGGCGTTCTTGTTGGTCCCGGCCCGCCCCGCGACCCGGTCCATGGTCATGCCCGCGTAGCCGGACTCCCGTAGCTCCTCCGCCGCCGCGTGCAGGATCGCCCGCTCAAGGTCCTCGCCGCGGCGCCGCGTGCTCATGACTTGCAGGGTACCGGACGTACCTTATAGGGTACGCGTCGTACCTTATAGGCGAGGAGGACCTCATGCGCGTCTTCGGCATGAACTACGACACCGGCTTCGTGAGCGCCGGGTCCACCACCCATGAGCCGTTCGACGCGGAGACCGTGCGGCGCGACCTGTGCGTCATCCGCGACGAGCTGCACTGCGACGCGGTGCGCGTCACCGGCGGCGAGCAGGACCGGCTCGAGCTGACCGCGCGGCTCGCCGCCGACGCCGGCCTCGAGGTCTGGTACTGCCCGTTCACCAACGGCCTCGACCGCGACGAGCTCATGGCCTTCGTGCTCGACGGCGCGTCGCGGGCCGAGCGGTTGCGGCGCGACGGCGCCCGGGTCGTGTACCTGGTCGGCTCCGAGATCTCGATGTTCACCGACGGCTTCCTGCCCGGCCGGGACCTGACCGAGCGGATGGCGCTGTTCACCGACCCGATGCGGATGCGGGAGGCCGTCCCGGCCGCACGCGCGGCGGTCCACGCCTTCTTCGCCGAGGCGGTCCCGGCTGTGCGGGAGCGCTTCGGCGGACCCGTCGGGTACGCCTCGATCCCCCTCGAGGCCGTGGACTGGGCACCGTTCGACATCATCGCCAGCGACGCCGGCTACCGCGACGCGACCAACGCCGCGGCGTTCCCGCAGACCCTGGCGGCGGCCGTGGGCCAGGGCAAGCCGTACGCCGCGACCGAGTTCGGCTGCTGCACGTTCCGCGGCGCCGCCGACGTGGCGGGCGCGGCGGAGCCGGTGACCTACGACGAGCACGGCCGCGCCGCGTCGCTCACCGCCGGCCTGGAGCGCGACGAGGATGGGCAGGCCCGATACCTCGTGGACCTGCTGCGCGACTACGAGGCAGGCGGCGTCGAGGCGGCGTTCGTGTACACCTTCGCCAACCGGCACCTGCCGACGACCGACGACCCGCGGCGCGACTTCGACCTGGCCGCGCGCGGGATCGTGCGGGTGCTGCCGGACGGCACGTGGACGCCGAAGGCCGCCTTCCACGCCCTCGCCGAGTACGGCCGCGCCCGCGCGGACCTCAGGGCGCGCAGAGGAACTCCGAGCGCTCCTCGTCCGTGACGCCACGCTGTTGACCTCAAGTCCGGTTGAGGTTTTAGGGTTGCGGTGTCGGTGTTGTCCACGAGCGGGACGGAAGGCGGGGCGGCGGTGACCCTCGAGGTCGGCACGGGTGTCGTGGCGTCGTTCAAGGCGGCCTTCCGTGGTTACCCGACGGGGGTGGCGGTCATCGCCGCTGCCGGGCCGGACGGCCCCGTCGGCCTGACGGCGTCGAGCGTCGCATCGGTGTCGCTGGCCCCGCCGGCGCTGTCGTTCTCGGTCATGGACTCGCCGTCGGCACGGCTGATCGTGGCGGCGGGCAGCTTCGTCGTACACCTGCTCGGCGCCGCGCACGAGGACCTGGCCCGGCAGTTCGCCCAGCCAGGCGGCCGCCGGTTCACCGCCGACCAGCCGTGGACGACGCTGCCCACGGGCGAGCCGCTGCTACACGGCGTGCCGGCGGCGCTGCGCTGCACGGCCCTGCACCGATTGCCTGTCGGCAGCTCGACGGTGGTCGTCGCCGAGGTCGCCGACGCCTGGATCGGCCCGGCCGACGCCCCGCTGACCTACCGCGAGCGCGAGTTCCACACCAGCCCGTAGCCGCCCGCGGACGCGTGTGCTCCCCGAGGTCGCGAGCGCCCCGCTCCGGCGCAACGGAACGACAGAGGAGCTGTCGCCGCCTGCGGGCGTCAGGTCGTGGCGAGGGCTTCGGCGATCATCCGGTGGCCCTGGGCCTCGAAGGTCTCGTCGCCCACCTTGTACGCCCAGCCGGCCGTGGCGATCGCCTCGCGGACCCGGGTGCGGTGCCACGCGGCGGGGTCGCGCGGGTCGGCGCCGTAGCCGTCGAGGAACGCCGCCTCCAGCGACGGGTCGCGGCGGAACTGCTGCGCGGCGAGGCGGGTGAGGTCGCTCGCGGCGGGGCGCATCGCGGCGCGGCCGAAGTCGATGACGGCGACGGCACCGTCGTGGACGAGCCAGTTGCGGGGCTGCCAGTCACCGTGCGTCGGCACCAGGCGGGCCGGCGGCGCCGGCCAGCCGGCAATCTCGGCCCGCAGCCGCTCGGCCGTTGCTGCCGGGATCCGGTGCGGACCGTCCAACCAGGCCAGCGACTTGGCGTTCTCGCGCCGCTCGTAGTCGTTGTCGGCCGCCGCGGGCTGCGCATGCAGCAGCGCCAGCAGGGCGCCGGCCTGCCGGTAGGTGGCGGGCTCGTCCTCGAAGGCGGTGCCGAGGACGAGGCCGCCCGGCAGGTGCCGGGTGACGAGCAGCTTCGCGTCGTCGTCGCCGTGCTCCAGTGCCGGCGCCAGGCCGCGGGACGTCCACGGGCCGAGCCAGTGCCGGTGCGCCTGCAGCTCGCGGACGATGTGGTGGTCGCTGACGCCGCCGGCCTTGACGATGAACCGGGCGCCGCCGGAGGTCACCTCGAGGACGGTGGTCGCGACCAATCCCCAGCTGTGGTCGTGCTCGACGGTCGCGTCCGGCAGCCATTGCCGCAGGAGATCCTGCTGCCGCGGCGAGAGACCTGTCACCGGCCGATTGTAGGACGCCGCCCGTGCCGGACAACTCACCGGCGACGACGCCACGGCACCCGGGGTCCGGGCCGCCGCTCGATGTCAGGCCATCTTGCGGGTGCGCTGCTCCAGGTCGTCGGCGACGCGTTGCCACTCCGTCGCGCACCGGCGGGCCACGTCGCTGAGCACGTACGCCGCGTGGGGCGGCAACCCGTCGCTGACCTCCTGCCATTCCTGGGGCGAGAGGACCTTCGTCAGTACCCACCGCAGCAGCCGCCGTCCCGAGTCCGTCAACCGCAACGACGGGTCTGCCTTGAGCCCGTGCACCAACGCCTCGATGCCGATCAGGTCCGGCTCCGTCGCGGGGCCTCCCCCGCGTCCGGCGCCGCCGTTCGCCGCGCCCTGCCGCTTGATCCGGCTCGACGGCACCGGGCTCTCACCGCGCTCCACACGCTGCCGGACGTCGCGCACGGTCGCCGCCGACAGTCCGACGCTGCGCGCGATCACCCGCAACGACGCGTCGGGGTGTTTCTCGATGAAGTCCGCCGCCCGCAGCCGCCCCTCGGCGCTGTCGACGGGGCGGACCCGGCCGTCCCGGCCGGTCCGCGCCTGGACCTCCCCCACCTCGTCGAGGTCGCCGGCCAGCCGGCGTCGCAGGTTCGCCACGGACCGCGCGCTCAGCCCGGCGGCGGCCGCGATCACGCGGTCGGACCAGGCGGGATGCGACGCCATGATGCGCTCGGCGGCGCGGATGCGGTCCGACAGCGGCAGCGGCCGGCCGTGCGAGATGTTGGCCTTCACGCCGAGGACGAACGCCTCCTGCGCCGAACCGTCGAAGAACTGCACCTCGATGCACTCGTCGCCGCGCAACTGGGCGGCCCGCAACCGGTGCATCCCGTCGATCACCCGCATGGTCGCGCGGTGCACGAGGATCGGCGGCAGCCTCGTCTCCACGTCGGCCAGCATCTGGATGTGCTCGACGTCCTCGCCGTCGAGGCGGGGCGAGTCCGCCGGCCGCAGCGACGTGATCGGCACGAACCGGGTCGGCGACGCTCCCCCGATCAACAGGTCCAGGTGTTTCCCACCAACCGGTTCGGCACCCTTCATCATCCGTTCGAGTCTCAACGTCGGAGCGGTCGACTGATCCAAGATGGCCCTCCCCGTGCGCCGACTGGCCAGGTCTGCCGGAAGAGTAGCCACCGCAATGACGAAGGTGACACAGCTGCATAAAAGTTCTAATACCGCCTTGCCCTGCGCGAAAACGGCCTGCTATAGATGCCTACTACATGTACGTGACAGAGCGTTGTCGATGGACCGACGGCGAAACAGGCGCCATTCGAATGCCGGCCCAGCCGTTCAACTGCGCAACGACGCGGTTGAACGGCCGGAAGGCGCTGCGCGTGAACTCGTCGTCATCGGCGCCGGTCGGCCACGCCCGCAGTCTGCTTCATGCCTTCGATGAGCACGAGCGTGGCCCGGGCGGTCGGCAGGATCAGCTGCCCCGCGATGGTCAACTCGACTCCGGTCGGGCCTCGCGTGAGCAGCGCCGCACCTAGCGCCGACTCCAACCGCCTGATCTGATAACTGAGTGCCGGCTGTGAATATCCCAGCTCCTTGGCCGCCAGGTCCATACGGCCGAACTCGGCGATTGAAGTGAAAGCCCTCAGCTCACGGTCGTCCATGGCAGCCTTTCCGTGTGGATGACCTACCCCGTAAAGGTCATCGACTCGGCAACCATTGCGAACGCTCTATGCCATTGTCAATAGCCATCCCGGATTCCGAGGTACTAAGCCCGCACTTTGGACAAATCGTACCTTCTTCGCGAATGGCTTAGATGTTCCCTGTCTCAGCCGCCCAGGCACCACTCCAGAACGGCCATCGCGCTGGCCAGTTTCATCCGCGCCTGCGCCCAGGCGATCGAGCGGGGGCCGTCGAGGACCGTGGCCGCGACCTCCTCGCCGCGGTGGGCCGGCAGGTCGTGCATGAACACCGCGCCGGGCCACCGGGACATCAGATCCTCGGTGACGGCGAACGGCTCGAAGTGCCGCCGCCAGTCCGGATCGGGCTTCGTCGTGCCGGTCGTGCACCACTGCGTCGTGTAGACCACGTCCAGGTCGTCGCCGAGGTCGTTCACGTCGTGGACCTCGCGCACCTGACGGCCGGACCCCGCTACGAGTTGCCGCGCCTCGGCCAGGTACGCGGGATCCAGGCCGTACCCGGACGGTGTCGCCAGGCTCAAGGACGGGCCGGGCACCTTCGCCAGACCGAGGGCCAGGGCGGTCGCGCTGTTGTTGCCCTCCCCGAAGTACCCGACGTGCAGGCCGTCGAGGCGGCCGAAGTGCGTCCGCAGCATGGCCACATCGCTCACACCCTGCGTCGGGTGCTCCTCCCGCACCATCGCGTTGATGACCGGGATGCCGGAGACATCTGCGAACCGGCGCAGATCGGCCATGGGCACCGGGTCGCGCACCACGAGCGCGTCGAGCATTCCACCGAACACCCGTGCGGTGTCATCGAGCGTCTCGCCGGTGACCAGTTGCAGATCCCGCGGCCCGTATGCGACAACCGTCCCGCCCAGTCGCGCCACGCCGCTGCTGAACGCCGTCCGGGTACGCGTGGACGTGACCGTGAAGAGGACGCCGACGACCTTGTCCCGCAACGGCCGGTGGTCCACCGGCTGCGCGGTGAAGTACTCACCCGAGCGGGCCACCAGGTGCTCCAGCTCGGCCGTCGTCAGGTCGGCGATCGAGATCAGACTGCGACCGCTCATCACGCGGCTCCCCCCGCTCGGGTGGCCGCGCCCAGCAGGTCCACCATGACTCCCAAACCCTCGGCGCGGGCCAGATCGGCGACCGCCCGGCCCATGACCACGTCCGCGACAGCCATCCCGAACGGGTTGCTGACGACGAATCCGTCGTCCGGACGGACCGCTGGCAGCGCGCCGCGCAGGACGTCGCCGTACGCGCCGGTGATCGCCCGGCCGGGGCCGGACCCGGGTGCGTCCGAGGTGCCGGGCACCGCGACCCGGCCGTCGCGGATGAGCGCGCCCAGGATCCGCCGCGGGTTGTCGCACACGAGGCCGAGGTCGTCGACGTACACGGCCTGCGCGCGTTCGAACACCTCGGGGCGCAGGTCGTCGAGCGACACGTGGGCAACGAACGTCCCGGGCCGAAGACTGCCGGCCTCGATGTAGGGCGTGTCGGAGACGGTCAGCGTCACGAGGACCTGGCTGGCCGACACGCACGAATGCACGTCCGGGTGGATGTCCACTGTGTACTCCGGGAACCGCCCGGTCACGTCCGACGCGAACCGCCGCGCCCGCTCGGGGTCGATGTCGTGCACGTGGATGCGCCGCACGGCCCCGAAATAGCGGTGCAGGAGCCGCACGTGCGCCCGCGCGAGGGTCCCACAGCCCACAATGGACACCTCGTCGAACCCCGCCGGGCCCAGCACCCGCAACGTCGACATGGTGTACGCGGCCGTGCGTTCGGCACTGATGAAGCCCGCCTCCACGAGTGCGGTCGGCCGGGCCGTCTCGGGATCGAACAGCACCGTGAACCCGCCGGCCCGTTCGATGCCGAGGCCCGGGTTGCTCACCGACGCGTTGATGAGCTTCATCCCGTACGTACGCCCGGACGACGTGTCGGACCCGCCGAGCATCGCGATGGCGCGCGTGTAGGCGCCGACACCGTTGCGCCACGCGAGGTACCCCTCGGCCGGCAACACGGTGCCGCCTGCGGCGTGATGGTGGAGCATCGACTCGACCAGCGCCACCGGGTCCTGTTTCGCCAGGCACCGCTCAACGGTGTCGCGATCGATGATCAGAATCTCGTCCGGTCGCAAAAGGCTCCACCTTCGTCGGCGACGACACCTTCCTCCGACGGCCAGTCTTCGTGCCGGGCCGCTGTTTGTCGAGTTCCGATCGTCGTGCGCGCGGGGCACTCCACAGCGCCGAAGTCGTTCGGTTGACAAGGTTCTGGGGCGCTGACACCGTGCCGGTACTGACGTGTGACCGTGCCCGGCAACCGTTCCCACGCATCAAAGAGGATGTCTTGCTGCACTCAAATGTGGTGAGCTGCGTCGGATCCACGCCTATGGTCCAGTTGCAGCGACTGTTCGGCGCGGACGCGCCCCGTGTCTACGCGAAGCTCGAGTTCCTCAACCCGGCCGGCAGCGTCAAGGACCGGGCCGCCCGGTACGTCATCGAGCGCGGTGTCGAGGACGGAGTCCTGAAGCCCGACACCCATGTCGTCGAGAGCACGTCCGGGAACTTCGGTGTCGCGCTCGCCATGATGGCCAGCATCTACCATCTGCGCCTGACGCTGGTGGTCGATCCGAACATCACGGCCAGCAACCTCACCATCCTCAAGAGCTTCGGCGCGACCATCGACATGGTCGACGTCCCTGCGCCGCAGGGTGGCTACCTCGAAGCCCGGATCGACCGGGTCCGCCAGTTGCTGACGGCCGACCCGTCGTCGGTCTGGATCAACCAGTACGCCAACGCGCTGATCCCGCGGGCGCACCACCTCACCGCGGCGGAGATCCTGGCCGATCTGCCCGGCCCCGTCGACTATCTGGTCCTCGCGGTCAGCACCACCGGCACGCTCGTCGGCATCGCCGAACGGCTCAAGCAGGCGCATCCCCGGCTGCGCGTGGTCGCGGTCGACGCCGTCGGATCCGTCGTGTTCGGCACCCCGGCCGGCCCCCGGCGCCTTCCGGGCATCGGCGCGTCACGGGTGCCGGAACTGCTCGACATGCGCCTCATCGACCAGGTCATCCACGTGACCGACGACGAGGCCATCGCCGGCTGCCGGGATCTGGTGGCCCGCGAGGCCATCTTCGCCGGCGGTTCGTCGGGCTCGGTGATCGCCGCCATTCAGAAGCTGGTGCCGGCCGTCGCGCCGCTCAGCTCGATCGTGACGCTGTTGCCCGACCGCGGCGACCGCTATCTGGATCTGGTGTACGCCGATCGGGCCGCACACCGGGATTCCGGCCCGCCACGATGAGCGGGCGCACGACGTTCAACTGAAGAATGCCGACGGTTGAACACCATCATCGGGTCCGGCCGGGCCGGGCCCGTCACCAGGTGACGTGGAGGTGGGTCAGGCCCCGGGTGGTCAGCCCGTCCTTCCACCGCACCGCGTCCGGCCCCGGGGCGAGCGCCAGGCCGGGAAACCGGGCGATCATCCTGCTCAGCGCCGTCCGCACCTGCATGCGCGCGAGCGGGGCACCGACGCAGTAGTGCGGGCCGATCCCGAACGTGAGGTGAGCGGTCGCGCGCCCGTCGGCCTCGAGCCGCCCGGGATCCGGGAACACCTGCCCGTCGCGGTTGGCGTGCACCACGTCGACGAGCGCGGCCTGCCCGGCCCGGACGGTGACGTCGCCCAGACGCACGTCTTCCAGGGCGACCCGGGGGAAGCTCACCGACGCCGCGGGGGTCAGCCGGATGAGCTCCTCGACGATCGCCCCGGACACCTCACCGCCGTCGAGTCTCGCCCGCAGCGACGGCTCGGTCAGGTACCACAGCGCCGCCAGCCCGAGCTGGCCGACCGTCGTCTCGTACCCGGCCATCAGCAGGGCCAGGCCGAGGTGGAGCAGCGCCTCCGAGGACAGCGCGCCACCGTCCTGCGCGGCGATGAGCGCGCTGATCAGGTCGTCCCCGGGGTGCCGGCGTTTGCGTTCGATCAGCCCGGTCATGTACGCCACCAGCGCCATGCCGTGCTGCGCCTTCTCCCGCGGGGTGCTGAAGGTGATGTCGAAGAGCATCTCGACCCGGGTCCGGAACTGCTCGCCGTCCTCCAGGGGCACGCCGAGCAGGCGGGTGAGCACGGCGATCGGCAACGGGGTGGCGAACGACGCGATGAGGTCGGCCGGCGGCCCGGTCTCGGCGACCTCTGTCAGGAGCCGGTCGGTGAGCTCCTCCACGTACCGGGTCATCGCGGCGGTGCGGGACGGGGTGAACGCGCCGTTCACCAGCCGGCGCAGCTGGGTGTGTTCGCTGCCGTCCATGCTCATGATGGAGTTGCGCGACGGGTTGGCGGTGTTGAACTTCGGCGCCTCCGGCCGGGCCGCCGCGGCCCGGCTGAACCGCGGATCGGTGAGCACGATGCGGGCGAGCGTGTAGTCGCTCACCACCCACATCTCGTCACCGGTGGGCATCCGGACCCAGGCGACCGGTTGCCGCGCGTCGGTGCCGAGAAACGCGGGGAGCGGGCCGAGCCGGTCCGAGGAGCCGCTCACTGCATCACGTCCGCGATCGCCGCCCAGACGTCGCCGAGCCATTGCGGGTCCACCATCTGGCTGTGCAGGCAGGGGATCCGGGCCTCCCGGATCGTGCCACCCACGTAGGGCTCCCATGCCTGGGCGGTCGGGGCGTCGTCCGGCCGGTCCGCCGCCGCGACGAGCACCAGGGCGTCGCCGTCGAACCGCCGGTACGTGTGTTCGACGGAGATCCGCCGGCTGTTCTGGAACAGCCGGGCGAGGCGCATGCAGTCGTCGTCCGACAGCCCGCCCAGCGGGCCGGTCAGCCGGCGGACCCAGTCCCTCAGGTCCTGCAGCTCCGCCTCGGGGTCCGGCGGCAGCTCCTCCAGCTCGGCCGGATCGGCCGTCTGCGACGCTGGATCGGGAACGGGGGGTGGCGGATAGACGTCGAGGAGGATCAGCGCCGACACCTCGTCGCCGGCCTCCTGGAGCTTGACCGCGATCTCGTGCGCGACGCGCCCGCCGGAGGACCAGCCGAGCAGACGGTACGGCCCGGTGGGCTGGACGGTGCGCATCTGGTCGAGGTAGTCCTGCGCCATCTCCTCCATCGTGGTCGCGAACGCGGTCTGCCCGTCCAGCCCCCGCGCCTGCAGGGCGTACACCGGGATGTCGCTCGGCACGAATCCGGCCATCGGCATGTAGCACCAGCTCAGGCCGCCGGCGGGGTGGAAGCAGAACAGGGGCGCCCGGTCGCCCTTCTCCCTGATCGGCAGCAGCACGTCGAGCACGTCGCGCAACGACGACAGGTTCGTGCGGTCCATCAGGCCGCTCACGGTCGGCGCGGCGAAGATGTCGCGGACCGCGAACGACATGCCCCGCTCCTTCAACCGGGCGACCGCCCGCACGGCCAGCAGCGAGTGACCGCCCAGCTCGAAGAAGTCGTCGTCGACGCCGACCGACTCCAGCCCGAGGACCTCGGCGAGCACCTCGCGGATGTGGCGTTCCAGGGCGGTGACCGTGCTGATGTCGATCGTCGGCACGGCCGTCGGGTCGGGGGCGGGCAGGCCCTTGCGGTCGAGCTTGCCGTTCGGCATCAGGGGCATCGCGTCGAGCACGACGACCGCCGACGGGACCATGTACGCCGGGAGGCGCACCGCCACGAACGTCCGCACCTGGGCGGGCAGGTCTTCCTCGACGTCCCGGTCCGCCACGACGTAGGCGACCAGGCGCCGGTCCCCCGGTTCGTCCTCGCGGGCGATCACGGTGGCCTGGGCGACCCGGGGGTGAGCGGCGACGACGGCCTCGACCTCGCCGAGCTCGACCCGGAAGCCGCGGATCTTCACCTGGTCGTCGACGCGGCCGAGGAACGCGAGGTCTCCGTCGCCGTTCCAGCGCACCACGTCGCCGGTGCGGTACATCCGGCCGCCGCCGAACGGGCAGGCGACGAACCGTTCGGCCGACAGACCGGGCCTGCCCAGGTAGCCGCGGGCCAGGCCGTCACCGGCGATGTAGAGCTCGCCGTGTACGCCCGGCGCGACCGGCACGAGCGCGTCGTCGAGCACGTACAGCCGGGTGTTGGCGATCGGGCCGCCGATGGACGTCAGGTCGGCGGCGTCGCCGTCGATCAGTTTCGCCGTGGACCAGACGGTGGTCTCGGTCGGGCCGTACATGTTGGTCAGTGCCGGTGTGCGCGCCAGAAGGGTCCGGGCCAGGTCTTCGGGCAGCGCCTCGGCGCCGACGTACACCCGGATCCGCGTCCAGTCGATGTGATCGTCGTCGTCGGCGACGAGACCGCGCCAGAGGCTGGGCGTGGCGTGCACGACCGTCGCGGCCCGGGTCCGGATCAGGTCCCGCAGCGCCCACGGGTCGAGCACCTGTTCCTGCGACGCGAGAATCATCGGTACGCCGCAGATGAGCGGGAGGTAGAACTCCAGGCCCGCCATGTCGCAGCCGACCGTGCTGACGGCCAGCAGCCGGTCGCCGGGGCGGAACGCGAACCGTTCGCGCATCGACATCAGGAAGTTCACGACGGCGCGGTGCCCGACGAGCACCCCCTTGGGCCGGCCGGTGGATCCGGAGGTGTAGATGACCCAGATCGGGTGCTCCGGCAGCAGCGCGGCGTGCTCGACCGGTCCGCCGGGCCGTGCGGCCAGGTCATCGGCGACGGCGGGGTCGTCGAGCAGCACGACCGGCACGATGTCGTAGCCGCCGACGCGCACCTCGAACTCCTCGAGCCGGTCGAGCAGGCTCCGGTCGCTGATGAGGCACACCGCGCCGGAGTCGGCGAGCACGAACGCGGTGCGGCCGGCGGGATAGGCGGGGTCGATCGGCAGGTACGCGGCCCCGGCCTTGAGCACGGCCAGGAGCGCCACGACGAGCTCGACCTCCCGCTCCAGCACCACGGCGACGATGGTGTCCGGCCCGACGCCCCGCTCGATCAGCAGCCGGGCGAGGCGGTTGGCGCGCCCGTCGAGTTCCGCGTACGTGACCTCCGCGTCGCCCGCGAAGATCGCCACTGCTTCCGGTGTACGGACGGCCTGGTCCTCGAACAGGCCGACGACAGTCGCGGCGGGGATCGCGGCGGCCGTGTCGTTCCACGTCGTGAGGATGGTCGCCCGTTCGTCGCCGGCCAGGACCTCGACCTCGCTGAGCCGGATCCCGGGGTCGGAGCTGACCGCGTCCAGCACGCGCACCCAGCGCTCGGCGATCCGGCGGGCCGACGCGGGGTCGAACAGGTCGGTCGCGGCGACCAGACCGCCATACAGGCCCGCGGGCGTGCCGTCCGGGGCGTACACCTCGCCGATGCTGAAGTCGAGGTCGAACTTCGCGGTCGCGGCCTGGTCCGGCGCGGTGTCGCCGCCGGCGGGGTCCGCCTCGGCGACGGCGGCGTCCTGCAGCAACAGCATCACCTGGAACAGCGGGTGCCGCGCCAGGGAACGGGCCGGTGAGAGTTCCTCCACGAGCCGTTCGAACGGCACGTCCTGGTGCTCGAACGCCGACAGTGCCGTCTCGCGCACGCGGGCCAGCAGCTCCGCGAACGTCGGGTCGCCCGAGAGGTCGGTGCGCATCACGAAGGTGTTGACGAAGTACCCGACCAGGCCGTCGAGGGCCTCGTCGGTGCGCCCGGCGACGGCCGAGCCGATCGGGACGTCCGTGCCGGCGCCGAGTTTGGACAGCAGCGCGGCCAGGGCCGCCTGCAGCACCATGAACATGGTGACGCCCTGGTCCCGGGCCATCGCGAGCAGCCGGGCGTGCACTGGCGCGGGCACGGCGAGCATGGTGCGGGTGCCGCTGTGGCCGATCAACGCGGGCCGCGGCCGGTCGAACGGCAGGCTCAGCTCCTCCGGCAGCCCCGCCAGGGCCCGCCGCCAGTGGGCCACCTGCCGGGAGATGAGGCTGTCCGGGTTCTGGTCGTCGCCGAGCAGCTGCCGCTGCCACAGCGCATAGTCCGCGTACTGCACGGGCAGCGGCGTCCAGGACGGTTCGCGACCCTCGCGGCGGGCCTCGTAGGCCGTGGTGAGGTCGTCGCCGAGCGGCCCCCAGGACCAGCCGTCGCTGGCGATGTGGTGTGCCACGACGACGAGCACGTTGTCCTCGGGCCCGGCGGTGAAGAGCCAGGCCCGGATGGGCACCTCGGTCGCCAGGTGGAAGACGTGCCGCTCGGCCTCGGCGATCGCCGCGGGCAGGTCGGCGCCGGCGACCTCGGCGACCCGCAGGTGCCAGTCCAGGTCGTCGAGGCCGACGATGCGCTGGAACGGCTCGCCGTCGGCGGTCGGGAAGACGGTCCGCAGCACCTCGTGCCGGCCGAGTACGTCACGCAGCGCGGCGGCGAGGGCGTCCCGGTCGACCCGGCCGGGCAGCCGGACGACGACCGGGATGTTGTACGTCGGGCTCGCCCCTTCCAGCTGGTCGATGATCCACAGGCGGCGCTGGCCGTACGACAGCGGGATCCGCGCGGGGCGTGTCTGCGGGGTCAGCGCGGCCCGCGCCGCCCGGGCGGTCGAGAGCCGCCCGGCCAGACCGGCCGGTGTCGGCACCTCGAACAGGGTGCGGATGTCGACCTCGGTGCCCAGCAGCGTGCGGATGCGGCTGACCAGCCTGACCGCCAGGAGAGAATGGCCGCCCAGGTCGAAGAAGTCGTCGTCGACGCCGACCGTGTCGAGCCCGAGGATCTGCGCGAACGCCTGGCACAGCAGCTCTTCGCGGGCGTCGGCCGGGCCGCGCCCCGATCGGGCGGTGGTGGTGACCTCCGGCGCGGGCAGGGCGCGGCGGTCCAGCTTCCCGTTGCCGGTCAGCGGCAGCTCCGCCAGGGTCACAACGGCCGCCGGCACCAGATGATCGGGAAGACGACCGGCGAGGAACTGCTTCACCGTGGCCGGCGGCACCGGGTCGTCCGTGTCGACGGGGACGACGTAGGCCACCAGGCGGCGTTCCCCGGCGGCGTCCTCGCGGGCGACGACAGCGGCGAGTGCGACCTGCGGGTGCGTGGTCAGCACGGCCTCGACCTCGCCCGGCTCGACGCGGAACCCGCGGAGCTTCACCTGCTCGTCGGCGCGGCCCAGGTACACCAGGTCGCCGTCGCGGGTGCGGCGCACGACGTCCCCGGTGCGGTAGAGCCGGCCGCCACCGGTGCTGTCGAACGGGTCGGCCACGAAACGTTCGGCCGTCAGGGCGGGGCGGCCCACGTACCCGCGGGCCAGTTGTGCCCCAGCGACGTACAGTTCGCCGGCCACACCGGCCGGGACGGGCGTGAGCTGGTCGTCGAGCACGTACGCGCGGGTGTTCGCGACCGGCCGGCCGATCGGCGCCGGCACCGCCCCGTCCAGCCGGGCCGTCAGCACCCCGATCGTGGTCTCGGTGGGCCCGTAGTGGTTGAAGACCGCGCGCTCGTCGCCGGCCAGCAGCTCGCGCACCAGGTCCGCCGGGGCCGCCTCGCCCCCGAGGACGACCGCCCGCCCGGGCAGCACGCCGGGCAGCCCGGCCGGCCCCGCGCCGAGGGCGGCCAGGTGCGAGGGCACGATCTTCATCGCGTCGATGCGATGCGTGGCCACGAAGCCGGCCATCCCGGCCGGGTCGGTGACCACCGGTTCCGGCGCCACGACAAGGGTTCCGCCGGTCGTCAGCGCCCCGAACACCACGGTGTTGCCGAGGTCGGTGACCTGCCCCTGCAGCACCCCGTAGCGGCCCGGCCCGGCCAGCCCGACCCGCGACGGCACCGAGGCGACGTAGTTGGCCAGGCCCCCGTGCGTCACGCCGGCCCCCTTCGGCGCCCCGGTCGACCCGGACGTGTAGATGACGTACGCCAGCTGCCCCGGCAGCGCGCGGGCGTCCACGGGGTCGGCGGACGTGCGTGCCAGCCGCGGGTCGTCCAGCGCGAGGGTGCGCAGCCGGCCGACCGGCAGCTCGTCCAGCAGGTCCTCGGTCGCGACCAGCACGGCCGCCCGCGCGTCGGCGAGCATGAACGAGATCCGGTCTGCCGGGTGGGCCGGGTCGAGCGGCAGGTACGCGCCGCCGGCCTTCCACACCGCCAGCATCGCCACGATCGTGTCGAGGCCGCGCGGCAGGCACAGGCCCACCACCGACTCGGTGCGCACGCCGAGCCCGGTCAGGAACCTCGCCAGGCGGTTGGCCCGCGCCTCCAGGTCCCGGTACGAGACCTCGGACCCGTCGCAGACGAGCGCGACCGTGTCGGGCGTCCGGTCCGCCTGGGCGGTGATCATCTCGGGTACCGTCCGGTCGGGCAGGTCGGTGGACGTGTCGTTCCAGTCCGCCAGCAGCCGGTGCCGCTCGTCGGCGGTCAGCACGTCGATCGCGGAGACCGGCCGATCGGGGGCGGCCGTGGCGGCGGCCAGGACGCGTATCCAGCGCTCGGCGATGACGGCGACGGTCGGTGCGTCGAAGAGATCCACCGAGCCGCTGAGACCGCCGAAGATGCCGTCCGGGGCGCCGTCCGGGGCGAAGGCCTCCCCGACGATCACGTCGATGTCGAACTTGACGGCGGTCGTCATCGCCTCGGCGACCGCCGCGTTCACCTCGCCCGGTGCCGCCGTCGTGTACGGGACCTCGCCGGCGCGTACACCGGGCAGGTCCAGGTCAGCGCCGGCGTTGTTCTGCATCGTGAGCAGCACCTGGAACAGCGGGTGCCGGGCCAGCGAGCGGGCCGGGGCCAGCTCCTCGACCAGCCGCTCGAACGGCACGTCCTGGTGCTCGAACGCGGCCAGGGTCCGCTCGCGCACACGGGCCAGCAGCGCCGCGAAGGTCGGGTCACCGGACACGTCGGTGCGGATGACCAACGTGTTGACGAACGACCCGACGAGATCGTCAAGGGCTTCGTCGGTGCGGCCCGCGACCGCAGAGCCGATCGGGATGTCCGTGCCCGCGCCCAGCTTCGCGACCAGCACCGCCAGGGCGGCCTGCAGCAGCATGAACACCGTCACGCCCTGCTCGCGGGCGACCGTGCGGGCCCGGGCGTGCACGTCGGCCGGGATCCGCACCGGCACGGTGTACCCGAGATGACGGGAGACCGCGGGCCGAGGGCGGTCGACCGGCAGGGTCAGCTCCTCCGGGGCTCCGGCGAGGGCCTGCCGCCAGTAGGCGACCTGCCGGGAGATCGGGCTGCCCGGGTCGCCGTCGTCGCCCAGCAGGTCGCGCTGCCACAGCGTGTAGTCGGCGTACTGGACCGGCAGCGGCGCCCACACCGGGGCGCGCCCCTCCCGCCGGGCCGCGTACGCCCGCGACAGATCTTCGGTGAGCGGTTTGGTCGACCAGCCGTCGCTGGCGATGTGGTGCACGACGACGACCATGACGGCATCGGTCCGGTGGCCGGTGTTGCTGAACAGCCAGGCCCGGATCGGCGCCTCGGCGGCCAGATCGAAGGTGTACCCGGCGGCGGCCGCGACCCGCGACTCCAGGTCCGCCGGGGCGACGTCGGCCGTCTGCAACTGCCAGTCCAGGTCCTCGAGGCCGATGATGCGTTGGTACGGGCGGCCGTCGTCATCGGTCGGGAAGACCGTCCGCAGGACCTCGTGCCGGCCGATCACGTCGCGCCACGCGGCCCCGAGCGCGGCGTGGTCGACGTCGCCGTCGAGCCGCACGACCATCGGCCGGTTGTAGGTCGCGCCGGCGCCTTCGAGCTGTCCGATGAACCACAGGCGCTGCTGCGTGAACGACAGCGGCAGACGCGGCGGGCGGGCCGCCGGGACCAGTGCGGCGCGGGCCGTGCCGGCGCCGGCCAGCCGGGCGGCCAGCCCCGCCGGGGTGGGCGCATCGAACAGGCTGCGCAGTGACACCTCGACACCCAGTGTGGTGCGGACCCGGCTGACCAGCCGGACGGCGAGCAGGGAGTGGCCGCCGATCGTGAAGAAGTCGTCGTCGACGCCGACCGTGTCCAGGCCCAGAACGTCGGCGAACGCGAGACACAGCAGTTCTTCGCGGACGGTGGCCGGGCCGCGCCCGGATCCGGCCGCCGCCGCGAAGTCCGGCGCGGGCAGGGCCCGGCGGTCCAGCTTGCCGTTCGGCGACAGCGGCAGTTCGTTCAGCACCACCACGGCGGCCGGCACCATGTACTCCGGCAGGCGCTCGCCGACGTACTGGCGGAGCGGGGCGGTGTCAGCTTCCCCGACCACGTACGCCACCAGACGCTTGTCACCGTCCGCGTCCTCACGGGCGAGGACGGCCGCCTGCCGCACCTGCGGGTGCCCGGTCAGGACGGCCTCGATCTCGCCCGGTTCGATCCGGAATCCGCGGATCTTCACCTGCTCGTCGGCACGGCCCAGGTACACCAGGTCGCCGTCGGCGTTCCAGCGCACCACGTCGCCGGTGCGGTACAGCCGGGCACCCTCGCCGTACGGGTCCGCGACGAACCGCTCTCCCGTCAGGCCGGGGCGGCGCACGTAGCCGCGCGCCAGGCCGGGACCGGCCAGATACAGCTCCCCCGCCACGCCCACCGGGACGGGCATCAGGCCGTTGTCGAGGACGTACACCCGTGCTCCGGCGATCGGCTTCCCGATCGGCGGCACCCAGCCGGCTTCCCGGTCCCCACCGTCGTCGAACCACGCCGTCGCGTACACCGTCGCCTCGGTCGGGCCGTAGATGTTGGCCACGCGCGCGCCCGGCAACGCGGCCCGCACGTCACCGAACACGCCCGCCGACAGGCCCTCGCCGGCCAGCACCACGGTCTCCACGCCCGCGCCGTCCCAGTCACCCAGCACCCGTGCCAAAGCCGACGGGACCGCGCTCACCAGCGAGACGTCGCGTGGTGCGTCCGGCCCGTCCGCAAGGGCCAGCAGATCGTCGACGAGGCGGACACGACCGCCCGCGCACAACGGACCCCACAGCTCGAACACCGACACGTCGAAGCTCAACGAGGTGGAGCCCAGCACCCGCCGGAACCCGGTGCCGCCGAACCGTTCCCCCGCCCACATGACCAGCGCCGCGGCCGAGCCCTGTTCGACCGCGACGCCCTTCGGCACACCCGTCGACCCCGATGTGTAGATGACGTATGCCGGATGCCCGGGCCGCAGCGGCACTGCCGGATCTTCGGCGGAGTGCCGGGACAGTTCCTCGACGACCCGGGTGTCGCTGAGATCCACGATCGGGCGCCCGGAGGAGGACAGCCGGCCGTGGGACGCGGCGTCGGTGAGGACGCACAGGGCGCCGGAGTCGGCCAGGACGAACGAGATCCGATCCGCGGGCAGTGCGGGGTCCATCGGCAGGTACGCGGCGCCGGCCTTCATCACGCCGAGCGCGGCGACGAGCATGTCGGCGCCGCGCGTCAGGCACACCGCGACGACCGATTCGGGCCCGGCGCCGTTCTCCGCCAGGTGATGGGCCAGGCGGTTGGCCCGTGCGTCCAGGTCTCGATACGACACCGTGGTGCCGCCGTGCTCCACGGCCGGCGCGTCCGGCGTCCGCGCGACCTGGGCCGCGAACAGCTCCGGCAACGTCCGGGCCGGTGTGGCCGCCGCCGGGCCGTTCCAGTCGACCAGGAGCTTGTTCAGCTCGACGGCGTCGAGCACGCCGATCTGCGACAGCGGCGTCTGCTCCGGCGTGTGCTCCAGTGCGTCGACCAGTTCACCGACGGCGGTGCGCAGCATCTCGGCCACGGACCGCGGGTCGATCGGGGCCACCGCTGCGACGACGAGCACGAAGCCGTCACCGTCGTCGTCGACCGACACCAGCAACGGGTAGTTGGTCCGCTCCCGCGAGAGCACCGGCCGGACACCGGCGAACCCGTCGGACGGTTCCCCCTCGCCGGCGGGGCCGCTCGGCGCGTTGTGCCGGTAGTTGAACAGCGTCGTGAACAGGGGCGCGTCCGCCGGCACCGCGCTGGCCCGTTGCGCGACGGTCAGCGGCGCGTGTTCGTGCTCGAGCAGCACGGCGAGCTGGCCGCGCATCGCCCGGACCGCGTCCAGCACGCCGGTGTCGCCGGTGCGCACCCGGACGGGCAGGGTGTTCATGAACAGGCCGGGCACCCGGTCCGCGCCCGCGCCCGCGTTCATCCGGCCGAACAGGACCGTGCCGAACACGACGTCGTCACGGCCCGACACGACGGCCAGGACCCGCGACCACGCCACGTGCATCACGGTCGCCGGGCTGGTGCCCACGTCACGGGCCACCCCGCGCAGCCGGGCGGCAAGGCCGGCGTCCAACTCCACGCCGACCTGGACGGCGCCGGACCCGTCGCCACGGACGTCGGTGACGCCGAACGCGGCGGTCGGCTCGTTCACACCGGCGAGAAGCTCCCGGAAGTACTCCTCGTGTGCGCCGCTGTCGAGGCCGGCGCGGGCCTGGGCCACAAAGGTGCGGTACGGCAGCGGCTCCGGCAGGCCGGCGGCCCGGCCGGCGAGCACGGCCTCGATCTCGGCCAGGATCACCTCGAGGGCGGTGTGGTCCTGGACGAGGTGGTGGGCGCGCAGCAGGCCGAGCCAGCGGCCGTCGGCGAGGGCGGCCACGTGGACGTCGAGCAGCGGCGCCTGCGCGAGGTCCATCGACAGCCCGGCCGCCGACATGAGCGCCTCGACCGGCTCCGCGGCGTCGGCGACGCCGGGCACCTCCGTCACGGGCAGCGTGGCGGAGCGCCACACCACCTGGACCGGTTCGCGCAGGCCCGCCCACACGACCGACGTTCGGAACACGTCGTGCCGGTCGATCACGTGCTGCAGCGCGGCGACGAACCCGTCGAGGCGGTCGCGGTCGTCGAAGGCGAGGACGAACGGCGTCACGTACGCGTCCTGGCCGCCGTCGGCGAGGAGATGGTGGAAGAAGATGCCTTCCTGCAGCGGTGCCAGCGGGTAGATGTCCGCGATGGCGGGGGCGCCGCCCGGGACGGCGGCCACCACGGTCCGGATCTCGATCTCGGTCAGGTCGACCAGGGGCAGCATGTCCGGCGTGATCGCCGGCGCGTCGCCGGGGATGCGGTTCGCCGGCACGTCCACGGTCACGCCACCGGCCGCGGCGGCCATCCCGGCCGGGGTGGGTGACAGGAACAGCGCGCGTACGGACACCGACACACCGCGGACCCGCAGCCACTCCACGAGCCGGACGGCGAGCAGCGAGTGGCCGCCGAGAGTGAAGAAGTCGTCGTCGACGCCGACCGACCGCAGTCCCAGCACCTCCGCGAACGCCAGGCACAGCAGCTCTTCCCGGCCGGCCGACGGACCCCGACCGCCGCCCGCGGCGGCCGCGAAGTCCGGCAGGGGCAGGGCCTTGCGGTCCAGCTTGCCGTTGGGTGACAGCGGTAGCTCGTCGAGGACGAGCACGGCCGACGGGACCATGTGGTCCGGCAACCGTTCGGCGGCGAAGCCGCGCACCTCGACGCCGTCCGCGGCGCCGACGACGTACGCCACCAGGCGCTTGTCCCCGTCCGTGTCCTCGCGGGCGATGACGGCGGCCTGCCGGACCTGCGGGTGCGCGGTCAGCACCGCTTCGATCTCACCCGGCTCGATCCGGAAGCCGCGGATCTTCACCTGCTGGTCCGCCCGGCCCATGTACACCAGGTCACCGTCGGCGTTCCAGCGCACCACGTCACCGGTCCGGTACAACCGGCCGCCGTCGCCGTACGGGTCGGCCACGAACCGGCCCGCCGTCAGCCCGGCCCGGCCGGCGTAGCCGCGCGCCACGCCACGGCCCGCCACGTACAGCTCCCCGCCGACTCCCACCGGCACCGGTGCCAGCCAGTCGTCCAGCACGTACACCCGTGCTCCGCCGATCGGCCGCCCGATCGGCGGCACCCAGCCGGGTGCCCGTTTCCCGTTGTCGTCTTGGTCCTCGTCGAACCATGCCGTCGCGTACACCGTCGCCTCGGTCGGGCCGTAGATGTTCGCGACCACCGCGCCCGGCAACGCCGCCTGTACCGCGTCGAACACGCCGGCCGACAGGCCCTCGCCCGCCAGGACCACCGTTCCCACGGCCGAACCGTCCCAGCCGGGCAGCACCCGCACCAGCGCCGACGGCACCGCGCTCACCAGCGACACGTCGCCGAATCCGTCGGCCAGGACCAGCAGGTCCTGGACCACCCGCACGCAACCGCCGGCGCACAACGGCGCCAGCAACTCGAACACCGACACGTCGAAACTCAGCGACGTCGAGCCCAGCACCCGTTCGAAGGGGCCACCGCCGAACCGTGAACCCGCCCACTGCACCAGGGCCGCCACCGAACGCTGCTCGACCACCACCCCCTTCGGCACGCCCGTGGAGCCCGACGTGTACATCACGTACGCCGCGGACCCCGGCCCGCCGGCCACCGCGGGAGGGCCGTCCCCGCCCGCGGACACCGCCGGATCGTCCAGGTCCACCACGGGAACCGCGCCGGTCACGCCGTCGAGCGCCGCGGCCGCGGCAGGCAGCGTCAGAACGCAGACCGGCGCGGCGTCGGCCAGCATGAACCCGATCCGCTCCGCCGGATATCCCGGATCGACTGGAAGGTAGGCGCCACCGGCCTTCCAGACCGCCAGCAGCGCCACCATCATCTGCACACCGCGCGGCAGGCACAGCGCCACCACGGACTCGGGCCGCACCCCCAGCCCGGCCAGGTGCCGCGCCAGCCGATCCGCCCGCCCGTCCAGCTCCGCGTACGACACAGCGCCGTCGCCGGACACCACCGCCACCGCGTCCGGTGTCCGCTCGACCTGCGCCGCGAACAGCTCCGGCACGGTGACGTCCGGCGCCACGAACCCGGTGTCGTTCCAGTCAACCACGATCCGGTCCCGCTCCGCGGTGTCGAGGACGCTCACCTCGGACAGCCGGCGGGTGGGGTCGGCGACGAGCGCCTCCAGCAGCCGCGCCAGGCGGGCGGCGAGCGTGTCGACGCTGGTGGCGTCGAACAGCGCGGCGGCGCCCGTGACGCTGCTGCGGAGGCCCGCCGCGGTGCCGTCGGGGTGGAACGTCTCGCTGAAGCTCAGGTCGAGGTCGAACTTCGCCACGGACACACCGCCAGGGCCGTCGTCCGCCGGCCCGGCGCCCGCCGGCGGGGCCCCCGGCGCGGCGTTCTCGACGGTGAGCAGGACCTGGAACAGCGGCTGCCGCGACAGTGAACGGGCCGGGGCGAGCTTCTCCACCAGACGTTCGAACGGCACGTCCTGGTTCTCCAGAGCGTGCCACCCGACGTCGCGCACCCGGGCAAGTGTCTGTGCGAGCGTCGGGTTCCCGGACAGGTCGGTCCGGATCACGAGGGTGTTGACGAAGAACCCGACGAGGTCGTTAAGTGCGTCGTCGGTACGGCCGGCGACCGCCACACCGATCGGGATGTCGGTTCCGGCGCCGAGCTTCGACAGAAGCACCGCCACCGCCGTCTGCAGCACCATGAACACGGTGACGTCGTGTTCACGCGCGACCTCGATCAGCCGCGCGTGGACGTCGGCCGGGACGAACGCGACCGATGTGTGCCCCTCGTGCTCCGCGACGAGGGGCCGCGGCCGGTCGAAGGGCAGGACGAGCTCGTCGGGCGCGCCGGCGAGGGCCTCCCGCCAGTACGCGACCTGCCGGGAGAAGACGCTGTCCGGGTCGTCCTCGCGGCCGAGCAGTTCCCGTTGCCACAGCACGTAGTCCGCGTACTGGACGGGCAACGGTTCCCAGCGTGGGGCGTGACCGGCGAGACGGGCCTCGTACGCCGTGGTGAGGTCCCTGATGAGCGGCTCGCCGGACCACCCGTCGCTGGCGATGTGGTGCACGACCAGCACCAGGGTGTGCTCGCCCGGTCCGGCCTCGAACAGCCACGCCCGGATCGGGATCTCGGACGCGAGGTTGAACACGTGCCGCAGCGCCTCGTCGACCGCGGCGGGCAGCTCGTCAGCGGCGACCGGGTGCACCACCAGCTGCCAGTCGAGGGCGGCGAGCTCGAGGACGTCCTGGAGCGGTTCCCCGCCGACGACCGGGAAGACCGTGCGCAGCACCTCGTGCCGGCCGATCACATCACGCAGGGCGGCATTCAGCGCGGCGGGGTCGACCCGGCCGGGCAGGGGCATCACCGTCGGGATGTTGTACGTCGTGCTCGGGCCCTCCATCTGGTCGATGAACCAGAGGCGCTGCTGCGCATACGACAGGGGGTACATCAGGACTCCTCCGTGGTGCGCATCGGCCGCAGCGCCGGCCGGGCTGATTTCTTGGTGTCCATCCGGGCGGCGAGCCGCGCGACGGTCGGCTCGCTCACCAGCAGCCGCAACGACATGTCCACCTGGAGCAGGGACCGGATGCGGCTGGTGAGCCGGACGGCGAGCAGTGAGTTGCCGCCTAGGTCGAAGAAGTCGTCGTCGACGCCGACGTGGTCGACGCCGAGGATTTCGGCGAACGCCCGGCAGAGCAGTTCTTCCCGTTCGTTGGCCGGGGGGCGGCCGGTGCCGGGGATCGTGAGGTCCGGGGCGGGCAGGGCCTTGCGGTCGAGCTTTCCGTTGGGTGTCAGCGGCAGCGCGTCGAGGGCCACGAAGGCCGTAGGAACCATGTAGTCGGGCAGCCGTTCGGCGGCGTGGTTCTTCAGCGTCGCACCGTCGGCGGCACCGACCACATAGGCCACGAGGCGCTTGTCGC